>NZ_JAPDFT010000004.1 GCF_025949665.1 Chryseobacterium viscerum | reverse complement strand
GTTAAGCCCACCAGCGCCGATGGTACTGCGAAAGCGGGAGAGTAGGCCGCCGCCAGTTTTTATTTTATTTTTAAAAAATCCTTTATCTGATGATAAAGGATTTTTTTTGTTGTATACCTAATCAAGCCAAATAAGCAGCTACAACTCTAAACATAAGTAATGAGCAATAAGCAATGAGTAATAAGTAATAAACCATAGTCATCACTCATCACTATGTCATCACAGATGTTATTATTACCTATTCATTATTCATTACTCATTACTGATTATTCATTACCCATTATTGCTTTTCTCTTCTTCATATTACTACTGACTTCTTCTTTGTTGTCGCCATTACCGTTTATTACCCCCAGTTGTCACTCCGCAGGAATCTAAACCATCCATATTTATCTTTTCTTCAGATAATATTACAATTACCCCAGTCCTAAGTTTTGGCTAAAGCCCGCTCCTATGGAACATAAATAATCTTGATCCCTGGAACGCCGTAAGCCGAACCCAAAACCCCGCATCTCAAATCTCGGAACTGGCTTTTAAATCCATCATCATAAGTAAAGTTATATTTGGGATAATAAAAGCTTGTGAAAGCCTCAAAATCCGCCTTATTTTAATCCAAACGGAACAAAAAAACCGCTTCAATAAAGAAACGGTTTCAATTTATGGCATTTTTGATTTTCAATCTTACATATCACTGTTTGTGTCCGGGCATTTGAAATCATCACTGCAGGTAGCGCAAACTATAACCCCGCTGCAGTAATACATACAGAAATCTGTTTCAGGAAGAGTAGCACCTCCAGAAATGTTTTTTAATTGGCCTTTTTGTAGTTTTTTTAAATTTTTCATATTGTTTTAATTAAAAATTTGTAGGTAAAGTAAAAATAGATAAAATATTTTAAACTAAACAAGATGTGGGTGTAAAAAAAATAAATTTTAATAAAACCAAAGCCTCTTTAATCTGTTATAAACTTAATTTGATTTAAATGTTTGATTATTAATGAAATAAATATTATTTTTAAGTAAGCGTTATCCGAAAAGCTTATAGAGTAGGAAATACCAAAAATCATAACTATGAAAAATCTAAAAAGACTGTCAAGAGATGACAAAAGAAGTATTGTTGCTGGAGTAGACTTCCCGGCATTTTGTTTTGAGGGTGGAGGACCTGGTGAAGGAGGCTGTTCTGCGGGAGAAATCTGCTCAGGTGGGAAATGTGTACCTTATGGTGGAAATCCGGGAGGTGGAGGAAACCCTGGAGGTGGCGGTGATTCTTATACCTGTATCTGTCCGTGGGGAATTTTTACACAACCAACTCCGTGTCCGGAATTTTATTGTATAACAGGATAAAATCTATTTGTATTCATTAATTGGCTCTCATAATAGTTATTAATTAAAAATTATTTATTTTATTCCGTGAATATTGCTAATTTAGGCAAGCGTTATCCGAAAAGCTTACAGAGTAGGAAAAATTAAAACTATAACTATGAAAAATTTAAAGAAAATTGAGAGAAATGAATTGAAAAGTATTTCAGGAGGGAATAACAAATGCTATGACCTTAGAGATTCTCCTGATGACCCTTGCCAGGAACTTAATGATCAAAATAATGGTTGTTACAGAATGAATAGTTGTACAATGTTATGTACACGCGTTTCCTGTTTAATCGAAATGTAATATAATAAAAACGGCTGCCTCTAATTCAAGGCAGCCGTTTCTTTTTATTTTTTAATCAATCCCAGCTCGATCAATCTTTCATGCAGGAATTCTCCGGCAGTTGTATCTTCGTAGAGTTTTGGATTGTTTTCGTCTACACAATTTTCAAGTGCATTTAAAGACATTGCACTGATAGGATGCATAAAGAAAGGAATTGAATATCTTGAAGTACTCCACATTTCTCTTGGTGGGTTTACCACTCTGTGGATGGTAGATTTCAATTTGTTGTTGGTATGTCTTGAAAGCATATCTCCAACATTGATCATCAACTCATCCGGCTCTGCGATAGCATCAATCCATTCTCCGTTGTGATTCTGAACCTGAAGACCTTTACCCTGTGCTCCCATTAAAAGAGTAATAAGGTTGATATCCCCATGAGCAGCTGCTCTTACAGCATCATCCGGTTCTTCAATGATTGGCGGATAGTGAATAGGTCTTAAAATAGAATTTCCTTCTGCGATCTTGTCATCAAAATAAAATTCATTTAACCCAAGGTGTAATGCTAAAGCTCTTAGAACATACTGTCCTGTTTTCTCAAGCATCTGGAATGCCTCTTTACCTACTTCGTTAAATTTTGGAAGTTCGTCAACGATTACATTGTCTGGATACTCAGTTTTGTATTTTGAATCATCAGACAAATATTGCCCGAAATGCCAAAATTCTTTTAAGTCTCCTTTTTTGAAACCTTTTGCAGTTTCTTTACCGAATCCTACATAACCTCTCTGGCCGCCAATACCTGGAATCTCATACTTCTGTTTCGTTTCCACTGGCTGTTCAAAAAAGTTTTTAACCTCTCCATACAAATCATCCACTAGGTTGTCATCAAGAAAGTGGCCTTTTAAGGCTACAAAACCAATTTCTTCATAAGCTTTTCCGATTTCATTTACAAATTTCTGTTTGCGTTCCGGGTTGTCCGAAAGGAAATCACGCAGGTCTACACTAGGTATTTTATCCATTTTTAGAAATTTACGAATAGCAAAATTACATTTTTTTTAAATTAAATGATTTTAAAATCATTATTTATAAGTTAAATTTGCTGTATGAAAAAATATTCTTCTAAGAGAAGTATCCAAATACTTGCACATCTTCTTCAACAGTACGGAATTGCTGATATTGTAATTTCTCCGGGGTCAAGAAATGCTCCTTTGGCCATTCATTTTTCGGAGGTAGATAGTTTTAACTGTTTCAGTATTGTAGACGAAAGAAGTGCTGCTTTTGTAGCAATGGGAATGGCAAAAAGCGAAAAAAAGCCGGTAGCAATTACCTGTACCAGCGGATCTGCAGTTGTGAACTACTATCCTGCCGTTACTGAAGCTTTTTATCAGAATATTCCATTATTAGTGCTTACTGCCGATAGACCGACTGATTTTGTTGATCTGTTTGATGGGCAGACGATAAGACAGAAGGATGTTTTTCATCAGCATTCCTATGGTGACTTCCAGCTTTTGGAAGACAGTAAGGAACATGCAGAAGATATTAATTTCGATACCATTAAAAAAGCCATCGAACTTTGCTTTGAAAAGCAGGGACCGGTGCATATTAATATTCCTTTAGAAGAACCTTTGTATGAGCTTGTTTCGGAACTTCCTACTTTTCCTACCGTAGAAAAAACAATCAAGCACAAAGAATATGAAATTCCTTCAAATCTGATTGCGGAATGGCATACCTCACAAAGAATTATGCTTTTGGTGGGAACAAGGGACTACAGTCCCGAATTGGAAAATCAATTGACACAACTGGTAAAAAATCATTCTGTTATTGTTTTAAGTGAAGCCAATTCAAACCTGCATCACGAGAAGTTTTTCAAACATATAGACCGTTATATTTTTAATTTTACAGAAGAAGACTATAAAACATATGCTCCTGACCTATTGATTACAGTAGGGCAGAATGTCGTTTCCAAGAAAGTAAAACAGTTCCTGAGAAGTACCCGCCCAAAGCAGCACTGGCATCTGGATGAAGTATGGCAGCCGGATACTTATTTTTCACTGACAGAAAAAATTGAAGTTAAGCCTGAGGTTTTCTTTTCAAAATTGTTGAAATTTATCAATCTGGAGCCTAGGCCTTATTTTAACCTTTGGGACGTTTTAAGAGATAAAAAAGATGCTAAACATGAGCAGTTTTTAAATACGATTGATTTCTCAGACTTTTATTTTTTCAATAAAGCTTCACAGACGATTCCTGAAAATTATAATATTCATTTCAGCAACTCCTCCGGGATCAGATATGCACAGCTGTTTGATTTTGGAAAGCGAAAAATATACTGTAACAGAGGAACCAGTGGTATTGACGGGTCTACTTCTACTGCAATGGGATTTGCTATTAAAAATGAAAACCCTACTTTGCTGATCACGGGAGATTTAAGCTTCTTTTACGATATTAATGGACTTTGGAATCAATATATTCCGCCGTTTGTAAGAATTATGATCTTCAATAATGGTGAAGGAAATATCTTTAAAATCATTCCGGGGCCTGGAAATGCCAACCCGAATACATTAGACGAATTTATTGCCACAAAACACCGTAAGAATGCCGAATCTCTTGCCAAGCACTTTGGCTTCTCCTATATAAGAGTAGAGGATGAAATTACGCTTGACAGAGTTCTTGAGAACTTCTTCAAACCTGATGCACAGCCAAAAATCCTGGAAGTAAATACTCACGGGAAGAATAGTGCAGATGTGCTGAAGTCGTACTTTGAATTTATGAAATAATCCTAAAGATCAAGATATTCTTCATTCCCCGGCAGATTGATAATTCTGTCGATAGGGTAGATAAACATATCATCAAAATCATTCAATGCATTAATGATCTGGAAATGGGTGAATTGCTTTATATTTTGTAAAGTGATCTCCGCTTCTTTGATCTTTTTATGCTTTAAAAGATGCTGTCTTTGTACCCCGTTTAATAGATAAGTGGCAGGAGTAAACCAATCTTTCCCTTTTAAAAATAAAAGATTGGAAAAAGAAGTATCGGTGATATGATTATTTTTAACGATGATGATTTCTTCTGCTTTGGATTTCATCTTCATTTTATCCAATTCTTTACGGTCTTCAAACTTGAATGAATAATCAAAACTGTTGTTTTCTACCAGCTTGAAATTCTGAATCTCAGGAATGGCATAAGGAATCATCTGTGTCCTGATTCTTTTGTCGAGATCATAAGATATTCTTAGTTTGAAAAGACCATCCTCATCATGCTGCAGATTTTTATAGATCTTGGCCAGATCAATGGAGTCTTCTTTCCCGAAATGGGAAAATGTTTGATTGACACGCTTCTGGTGTAGATCCAATAGAAAAATCTCCTGATCTTCTACTTTAATGCTTTCAATGAATTGGGACATAGATTTTATTTTTCATTTCCTGATATTCGTCTTCTAACTTACTCATGTGCGTTATACCGCCTCCGCTTTTAAAATAAAGCTGATTTCCTTCTTTTTCTATAAAACGGATCATCACACAGCTATCAACATTTTGGCCGTCAAACCAGCCGCAAACGCCCGTGTAATATCCTCTTTCATAACCTTCTGCATCCAGAATTATTTCCAGTGTTTTAGGCTTGGGAGCTCCTAAAATAGAGCCTGCAGGAAGAAGTTTCTGCATAATACTTCCTACTTTTCCATCAAATTCAGGTTTTATTATTCCTGAAATTTCGGAACTCATTGCATACAGATCCTTTTGCTGGGTTTTGATGAAATCAATATGCTGAAACTGGTCCACTTTTACCTCATCAGCCACCATGCTCAGATCATTCCGGAGCAGATCTACTACGGTATAATGTTCTGCTTTTTCCTTTTTATCATTCTTCAGTATTTCCGCAGCATTTTCAATAGAAGCATCAATAGTGCCTTTCATGGGATAGGTGAGAATTTTATCGTTAATGATCTTCACAAAAGTTTCAGGAGAAAAAAATACAAAAAAATCTTTATAAAAAACTTTATACTTTGCATTTGAATGATAAAAAATTTCTTCTAAGGTTAAATTTGTCTCTATCTTCGTTTTTCTAGTATAGTTTACTAAATAAGAGTTTCCCAAACGAATATTTTTCTGAACTTTATCAAATCCGATTTTAAAGCTTTCCAACGTTTCCGGAAATGATTTCCAGATTACTTTTTTATCTAACGCGTGTGTTTCTTTTTTGTTTGAAAACTCTTGAAAATCAATAATTAAACCTGATTTTTCAATCTCATGTTCCTGGTATATTTCGACACTCTCCGAGAGAAAGTCGATTACGAAAAAATAGGGAACCTTCTGAAGAGAAAGCTCATCCATTTCCATAAATTTTTGATGATTCACTGAAAACATTCTGCAAAAATAATTATTGATGTTTACTTTTGCATAAATTTTTTATGATGCAGAACAAATATCCTCAGAAACCGGGACTAGATTTTATATTGAAGCAGGCTTTTTTTTATTGGAATAAAACACTGGTTTTTCAGTTGATGTTTTCCATCATCTTTTTTGGAATACTGCTTACGGCTGTTATGCTTTTTGGGGCAAAATATGATGTTTTCTCTTACAATAAAGAATTGGAGGAAGCCTTTTTGCAAGGCACTAAGGTGTATCTGAAAAAAATGGAAGAGATAACGGCTACCGAAAATTATCAGATGTTTACACTGGCCATCTGGGGAACTACAGCGTTTTTGTATCCATTGAATCTGGGGATGTTCCAGATCTTCAGAAAAATTGATCTTAAAGAAAATGTTGTGATCGGGGATCTGTTTGCAGGGTACAATGGGCTCAACTTTTTTAAATATCTAGGATATTTTCTTTTCTGGTTCTTTATTTACCGGTTTACAATTCCTACCGTTGTATTGGCTATAATTTGGGTTGCAGTAACAATATTTGTGGCTCCATTGATGTTTTTTACGAATAAAAGGATATTCGAGGCCATTTCTCTGAACTTTAAAGCTCTTAAAATGTACTTCGTGGAAATAATGGTCTGTGTAATCGTTGCTTTTCTATTTAAATATGTAGGTTTTGTTCTGTTTTTGATAGGAGGACTTTTCACATTTCCTTTTTGGAATGCAATGATTTATTCGCTTTATAAAACCGTTTTTTCAGAGAAAAGTTAAAATTCATTCGTTTTTAATATGATTTTTTACTAAAAAAAACTAAATTTGGTAAAATCATTAAATATTTAAACTATGTCTGAATTTAACGAATTTGATCAGCAGGGCTCTGTACCTAACAGAGATACGGGATCGATTATTTCTCATGCCTTTGAAATGTATAAAGGTGTTTTCGGTTACGGAATCGTAGCAATGATTATTTATCTGGTTGGAGGGTCTGTTATTCAGATGCTTACCGGATTTGATTCTGCTTCCATTGTAGAAGATATGAAATCTTCAGGAGGTGACTTTAATTATTGGAGCGCTCCGGGACTTCCTTTATATATGGGAGCTTCCAGTCTTTTCGGACTTTTATTATCTCCTTTGTATGTAGGATTGATCTACATGGTGAATAAATATAATACCAAAAGTCCTATTGAGTTTTCTGATCTATTCATTGGGTACCGCCAGAATTTTGTGAATATATTGATTTATAGCCTTCTGTCTGGAATTATTTCATCAGTTGCTCTTGCATTATGTGTACTGCCTATTATTTTTGTATATCCTTTCCTTTTATTAGGGTATCCTATTCTGTTATTTGAAAATGCTTCAGCTACTGAGGCTTTAGGGAAATCTTTCAATATTGCTAAAGAAAACTACGGAATTTTCTTATTAACCGGATTTTTAGGATTCCTGATCTCTATTGCGGGGGTTATTCTTTGCGGAATTGGAGTGATCTTAACCGCTCCGTTTATTATGATTGTAATGTACTCTACTTATTGTGCTTTCTTAGGAAAACCAAGACAAATCATGTACAGTAAATAAATAAAAATGCATGATGAATAAGGACAAACAAATAAGCAATGTTGCGATAAAGCAGATGTCTTTGCTGACCATTATTGTGGTATTAGCGGGTCTGATTTGTTTTAATCTGGCATTGTTTATTCCTTCAGTTTTGGGGGCCATCACCATTTATGTGGTCTGCAGAAAATATAACTTTTATCTGCAGGAAGAAAAAAAATGGAGACCTTCACTTGCCGCATTTGCATTAATGTTTGCGAGCCTTATCGTCCTTATTCTTCCTATCTATTTTATTGCCGATCTGATTATTGATAAACTGGGGAATGCACAGGCTTATATGGCCAAGTTCAATATTTTCCTGGATAAAATACATTCTTACATATTTTCTAAAACAGGATTTGATATTCTGAGCAAAGAAAACATGGTGAAACTGAAAGATAATGTAGGAAAATTTTCTACTTCTGCAGTCAGTGGAACGTTCAATACCCTTACCGTAGTGATGTCCATGTATTTTATTCTCTATTTTATGCTGGAAAAGCCAAGGCTCTTCGAAAAGATCCTTACTTCTTCTGCACCACTTAAGAGAGCTAACATTTCTTTAATCGGCGATAAAATGAGAAAACTGATTATGGCCAATGCTATCGGGATTCCAGTTGTAGCAGTAGGACAAGGGATCGTAGCTCTTATAGGATATCTTATTTTTGGGGCACCGGGCGCTGTATTACTTTTTGCATTAACGGCTGCAGCTTCAGTGATTCCCGTTGTAGGAACTGCTATTGTGTATGTTCCGGTGTGTATCTTTATGATTGCTGAAGGAAATACAGTACAGGGGGTCGGCTTAGCGATCTATTGTGTTGTTGTGGTAGGTCTTACTGATAATCTTCTTCGTTTTACCCTTTTAAAGAAACTGGAAAACATCCATCCTTTGAATACGGTATTTGGGATTATCATGGGAATGAATCTTTTTGGCTTCATGGGGCTTATTTTCGGGCCTATTCTGATCTCACTGACGCTTCTTCTGGTTCAGGTGTACAGGAATGAATTTTCGGATGAATATGCTCCCCCGGATCTAGAACTGCCCGGACAGGATGATATTAAAGAAAAATTAATTTAATTATATAAAAGTGGAAGGACTCAATCCCGAAATATTAAAAGAAATCTGTGTCATGAAAATGCCGTTCGGTAAGTACGAAGGAACGGTTTTGATTGATCTTCCGGTCAGCTACCTGGAATGGTTCAACAAAAATGGAATGCCAAAGGGAAAACTGGGAATGCAGCTTTCAACTGTTTACGAGATCAAATTAAATGGTCTGATGGATCTTTTGACCCCCATCAGGGCAGCACTCCGATAAGACTTTCTGAAAATTCCGAATAGGAAATATCTATAAAGTAAATTAGTTTGACATCTAACTAATTGTTACATTTGTGCTATGAAATTATCATTAGATATCAGTACGTTTCAAGAAGCTTTACCAAGAAAAGTCTCTAATTTACAATCTGCCATCAGGAATAGGATTTTAGCAGATTTTGCTCGTGAAGGGATTCATATTACACTTGAAATGTATCTTGTTCTCAGGTGTCTTTGGGAGAAAGACGGGAGAAATCAACAGGAAATTTCTGATATTCTTTACAGGGATAAAGCAAGTCTTACCAATCTGATTGATAATCTTGAAAAAAGAAATCTTGTAGTAAGAGTACAAAATCAAAATGATAGAAGAAATAAGAATATTTTTCTTACTGAGGAAGGGCGCGGAATCAAAGACAAGGTAATTCCGATGATTTCAAATATTCTTTTAGAAATAGAAAACTCCGTTTCAGAGAATGATCTCGTAACAACTATTACTGTTTTGGATACCTTGTTTAAAAAACTAAAATAATTTTACTCTAAAAGTTAGATATCAAACTAATATGAATACAGATCCTTTCCATCAGCTGATTCCCGAATGGATGAAAACTCCTTTACTGTTTATACTTTTGATTTCACAATCTATTATCAGTGGATTACAGGGAGTAGATATTAATTCGATAGCCTCTCAATTAGGAGAGGAAAAAGATCTTTTACAATTTGCTTCCTATACCAATTCGGTTGGATTAGTTGCTATGATTGCGTTGAGTGGGCATATGACAAAAATTTACCAAAGAAAAAATGTGTGGCTAATCTGTCTCGCTCTTGAATTTGTCATGTCTTTGCTGATGTCCGCCCCTAATAATGTGTATGAAGTTATATTTCTTAGTTTCTCTTGTGGAACGGTAAAAATTATTTGTTTGCTTGATGCCATCAGACTTCTGATGCAACGTCTTAATCCTTCCGGAAGTAGAGGTCTTTTTTATGGGATTTACTACACGATTTCTTTTGTAACGGCGCAACTTGTAGCATTTGCCGCATCTTGGCTTATTGTTGATTATGAATGGTATTATATTTATTATTTATGGATTCCGGGAATTGTGGTAAGTATTTTCATCGTTCAAACTTGCTTACATCGCAACCACGAAGAATCCCCCATTAAATTAAAAGATATTGATTGGTTCAGTTATTTATCAGTGGTGATTATGGGTTTCTCCCTCTCTTATATCTGTGTAATGGGTGAAAAATCAGACTGGTGGTATGACAAGAATATTATTTTAAGTTCATTCATTTTATTTTTCAGTACTCTGGGTTTTATTATCAATAGTATATTTCATAAACATCCTATGATTGATCTTTCAGCATTTATCAGATATAAACAAATCGGATGGGGAATAGTATTTATGGTACTTTTATATATTGTTTATAATTCTTCATCTGTAGTGTCTGCATTTCTACTGTTAAATTTTAAAGGAGACGTAAAATATGCCAATGTATCCAATCTCTATATGATTCCTGCATTTTTTGTTTCAGTACCGCTTACGGGAATATGGCTTCATAAGAGACATAAGGCAAGAGGAGCGTTGGTATTTGGGTTTTTATTGTATACTTTGTTTTATTTTGTAATTAAAAACCTTGTAGCTTTCAATATTCCGGAGTGGACACTTATTATTCCTCAGCTTCTGAGAGGAGCTGCTTATGGGGTAACTATGACCAGCCTATCCTATTATGTGTCGTCTAATGTTGAACTGAAAGATAACACTTCAAGAGTTTTCTTTAGTGTATTTTCAAGATACGTAGTGGCTATGCCCGTTACATCTGCTTTTTTCAGTCACAGGCTTTCTTATTTAAAAACAAAATTCAGTACTGATTTTTCTCAATATATAACTCCTACAGACCCCAAGGTTATAGAGTACGTCAATGTCATTAAATCTGGGTTCATAAGTAAAGGATTGGATATGATGTCTGCAGAGAATATGGCGCTGGCTTCTTTGCAGAAAAAGCTACTTGCAGATTCAATACTTCGGGGCGTTGATGAGATTTTTATGATGCTTTGTATCATAAGTGTACTCTTAATGTTGGCTTGTCTATGTCTTAAGGTATTTAATATTCATTATGAAGTATGGAAAAATACATATCCACTGACTAAGCTTTCTTAAAATATTTTCGGCGGCATCAAAGATGCCGCCGAAAATATTTATAAATCAGTTTTATTAAGCTTTCAATGCCGCAATTTCATCTCTCAGCTTGGCCGCTTTTATAAAGTCAAGATTTTTCGCAGCAGCTTCCATTTCTTTCTGCTTCTGGGTGATCATTTTCTCTATATCTTCACTTGCATAGGTTGCTTTTGTTTCAGCAACTTTCTGAAGGATTTCCTTTTGGGTATATTTTTCATCAGGGAAGTCTTTGCTTCTTCCGACAAGATTTTCCGAAATCTTTTTATTTAATGCTTTTGGCTTCAGGCCGTGATCCTCATTGTACTGCATTTGTTTGGCACGGCGGTATTCGGTTTCATCCAGGGTAGCCTGCATAGATTTTGTGATTTTATCGGCATACATGATGGCTTTTCCGTTCACATTCCTTGCGGCACGTCCCACGGTTTGAATCATTGATCTTCTGCTTCTCAGCATTCCTTCTTTATCAGCATCCAGAATAGCAACCAACGAAACCTCCGGTAAATCTAATCCTTCTCGTAATAAATTAACTCCGATAAGCACATCAAAAAGCCCTAGACGAAGGTCCTGCATAATCTGAATACGTTCCAGCGTTTCAACATCAGAGTGAATATATCTTGTTCTGATTCCGAATTTGGTAAAGTATTTCGTAAGCTCTTCCGCCATTTTCTTCGTTAAAGTGGTTACCAATACTCTCTCATCAGCATCAGATCTTTTATGGATTTCCTCCATCAAATCATCAATCTGATTGATGGTAGGTCTTACCTCAATAATCGGGTCAAGAAGTCCTGTTGGACGAATGATCTGCTCAATATAGGCTCCTCCGGTTCTTTCAAGTTCATAATCTGCAGGAGTTGCAGACACATAGATTACCTGATTCTGTATAGCTTCAAATTCTTCAAATTTTAAAGGTCTGTTGTCCATCGCAGCCGGAAGTCTGAAACCATATTCCACCAATGCCTCTTTTCTGCTTCGGTCACCACCATACATGGCATGAACCTGTGGAACAGTTACATGGCTTTCATCAATAACCATTAAAAAGTCTTTAGGGAAATAATCAATCAAGCAGAAAGGTCTTGTTCCCGGAAGTCGGCCGTCAAGATATCTCGAATAGTTCTCAATTCCTGAACAATAGCCTAGTTCTTTAATCATTTCAAGATCCAGTTCGGTTCTTTCCTGAAGTCGTTTTGCTTCTAATGGTTTTCCAATAGAGCTAAAGAAATCAACCTGTTTTACCATATCATCCTGAATGTCTTTAATAGCACCGTTTAAGGTCTCCTTTGATGTTACAAAAAGATTGGCAGGGTAAATTTGTATCTGATCAAAATTATCATCTACATTCCCAGTAACAGGGTCAAAGCTTTGGATCTTTTCAATTTCATCCCCAAAAAACTGAATTCTGATAGCATTATCAGTATAAGCAGGGAAAACATCAATTACATCTCCTTTTACACGGAATGTTCCTCTTTGAAATTCATTTAATGTTCTGGCATATAATGCATTAACTAGTGAATGAAGAAGTGCTGTTCTTGTCACTTTCTCACCAATAGCAATGGAAATTAAAGATTTATGAAATTCTGTAGGATTTCCAATACCATAGATACAGGAAACAGATGCCACAATCAAAACATCCCTTCTTCCTGAAAGCAGGCTGGCGGTTGCAGAAAGACGTAGTTTTTCAACTTCTTCATTGATGCTCAGGTCTTTTTCAATATAAGTTCCTGTTGTGGCAATATAGGCCTCAGGCTGGTAGTAATCATAGTAACTGACAAAGTATTCCACAGCATTTTCCGGGAAAAACTCTTTAAACTCCATAAAGAGCTGCGCCGCAAGAGTCTTATTGTGTGCCAGAACTAAAGTGGGACGCTGAACATTTTTTACAACATTAGCAACCGTAAAGGTTTTTCCGGAGCCGGTAACCCCGAGAAGGGTTTGATATTTCTCACCGATCTCTATACCTTCAGTAAGTTTTTCAATAGCTTGGGGCTGATCTCCGGTAGGTTTATATTCTGATTGAAGCTTAAAATCCATAGAAAAGAATGTATACAACAAAAATACGAAAGAAATTATTAGACAGGATAATGTTTTGAAGATGAATATTTTGATAATAAAATTTTAACAGTCTAAACAAGAATAATTGAAATAATAAAAGCGCTATTTTTTAGCGCTTTTCATTATTAAGGTTTGGTAAAAGTCATTGTTGCGGGGATTTTCAGTACCGAAGAGATGGCTTTCCCATCTTTCGTGGCGGGTTTCCAGACTGTTTCGTTGCTTATGGCGGTCATTGTTTTAAGGAACTCCTTATTGAACACATCATTGTCACCGGAGGCAGTCACGTTGGTTGTTTTCCCTGTTTCATCTATATGAACATAGGCCATTGCTTTTATTGTTCCGTTCATTGGGTTCAGAGTACTTACATCCATGGTTTTGCCTATTTTTGTTCTGAGGTCTTTCATCCCGTTTGGATATTCAGCACTCACAAAGGTTTTGTCTTCCTGTAAGTTTGTGTTTTTACCTTCGCTGTTAATTGTATTATTTTCTCGTGGAGTGATGGTATCCTGAGTTTTTTTCAGCTCTGATCTTTTAAAGCCCATCATCATTGAGGATTTTCCCTCTTCTTTAGTTTTTGCAAAGTAAGGATGAGTCATTAAGCTAACCTGATACGGCTGAGGATTTTTTGCTGTTCTTGCATTCGGATAGACTTTACTGATATAAACATTTGAAAAATCTGTTTTCTTATAGTTTTTTAAGTCACTATTTTCAATTTTTTTTGCATCAATCCAGATTGCGTAATCATTTTTATTTAAAAATGCTTTCAGCTCATTCTCTGTTGGAATTCTTTTTTTCAATTCAGGCAGAGCAAAGAATGTAATCTTCTGTTCATTTTTCTGGCTTTCATTAAGTAAAGGATAGAGTTCTCCCAACCTCTTTTTATCACTTTCAGTAACCTTTTTTGAAAACTCTGCATATTTCCCATGATTCAGCAGATCAGTATACTTAGCCAGTATATCCTTAAATTCCTGGTAGGAATCCTGACCATTAGTCTGAACAGAGGCTTCTGTTATTTTTTCAGACATTTGAACACTCGCTGGATTACCTGCATAAGTTCTTTCAGAAAGGAATGCTGCTGCGGCAATCAATATTGTGATTCCAGCTGTTTTCCTTAACAGAATGAATTTCGATTTTTTTGTTTTCATCATAATAAATCTTTTTTTGGTGTTATTAAAATTAAATGAATGAGTAAGAGGAGGATTTTGGCGGCTAAGAATTTCTTCAAGAATAAGATTTTGGTATTCTTTAATATTATAATTCTTTTTCAGAACCGCTTCATCTGCTAAAAATTCATGATTTGTGATTACTGCTTTTTTATATAAGAAGAGAACAGGATTGAACCATGTAAAAATCTTTAAAATATTGAGAATTACTAAATCTACACTGTGTTTCTGATCAATATGAGCCTTTTCATGCAGGAATATCCTTTGGTCAATTCTATTATTTTCCATGTAGTTTTTCCCCATATATATTGTATTCCAGAAACTGAAAGGAGAAAGGCTTTCATCCGTTAATACGATATTGTAATGTTCATAAGCTTTTTTTTCTCCCCGGATTCTTCTCACAGATAAAAGAGCAAAAAGACTTTTTATGAGCAGAAAAAGTGTGATTATAGTATATGCGGCCCATATCATATTCATCCAGTTAAAGCTTTCCTGTTCCGGCTGAATAAAAACCATTTGCTGAGCCGTTTCTTCAATTATCATTTGTGGTTTGGTCTCCGCTTCAGGTCTTTGTATGGTAATGTTGATAAATGGAATGATATAAGAAAGCAATATGGCACTTAGTAAATACCATCTGTTGAATCTGTACATTCTTTCTTTTTCCAGGAAGAGATAATAAACGGCAATGAAAATAGAAGAGCACAGGATTATTTTCAGAATAATGGCTGCCATATCTATTCTTTTATCTGTTCATCTATGATATCGCGGAGTTCTTTCAGCTGCTTTTGACTGAGCTTGGTATTCGATGTAAAAAAGGAGGCAAACTGTGTTACCGAGCTGTTGAAAAAACGATCAATCATGGAAGACATTTCTTCCTTGAAATATTCCCCTTTTTCTATTTTTGGATAATATTCACGGGAATTTCCATACACTTGATAACCTACCAGGTCCTTGTTCTGCATTCTTTTAAGCAAGGTGGCAATAGTAGTTGCTGCAGGCTTAGGATCAGGGTAAGCTTCCAGAATATCCTTCATGAAAATCTTTTTCTTCTCCCAAAGAATTTCCATGAGAATTTTTTCAGAATCTGTTAATTTAATCTCTTTCATTCTACAATGTTGTAATTTGTTCTACAAATGTAGAATAAAAAATGAAACACACAAACTTTATGGCATTATTTTTCCATTCATTGTACAATCACCAATTCTAATGTTATGAAAATCAATCAATTTTATATCCCTGTCCTAAGTCTTTTTCTTATTTTATCATCGTGTAAAGAAAATCATGCGAATGCTCAGAAGACGGGAAATGATGGAAGTGTAGAGACAGAGAAGCCTAATTCTGACTTCCAACCGGCATTTAAAGGGCAGACAAGAATCAAGGCAGTAAAAAGTACAACGGCCTATAATGTAGAGATACTGAATAAAGATTTGGGAAGACCCTGGGGGATTATCAATTTACCTGACGGAAAATTTCTGATCACAGATAAGAATGGTCACATGAATGTTGTTTCATCTGATGGAAAGCGGGTTTCAAAAATAGAAGGTTTTCCAAAAGTGGATTCAAAAGGTCAGGGTGGAATGCTTGATGTAGCTCTTGATCCTGATTTTAAAGCTAATAATATTATTTATTTCAGTTTTTCAGAACCGTTTGGAAAAGGAAACTTAACTTCCGTGGCAAAAAGGAAGCTGTCCGCAGATCTCAAAAATATTTCAGAAGTGAAAGTTATTTTCCGTGCAGAACCTTCTTACGACGGAGATAAACACTATGGGAGCCGTCTTGCTTTTGATAAAGATGGGAATTTATTTGTCAGTACAGGAGAAAGATCAGATAAGGTAACCCGTGTATATGCTCAGAAAACGGATAATTATCTTGGGAAAATTCTAAAAATCACAAAAGACGGAAAACCGGCTCCGGGAAATCCTTTTATCGGAAAGTCTGGATATAAGCCTGAAATCTATGCTTATGGTGTCCGAAATCCTCAAGGAATGGCCATTGATCCTAATGGTAATTTATGGGATGTGGAGATGGGGCCGAGAGGTGGAGATGAAATTAATCTGATCCAGCCTGGAAAAAATTATGGATGGGGTGATGTGACATATGGAATTGAATATTCTGGAGACAAAGTAGGAGAGGGAATCACCCAAAGAGAAGGAACTGAACAGCCTGTTTACTACTGGGATCCTGTGATTTCACCAAGCGGAATTACTTTTTATACAGGAAATATCGAGGAATGGAAAGGAAACCTGATTATCGGATGTTTAAGTGGTGAGCATATTGACAGAATTGTAATGAAAGATAATAAAGTGGTAGGTGAAGAACGTCTTCTTGTAGATCAGAAAGAACGCTTCCGTGATGTGCTGAACGGAATGGACGGAAATCTTTATGTGGTAACCGACAGTGGTAAGCTTTATAAAATTTCAAAAAAATAGAGAAAACTGTATCAAAATGTTATTCTGAACGAAATGAAATGTAGAATCTTATGTTATTGGTTTATAAATGAGATTCTTCCTTCGTCAGAATGACAAAGGTGAAACCTTTGATACAGTTTCTTTTTATTCTCTTAAAACTTAAAGTTAAGTCTGGCAAAAGCCTGTCTTCCGGCAAATCCCATCTGTACAGGGTCAAAAATACCTCCGGATTCTGTATTCCCGCTGGTTACCTGAGTGGTTTGCAGCGTAGGATATCTGTTGAATAAGTTTTTACTACCCAGTGTCAGATTCAGATTCTTGCAAAACTCGTAGCCGAAAGAAATATCGGTAGTTACTTTTGGATTGTAGATCTGTTCTGTACCATCATACCCAATCAGTGTTGCTTTGTCAAACCTTACCAACTGCAGGTTCGCATTGAATTTGTTGATCTTATAATTGAGGTTTAAATTGACTTTTGTTTTTGGAGCAGAAGCAAGGATAAAAGCCTTTTCTCTCTTACTCAGATAAATATCTTCTTTCCCTGCCAGCTGTTCTGAAGTATTTACTTTTGTGATTTCCATATCATTATAGTTTCCGGCTAAGGTAGCAGTCAGTTTCCCGGAACCAAGGTTTTCAGTATAACTTAAAATAAGATCTACTCCTTTTGTTTTGGTGTCTATAGCATTGGAGAAAAATTGTACCTGGTCAATAAATGGATTTTCTGCCTGAACATCTGCCGGCAGGTCTGCCTGTGCAAAATATCCGGTAAGAACGATTCTGTTTTTTACCTGAATATAATATCCATCCACTGTTGCTGTGAATTTTCCTGTATTGAACGTAAATCCGGCACTTCCATTCACCGATGTTTCCTGTTTCAATTGAGGAATTCCAAGGCTGCCTGCAATTTTGCTGTCGTTAGAAGCAAGCTGAATAGTAACCAATTGACCGCCCTGAAAGTTGGTAAACTGCTGGCTGTAGTATTTCTGAGCCAGAGAAGGAGCCCTGAACCCGGTAGAAACAGAACCACGGAAGGCAAATTGCGGAGTGATCGCATATCTTGTCGCGAATTTTCCATTTAAAGTACTTCCGAAATCATTATAATTTTCAAATCTTCCGGCAACACTTACCATCCAGTTTTTTGTAACGTCAAGTTCAGTGTCTATATATGCCGCAAAGTTATTTCTGCTTTTGCCAATATCTGTAGAATATCCCGGAAATCCCTGAGAACCACCTGGTCTTATATTCCCACTTAAAGGGTTGGTGACCAGTAAGTTTTGGGGAGTACTGGCGGTCACAAGATTGCCGTTTACATCATACATGGCATAAGAAGCTTCTTCTCCTTTGATGATATCAAATTTTTCATACCTGAATTCCGATCCGAAAGCGATATTAAGCCCTTCCAGTACTTTGAACTGTTTCACCGCATTAAAACCGGTTGTATTCTGTAATAACGAATGTCCTCCGGCATTAAAGCTTGTAGGCGATTTGACCCCCAGAGTGGCATTAATTGTATTGTCAATCTGATAGGTAAATCTGTTGTTGCCAAAAGCATTATAAAAATCTACGTCCCATCCTGCAACCTTGAATTTCAGGCCGTTGTCAAACGTGAAATCTGTAATGCTTGTATTTTCAATAGGATTAAATCCTGTAGGGTAAACTTCAGGAATATTTCCGTCTGCATCTGCTGATCTGGTCCAGGCGTAGGCTTTGGTATTTCTATGTGAAAAGCCCTGACGGGAATAGAATTTCAGACCATCAGATAAAGGAAGCTCAATATTCCCGAAAAAGTAAATGTTCTGAGCTTTTGCATCCCCGAAACGCTGTCTTGGTGCTAGCGGATCATTGTAAATATCAGGATTTGCATTTCGTATCGCATAATCTTTGTTGATAAATTCTACCGTAAAGTTTCCAAAACCTCCTTTTGAACCTATTTTAGTTCCTAAATTTCCACTGAAATCAAAGGTTGTTCCGTCCACTTTGTGATCAGAAACCACATCATTATTTCCGGGACTTTTGAAAAGATTCATTCCATAAAAAGCATTTCCTTCAAAACCTTTATCGCGGTCATTAAGAATGACATTGATTACCCCCGCGATAGCATCAGAGCCATATTGAGCTGAAGCGCCGTCACGAAGGACCTCCACTCTTTTTATGGCACCAATGGGAATGGTATTCATGTCGTATCCCGTATTCCCTCTTCCTTTGGTTCCGAAAAGGTTGATCAGTGAAGATTGGTGATATCTTTTTCCATTTAACAAAAGGAGGGTCTGATCAGGCCCTAAACCTCTTAAAGTGGCAGGATCTACTGCATCAGCACCGTCAGACCCTGATTGTTTGTTGGAATTGAAAGAAGGTGCAGAAAACTGTAAAAGCTGGTTGATTTCTACTTGCCCTGTTGACTGACTTACCTGCTTGATGTCAATGATATCAATTGGAACAGGCGTATTTACTACTGTTCTTTTTTTATTCCGGCTTCCGGTGATGGCTACTTCGTCTATCTTAGATTCTTTCAAGGTGTCCTTTATTTGCTGGGCATAGGATAGCGTGGAAACTCCAAGAAAAATAACGCTGATGTATTTTATTTTCATATAGATAATTTTGGGTGGTGATTTAATCAAAATTATCAATATTTATTTTTAAATCAATAGTAAAGTTAAATATTTAGTATGAATTTCTTAATTTAATATTGATTCGCATTAAATTCGGTAAAATAATAACTTAATATCTAAATTTAATGAAAAATTTTAATGTTAAAAGCTGGTAATGATTCTGTTAATTCCTTCTTCTAAAATTTCCTGTGATGTGGAGAAGCAAATTCTGATATGTCCTTCCGCTCCTTTTCCGAACCATCTTTCTGACCCCGGAACGATGGCAACCTTTCCCTGTTTTAAGACGTGTTGGGCAAATTGATCGCTGGACATTCCGTTTTCAATCTTTGGAAACAGGACAAAAGTAGCCTCAGGCAGATTAGGATTTACAATTTCTGAACGGCTTAGTAATTCAAAAGCAAGATTCCTGTTGCTCTGTAAATGCGCTAAAAAATCTTTATACCAAGGCATTGCTTTCTCCAGAGCTACACTTCCGGCAATCTGTGACAAAGTAGAAACACCTTCTATTGTTGAATTGAAATTGGATTTCTCTGTAAAATCCTCAAGGATATCCTGATCATTACACAATACAGCCCCGATTCTCAATCCTGCTATTCCAAATGACTTTGAAAATCCATAAACGGTAAAGCTTTTTCTCTTTGCTTTCTCAGAAACGGAAGAATAGGTATGAAAATCTTTGTTGTCATAAATAATATCACTCCAGATTTCATCACTCATCACCCAAAGATCGTGAGCTGAAGCAATCTCTGCTATTCTTATTAATATTTCTTTAGAATATACCTTTCCCAGGGGATTATGCGGATTGCAGATGCTTATAAGTTTGGTTTTGGGATTAATTAAGGAAATCAGTTTTTCAAAATCAATGTCTCCTGTTATAGTATTTACAGGGCAAAGCATCACTTTTCCTCCTGCTGTTTCTACTGATTTTTTGAAAAGAAAATCTACAGGATCCAGAATAATGGCTTCATCTCCCGGATTCAGAACATAAGAAGCAATCAGGAACATTCCCTGAGCAGCGCTGTTGACTGCCAAAACATTTTCAGGAGAAAAAGTTCCGTGTTTCTCCTTATTGAAATGATCTGCAACACTTTTTTTGAATTCAGGAAGACCGGAAAACGGCCCATAGCTTAGATAGCCGTCTTTAAGGTATTCGATGATTCCCTGTTCTATTTCATGAGCTGTCCTGAAATCAGGATCTGCTGCCGTAAGAGGAATGATTCCTTCTTCCAGGGTTGCCCATCTTCCGTTATAGGCTTTTCTTTTCAGGGCTTCAAAATTGATATCGTTATTGCTGAACATATTTATTTATAAGATATGGGTAAAATGTTTTCTGTTTGTTGGCTGAGTGGAAGCAGGAACTGGTTGAGTAATATTCTTCCGTTGTTGATGTGAATTTCAATTTCAGGTTTTCTGTCTGCTTCATACTTGCTGAATGCTTCTGCTTTATTTTTTTCTTCAACTAAGTACTTCGTTAATGTAAAAGAATCTTTCAGTGCAGAAGTTACTCCCTGGCTCGTAAAAGGAATCAGCGGATGGGCTGCATCTCCTATGAATACAATATTATCCTTATAAAACGGATTCAGTTTTTCCAACTCATACACACGCCATAAATGTACGTTTTTATAGTCTGATTTCTGTATAATTGATGGGACTAAAGGATGCCAGTTTTGAAAAACTTCAAGCATGTATTTCCTTAGGTTCTCTGCTGAACACTCATTGATCGTGTATTTCTCATTATCAAACTGTGAATACCAAAGAATAGTATCAGTGGAAAGTTTAAGAATTCCAAATGTCAGACCTCCCTCTTCATGATGGAATTTTATAAAGTCATTTTCAATAGAATCTGCAATTTCTTTATCCTGAATGATATTAACTACTTCACTTTCTCTTGCCAGATTTATGGTTTCATCTTTAAAAAGGTAATTTCTGATACGGCTTTTAGAACCATCGGAGATAACAGCAATGTCTGAGTCAATATCCGTTCCGTCCAAAAGTTTCAGTTTTCCATTCTGTCTGTCATCGGGAATTATGGTTTGTTCGTAGGTTATTTTTTCAGGAGAAATATTTTGAGTCAGAAGATCAATTAATGAATGTCTCGAAATTGCGAAAACATTGTTCAACTCCTTTTCTGCCAGCATTTTCCCCGTATGGGAGTACTGTATATATTTTTTTAGAAAATTTCCATGCCGAAGAAGAAGATCGGAATCAAGGATCTGGTAAAGGTATTCCATCCCTTCTTCTGGAATGAGAAAGCCATGTCCTGCTAGATCTTTCTTTTTTCTCCTTTCGTAAATGTGATAATCAATCTTATGTTTTTCTAAGTAATTCGCCATGGTTAAGCCAGAGATACCGGCACCCACGACAGTAATTTTCTTCATTTTCGGAATAAAGTATTTTTCAGGTTGGTTTTTTGAGTATTTTTTTAATCTTCTTTAGATAAATACAAAATTAAAATTAAAAACCTTCACTATTTCAAAAAATGAGTCAATTTGATTTTTGTTTTATAAAAGATAAAAAGAAAATGATAGTAGATAATTTATAATAAATAAATATGATTAATTTATGGTTATTTATAAAGGGTATTTATCGTAATGATGAAATGGTTTTAAGATTGTTAAGTGGAAATGGACTGAAGGATATATAAAGAATAAGATTGTTTATGTAACGCATAAAAAAACCGGAAAAAATTCCGGTTTTATGATTAAGCTTTTTCAAGCTGAACAGTAAAGTGTCTTAAGATTTCCGGTTCCCAGGTGATCTTGTATCCTTTTGCTATTTCTTCACGTCTTTCATAAACGTTCTTGATAGCAGCAGCAATATAATCCATATGGTTATTGGTGTAAGTTCTTCTAGGGATTGCCAGACGTACCAATTCTAATTTCGGATAACGGTTTTCCCTTGTAGCAGGATCTCTGTCTGCCAATAATGTCCCGATTTCTACGGTTCTGATACCTGCTTCCTTATAAATTTCAAGGCCTAATGTCTGTGCCGGATATTCTTCACGGGAAACATTCGGAAGGAAGTTTAAAGAGTCGATGAATACAGCATGTCCTCCGATAGGTTTCTGAACAGGGATTCCGTATTCAATCAGTTTATTCCCCAGATATTCAACCTGAGAGATTCTGCTTTCAAGATAAGCAAACTCAGTCGCTTCATCAAGACCTACTGCCAATGCAGCCATATCTCTTCCGGCCATTCCCCCATAGGTAATAAATCCTTCATAGATAATGGTAAAGTTGGATGCTTTTCTGAAAACCTCTTCATTATTCAGAGCAATGAATCCACCGATGTTTACTAAGCCGTCTTTTTTGGAACTCATCGTCATTCCATCTCCGTAAGAGAAAATTTCCTTACAGATTTCTTTGATGCTTCTGTTTTCCTGTCCTGCTTCTCTTTTTTTGATGAAGTAAGCATTCTCTGCAAATCTCGCTGAATCAAAGAATACAGGAATTCCATATTGGTCAGAAAGTGCTTTTACAGCCTTCATATTTTCTAAAGATACAGGCTGCCCTCCTGAAGAGTTACATGTAATGGTAATTAAGCAGAAAGGAATGTTTTCTTTAGGGTGGCTTTTATAAACTTCTTCCAGCTTTTCAAGGTTGATATTTCCTTTGAAAGGGTGAAGGTCATTAATGTCAAAAGCTTCATCTATTGTACAGTCGATGGCGTGTGCCTTTCTAATTTCGATATGTCCTTTTGTGGTGTCAAAATGAGAGTTCCCCGGAACTACATCACCTTCCTTTACCAATACTGAGAAAAGAACGTTTTCAGCAGCTCTTCCCTGGTGTGTAGGTAATAAATATTTGAATCCTGTAATTTTTTCAACAGTTTTCTGTAATTGTTCAAAAGAACGGGATCCTGCGTAGCTTTCATCCCCGGTCATCAATGCAGACCATTGTTTATCAGACATTGCTCCGGTTCCTGAATCGGTAAGCAGGTCAATATAAACATGTGAAGATCTTAAATTGAAAAGGTTATAATTAGCTTCTTTAAGCCATTGCTCTCTTTCTTCTCTGGTGGATTGATAGATTTCTTCCACCATTTTAATGCGGAAAGGTTCCGCGTACGGTAAATTCATGAGTTAAATTATGTTTTAAATTGTTTGTAAAGAAAATGTGCTTGAAAATAATTTTTCAAAATTCATCAATGTATAGATAAGCCGGAAAGAGTGATTATTCCGGAGCCTTAAATATATTTTCATCAGAATGGAATCCGGCTACACCGCCGCTCACTGCAAACTTCATTGCAGAAGCTGCTGTCATTCCCACTACAGGTTTGATGTTTTTTTCTTCAGTAACAATTACCCAGCCCGAGATGGCGTACGAGTGGGGAAGATATACCGCAACGTAATTATGCTTGTCAACGTCCGACATTTCTTTTTGAGTTAAAAAACCAATTCTCCAGATTTCCGGATTTTCATTGGTTTTTACCCATACAGGATCGTTGAATTTTTTCTTGTCACCTACGAATGAAGACATTACGTCTTTTGTAGGAGTGTAGATATGTTTTACTCCCGGAGTTTTCTCCAGCAAGCTGTCCATCGTATCGAAAAAGAATCTTCCGACTACGAATTTATTTCCTAGATACCCTAAAATAGCAGTAAACAGAATGATGGATACGAATACAAGCCCAGGGATCTGCTTGGCCAGCGAAGGAACAAGATTGTCAATTGCACTTACAATATACCAAATTACAAAAATAGTAAGCCCGATAGGACCAATGATAACCAATCCCTGGAAAAAGTTTTTCAGGAATAAATTGGCAATATTTTCAAAGCTTGGCTTCTTCAATGTATATTCTTTACTGTTTCTATTTTAATTTAACCGTGAATAGTTTCTTTGTTTCCATAAGATTTTATGATACTGGCTTCATATTCCAGCCATTCTTCCCAACGTTTGTTTACTTTCTCCGGATCTCCAAGCTGTCTTGCAAATCCAATGAATGTACTATAATGATTAGCTTCAGAAATCATCAATTCTTTATAGAAAACTTTAAGTTCTTCGTCTTTGATGTTTTCAGTAAGAACCTTGAATCTTTCGCAGCTTCTGGCTTCAATCATAGCGGCAAAAAGCATTTTGTCTACGATGAGGTTCTCTCTTGTTCCCTGAACGATAAATTTCGCCAGTTCATTCACATAATCATCTTTTCTTGCTCTTCCAAAGGTATATCCTCTTTTTTTAATGATCTCATGAACCTGATTGAAATGATCCAGTTCTTCCTGTGCAATGGCAAGAAGTTCTGTCACAATCTCAGGATATTCCGGAAGCATTGTTATCAGGCCTATGGCATTGGTAGCTGCTTTTTGCTCGCACCAGGCATGATCTGTTAAAATTTCTCCGATGTTTCCTTCTGCAATATTTGCCCACCTTGGATCGGTAGGGAGTTTCAACTTAAACATGTTGTAAAATTTTTGTAAATTTAAACAAATTGAGATAAGAAATGTGACTTTATTTCAATTTGATAGTTAAAGTCTTAAGATGCGGTCTTTCTTCTTAAGAATTCCAGAATCTTCCAGCCTGAGGTATCTACCTTTTTCAATCCCGCAGAAATAATGAAGGCTAAAATGATATTAATGCCATAAATAATGATCATTAATATCCACCACGGCATATTTTCTTTTAACGGGACAACCAGGAAATAGACCAAAGAAGAACTGATTCCCTGGGCAAAGTAGAAGAAAATAGCATTCTTTCCGATGTGGGTGATAAAGTTTTCTTTTGTAATCTTTAATCGGTTATAAAGGACAAATAGTGTTACCAAAGAGAACAATGTCCAGATGATGTAAGGGATTTTAGGCGGAAATTTGTTTTTATTGATTTTATAGAAAATTTCTCCTCCATAGTACCAGAACATCCATACAAGAGCAACTCCCACAAGTGCATATAAGACAGGGATTGCTTTGGCCGGAATCTTTTTCCCACGCATTTTGTTTCCAATTAAAAAAACAGAAAGATAAAAAGCTACATATCCCACCTGTCCGGTTGGATAATATTCCGGGAAGATGTTAAATAATAAGGTTAAACCTATACAAAGCCCGATAAACCAATTGATATGTTTCGGGAAGAACCTTAAGATAAGGACACCAAAAACAGTTAGTACATAATAAACTTTAAGATACCAGAAGCTTCCCATCACCACAGGAAAAGTGTCAGCATTGGTATATTGATGAAGATACCAGTTGCCCAGATTTTCCCATTGAGGAGTTGCTGAAAAGCCGGTGGTAGAATATTTTGATCCAAATGTGGAATAAAAACTTTGGAGCCATTCCATAGAAAAGAAACTCAGTCCGAAAATTTTAAAGAAATAATCTAAAAAGAACAGGAAAGTCACAAATATCATATAGGTAATCTGCAGTTTTAGCAGGCGGTACAACGTTTTTTCAATATTGGCTCCGGAAGTAATCCCACTTAGGGCATAAAAAAGGGCAACGTCAAAAACGAGTGAGAAGACTCTTATTTCTGCAGGAATATAAAACTGGCCAGACCAGAAAGCAGTATGGATAAATATGATAGAAAGTGTAGCCAGTCCTTTGGCGAAATCAATATAGAGATCTCTGTTCATTATAGATTGCTTGGAGGTTCTTTTTGTTATTTTTTCAAAAATACAAACAAATGATTTTATAGAACATAAAAACTTTTAAAAACAAAAAAGGGGCGGAACATACTGCCCGCCTCCTTTCTTAAATATGCTAAAAATGAATGTTCTTGTTTATTGAAGATGTTTAAATTCTTCTGCGGAAATTTCTCCTGACTGAATTTTTCTCAGTTCATCTATGTATTGACTCATGTAGGCGTCAATTTCAGGATTTACTGTGTTTTTAGCCATCTTGTAAGTTCCGTTTAATACTCCCTGATAATAATAGAAGAAATTATAATCGAAATTGGAAGCGTTAAGGTCATACTGCCCCAAAAGGAATCCTAAACGCACTGCTGATCTTCTCTGTGCAGGTGTTCCGTGATGTCCGGGATTGGTAGTCTGATAATCTCCGATACTTTGAGCAAACTCATAAGCTGCTGCAATTTCCGGGAAGCTTGTTTTATTGTATCCATTAGGTCTTCTCAAATAGTATCCTGCAAAACCATCAGCTTCAAGCTCGTTAGGTCTGGCTGTATTTTCGTTTACAGATGGAAGTCCAAAGATATACTGTAGCTGATGTCCGTACTCATGAGCGAGGATCATAGCATTCACAATATCGCCGCCTTTTGATTTTGCATCATAATAGATAGCGTATCCATAATAGATTTTTCCGGTAGAATAGGAAATTGCATTGTACGTTGAATTGTAATTGGATGGATCATTTACAAATCTCAGAGTAGGATTGCTTCTTCCCCACATACTTGCAATTTTAGTCATCTGACCGTTCATAAAGTTGGTGTCTGTGGAATTTTGAAGTCCGGTCAATAAAACTGAATTAGAGCTCCAGTTGTTATCTACGTAAGAGCAGATTTTTTCAAGATCTCCTGGCTGATCAATTTTTGCACTAAGTGTTTCTGGCTGAGGTTGAACATTGTTGTCCATTTGGTCATCACTACATGCTGTCAATGAAGTTACAGCAATGGCGCCTGCTAGTAAGCAGAGATTAAAGTTTCTTTTCATATATAAATTCAATTTGGTAAAACGAAGGTATGAAATTATCTCTTAAGTGTGAGTACATTATTAAAAAAAATTATTCAAAACATAGTGAATAGGATTTTAATTAAAAAAACATTGCTTTGATTGTAAGCTAATTAGAAATTTATATGTATATTTGCACCTCGAAATAACTAAAAATTTATAAACAATGTTTGCAATTGTAGAAATAGCAGGGCTTCAATACAAAGTTGAGCAAGACCAGAAGTTGTTTGTAAACCGTTTAAAAGGAGATAAAGGAGGAAAAGTTTCTTTCGATAAAGTTCTTCTTACTGTAAACGGTGCAATCACTGTAGGCGCCCCAGCTGTAAACGGAATCACTGTGGAAGCAGAGATCCTTGACCACGTAAAAGCTGATAAAGTAATCGTTTTCAAAAAGAAAAGAAGAAAAGGTTACAAAGTGAAAAACGGTCACAGACAATCTTTAACTCAAATCGTAATCACTGGTATTACTGGTTTTGAAGGTGGAGCTAAAAAAGCTGCTGCTAAAAAAGAAACTGTGAAAGGTGAAGTTCTTTCAGACAACGCAACTGTTAACTTTAGTGAAGATCACGAGTTGAACTATCACTTAAAGAAAAACAACTTGTCTCAGTCTAAAGAGAACAGAGAAACTTTAATTACTTTAGGTAAAGCAGTTAAAGTGGAATTAGAAAAGAATATTCTTACTCATGAAGAAGTAGATGCTGCTATCATTAAGAATATCGATCAATTTAAAGCACTTAATAAATAATCCAGTAATAAAATGGCACACAAGAAAGGAGTCGGTAGTTCCAAGAACGGTAGAGAGTCTCACTCTAAAAGATTAGGTGTGAAGATTTTCGGAGGACAAGCAGCTATTGCCGGAAATATTATTGTTAGACAAAGAGGTACTCAGCACCACCCAGGTGATAACGTGGGAATCGGTAAAGATCACACTTTGTTTGCATTAGTAGATGGTAAAGTAGTTTTCAGAAAGAAAGCAAACAACAGATCTTTCGTATCTGTAGAGCCAAACGCATAATTTTGTAAGCGTTTTATAAAAATTAAAACCTCAGCAAATGCTGAGGTTTTTTTTATTCAGAATAGTCCATGTTGTATTGTATTCTTTTCTTTGTGAAATATTTTATATTTGTTAACTGTCCAATTTTGAAACAGTTGCGTATGCCGAAAAGCAAAAAGAGTAGACAGTTTATTAAAACAAAATATCTATGAAAAATGTAAGAAAATTAAACAGAGAGAATTTAAAAAGATTAACAGGAGGAGTGGCCGCAGTTTGTCCTTCTATGTTTCAGTCTTGTGATGAATGGTGCAGATGGTCTCCATGGCAGAAATCACATTGTATGCTTTCTCAGTCGTGTACAGAGTGTTTTGAATGATATTGAATAAAACCGAAGCTTCTTTGGATTTCGGAGAAAGCTGGATATTTAATGATGTCCTGCTCTTTTTATTTAAAGTTAAAAAAGTTTAATAATATCTTTCAGCAGTGAAATATTTATATATTTGTCCGGAATTAAATAAAAAATCATTGCGGAAGCCGAAAAGCAGAGAGAGTAGGCAACAAATAAAACTAAATAATCATGAAAAATTTGAAAAAATTAACGAAGAAAAGCCTTAAAGAAATCAATGGAGGAGCGGCTTTAGCATTATGTCCACCAAAACCCATTACATCATGTGATATCTGGTGCGGAATGACAAAGGAGCAGAAAATGCGTTGCCTGCTTGATGTAGAAGAGCCATGTGAGTGCTTTTAATTATCATCTTTGACTTTTTTTATAAAGCTGAAAATAAAAGATCGGCGGTTTCAAAGAAGCCGCCGATCCTGTTTTATATTATATTCTGTCTAGAATCCTACCTGGAATCCTGCTTTAACCCCAAATTTTGAAATATCCGGTCTGTCAAGATAGTTTCCTCTCCAGTTGAAGTCTACTCTGAAGATTCTAAGGTTTCCGATTCCTATATTTTCAATCCCGAATCCGTATTCATAATAAATATGTTCACTTGGCGCGGAATATTTAAAACCTTCTACGTTGATTGCCTTGGAAGCATCACTTAACGTTCCGTAAGCTCCTCTGATGAATGCAACTTCTCTGAGTTTTAGTTTTTTAATCAAAGGAATGTAAGAAAGGATTTTGCCGTTAAAATGGTGTTCCAGTTGAAGTGTAGTATAAGCATCCGTAACAAACTCATAATAGTTAAGCTGAGAGAATGTATTAGGTACCAAACCATAGGACAGGTTGGCCGGAATGATGTTCTGCAGTGCCAATGGAACAGTGTTGAAATTCTTTCCTGCCTCAAAATTCACAACCAATTTACCCATGCTTCCAATTAAAAATGGTTTATAAAGCATGAATTGAAGCTTATCATAATTGAAGTCAGCATTAAATAACCCTTCAATACCTCTGGTATATCTTAAAACAATGGTTGGTGCAAGGTTTCTGGCCTGGTAACGGTCAATTCCGGTTTGTGAGAACTTAGCTCCCGGTTTTGCAATTAAGCTGATGGTAACGTGAGAATCATTAACTGTTTGTCTCAGCTGCCCATCTTTGTGATACATAAGGTTGAATTTCTCGGGAATGGCAGATTTAATGCTCTGCATCACTCCATCCACTCTTATCTGGAAGTTTTTCCAGGGTTCAATAGCTGCAAAAACACTTGTTTTGTTTACAGAGCTTAAAGAAATGTTCTCTCCTCTTGCAAAAAAGGTGCTGGAAGATGAAGATTGTGGGGTAACACCATCACCGGATGTAAGCTGCCCCCCAAGCTGAACAATATCTCTGCTGGTTCCTGCTCCAATCATAAAACGGTTAAGCTTATTGAACATATATCTTGCTTCCACGCCATATTTAAACTGTTGATCTTTGAACCCATAAGCTGTATAAAACTGAGCTCTCCAGGTATCATTCAATCCGAAATAGGTTCTTGCTCCTAATCTTATTCTGTCTCCTTCCACTTCATTTCTTCCATAAATAGAGAAAATAGGACCGATATCTATTCCTTTAAAGGCATTGTAATACCTTGAACCAAGGGTCTCAAACAGTTTTACCATTCGGTTGAATTTTGGGGTCTGCTGAAGCTGATCAAGCATGTTGTAAACGCCCTGTTCTGCTTTTGATAAAGTGTCAGGTCTGGCTTTAGTCCAATATGCATCGTCTTTATTGGTGAACTTGTCTTCATATTCCTCTTCCGTACGTTTGAATACTTTTGGATCAAGAGGCTTATTAAACTGATATTCGGAATAATCTACCGATCTTTTGGCTATAATACTTTTAGCACCTTTCTTTTTTGAAAAAGGGCTCATTTCAAATTCTGTAATCAGTTTTTTAGGAAGAAAAGTTGTTTCATCAGGATTGTCGTACTCCACCTGAGTATAGACACTGTTGACGAAATTTACATTGATTTTCTGGGTTGACTTTAGTGTTGCCCCTAAAACGGCATAGGTATCCGTATCTATATAAAGGTTTCCCTGAAAGGCAAGGATATCTTTTCTCTTGGGCTGATATCTGATCTGAAAGGCTTTTTCACCACGAATAGTAATGGTATCCATAAGACTATAGTCGTAAGTGCTGAATCCATCTGTTCCCACAGGGCTTTGGAATCCGATATCAAAATAATTTAAGGTATTGTCGTAGATGTTGATATCCCGATAGAGATTTTTAGCTGAAACAGTAATCACCTGGTTGTCCTGAAAACCTGATGTTTTTTGAGCAACTAATGTTCTTTTGCTGTCCTTATCTGGCCTGTTTTTACCAAAATTTTCATATACTGCTTCATTCAAAAAGATGGGAAGACCCAGTCTTCCACTTGCTGTAGAATCAGCATAATCGAAAATGAAATCCAGTTTATTGAAAATCTTTTTCTTCATGAAGGCACTATCCAGATTGTTGAGGTCAAATTGGGTTTTTTCGTATTCTTTATACGAGTAGGTATCAAATTTTTCTAACCCATTATTTCTTTTTTGTGCCCATACTTTTTGCATGATAGCGTAAGCGGGGTTTTCTTTTTTATTCTTGTATTTAGTTTTGCCGCTTTGAAGGACAATTTCCTGGATGTCACTTACTTTAGCCTGTGAAAGTTGTACGAAAATATTTTCGGCATTTTCAGGGGTAATATCAAGCGTTTCTGTAGTATAACTTTTTCTGGAAAATTTTAGCTGATGGATAATACTGTCTGACTGAACGATGAAGCTGCCTGAAGTTGTCGTCAGGGAAGGTGTTTTGCTATTGTTGATAAAAATATCAACCTTAGTGAGCTCTTTATTATTTTTTTCGTCAACCACCCTGCCACTGGCCCGGTTTTGAGCGCATACGGAACTGGAGAGGATCAGGAAAAAAAATAAAAGATAGTGTTTTTTGGAGTTATTGTTTAACATCATTCGTTTCTTCAGGCAATTAGCATAAACAAAAAGTATGCAGTTTATTAAAAAAAATAGGTAAAAAAATAAAATATTTTTAGTATCCCCTATAAAACGGCAAATGTAGGGAAAATTATATATGTGATTATTAAAATTAAACGAGAAATTTTAATGCTTAAAGGATAATAATCAGGGTATTAATAGAATGTGAAGAGATGCGATGTTACCAAGCCGCCGGTTGTTATTTTGGTTTAAAATATATACAAAAAAAGACCTACATTTCTGTAAGTCTTTTGCCTGTGTTGTAGGCTAGGGGTTGTATTAATAATTCGTTAGCTGAATCATCATGCTCACATTTTGTGCTGTGCCTGAGTTTTCTTCGACATAAACTTTGAAAGAATTAGGGGTAATGTCGTGAATTACAGGTTGATACCAGTCATTATCTCTGTTGTATTGTGAATAGTTATTTCCTGACACATTAGATAATATAGTAACCGTGATATTCTGAGGTCCGGATAAATTCAAATTGTGGGTTACCAATAAGTCATCACCTCCTGTAACATCCGTTTTAGATGATGAAACAATAAACCCTGTGGTAGGTAAATTAACAGTACCTGTAAAACCATTAATATCTCCATAATTGATTGAACCATAAAATGAAGAGTAGGTTTGTATAGAAGTGGACATCCTATCCCATTTTGTTCCATCATTAATATATAAGCCTGGTGAAACATTGTTGGGTTGCGTTCCGGATGTCGCTGTATTATAAACTACCATACCCTGGACATGAGTAGATAAAGGCAAAGCAAGATTGGTTGCAGCAAGCTCTAGTCTGGGAGGTAATAATCCTTTATCTGCAGAAGAGATATCCAATATAGATGAGCTGTTAGGAACTGTAGTTCCTATTCCTACACTTCCGGTAGCAGTTACAACAAAATCATTAGCTTGTTGGGCAGTTGTTGGCAAACCTGTTGTAGCATTATCTTTGCCTCCATCTACATTAAATATACCCTGAGGATTAGGAGTATTAATCCCTACCTGAGAATGAAAAATTTTCGAAAGAATAATAAATACAATGTAAAAGCTCTTTTTCATGTCGTAAATGTTTTTGAATTAAAGGAGATATTATTCGGCTATAAAGCCTTTTTATAAGCAATCGGGAAAATTTTGAATTGCTAATTAAATATGTGTTTTTGTGTTTTCCATCAATTTGTTTTTAGAATCGCTATCGTTGGATATACAGAAATGCAGGAACGGGGAAAAACTGCGAAATAAAAAATTGTAAACTTCATCATCATAGAATGTATTATGGAACATGAAGAAATTTTCTTCTCATATGTGGAGGGAAATTACATGTGATTGTTCCGTGATTTATATTTGCAAATTTAGGAACAGAAGGATAGCAGAACAAGGAAAGGCCTGTTACTATTCAGAAAAGTAACAAGTATTAAGTGGGGTTAAAATTTTGATTTACAGTGTTTTATTTGTTTTTCTTGCTTAGCTGCAAAATGAACTCAGATGGAGACAATTTTATCTCTTTTTTAAACATTTGAGCAAAACGGCTGTGTGATGAATAGCCGGAAACCTCTGCAAGATAATCTATTTTGTAGTTAAGATATTCCGGATGATTAATCATTTTCTGGATGACAAATTTGATCCTTACATGATTTAAATAATCATTAAAATTCATTCCTCTGTACTCTTGCAAAATGTAACTGATATATTTTGTATTTGTTTTAAACAAAGAAGCCATATTTGAAATGGTAAGATTCTTTGTGGTAAATTCGTTTTTCTTTTCAAAAGTGTCAAGTCTTTGAAGCAGTTCTTCAATCTTTTTTTCAGGTAACTGAGTTTTTTTACTGGCTGTATTATCTTCTTTCTTTTGAGAGGGTTTAGATTCAAGCAATTTTCCATTTTGAAAATCCTGTATAATATTTTCAAAGTGAATTTTGATTTTCTTTTTTTGGTGTTGATGAAAGAAATACAGCAATAAAGAAATGATAGCCAGTATTGCTGAAATAATAATAAAAATAGACGTATTTCTGCTTTCGCCGACAATTTTTCTTTCATTGGTGTGAATGATATCCTGTATGGCCAGCATCTCGGATTGAGTCTTGTCTTTATAGTGTTCTAAAAGCTTATTTTTAATGCTGTCCGATTTTTTTAGGTCATTCTTAAGAAAATAATATTCAGAAAGTCTTGAATCAATCTCAAATTGAAGTGTTTTATCTTCAAACTTACTCGCTAAAACTTTAGATTTGTCTATATAAAATAAGGCTGAGTCTGCATTTTTTAATTTAATTTCATTAGCAGCATATTTAATATAAAAGTAAGACAGATAAAAATTGTTTTCAGAACCTATAATTGAGTTGAATCCTTTGCGGTAATATTTCTTTGACAGCTCATATTGCCCAAGGTTATGATAATTTACTCCCAGATTAAGCAAAACCGGTATCCGAGTAGCTGCATAATCATTGGATGGGAATTCCTTTTTTAAATTCTCAATAATGTTGAGCGCTTTTAAATTAAAAGTGAGTGCCTTCTCGTAATCCTTCTGTTTTTGGTAAACAGCCGAAATACGCTGATAAATTAATGATTTATTGACGAGGGCTTCCTCTTTATTCAAATGATTAGCTAATTGTTCAGCTTTAGAAAGATAATCAATGCTCTTATTGTACAATCCTAAATTACTGTATAAAGAACCTAATACAGCTGTTGTTCTGGGCTTTAATAAAATAAGACTTTTTTTCTGAGCTATAGAATCTGCTCTAAAAGCTGCTTTTAAAGCCTTGTTCCAGTTGTTCTGCATTTCATAGCCCTGAATGGTTACAAATGACGAACTGACCTGCTGCCAATTATCTGAAGATGCTTTATACAGAGAGTCACCAATACGGATGATTTGCTCTGAAGATCGCTTTTTTTCGTTTTTTTTGACTGTTTGACAAAATGTATCAAAGGAAGCGTTTTTTTCTTTCAGACTATTCTGAGGAAAAGCAAAAACAATTATTACTGTACATAACAACATGAAAGAACGTGTTCTTATCGAATTATTGATCATATCAGTTTAAATTGTTATTGAATTTTAAATAATGCTCAAATTTAGTTATAAATTTAAATAGTATTAATATTTTTATTAAATGTATTATCGTTTTTAAATAAATGAAGCAACAATTTTGACTAAAATGAAAACCGGAGTAAACAGAAAATAAAAAAGACTTACATTTCTGTAAGTCTTTTTGCTCCTCCTGCTGGGCTCGAACCAGCGACCCTCTGATTAACAGTCAGATGCTCTAACCAACTGAGCTAAGGAGGAATGTCCTTTGTTTTAAGTGGTGCAAATATAATAGGAATATTAATATCAGTCAAGTTTTCTCCATTATTCAAAGTGATTTTTAACTAAATGTATTGAAATTCAATAAGAAATATTTTGATTATTTTTTGTTGAATTCTAAATATCTTCAAAGAAATACAAGAAATAGCATGATGAAGCTTGTATAAAACCTCTGTCAATAGATCATTTTTATCTTACACCCCTTTATTTAGGCCAAAAATCAGAAGCTTATCAAAATAATTAATCAGAGGATTATATGGTTCAGCAAAAAAAGGTATAAAAAAAGACCTACATTATTGTAAGCCTTTCTAATTTATTGTGATTCTGAACTTTACTTCTTTAAATCTTTAAGTATTTCCTGAACAGCCCGCTCCAGCTGAGGATCATTGTCTTGAAGACGGTCCATAAAGGTGTTTTTAACATAAATGTCAGGTTTCACACCTGTTTTTTCAAGATTTTGCCCATCCAGAGTATACGTTCCCCATGAAGGTAATCTATAAGAAGATCCGTCTACCAAACCTTTGGCTGAAGTGAAAATAATCCAGCGATAGGTATCCTGGCCAATAATTTTACCCAGTTTCAGTGCTTTAAATCCGGCAGCAGTCATCTCTGCATCACTTAGTGAAGCTTCATTAATCAGAAGAACAATAGGTTTTCCGGAAGGAGCAAAGTTAGGCTGTGTTGTCATTTTTCCTTCACGATATTTCCATTGTAAATAAGGCTTCTGAGAAAGGAAATTTAATACCTTATCATGAACATTTCCGCCTGTATTATACCGCAGGTCAAGAATTACAGCGTCTTTTCTGTTTTCCTGTTCTACCATATCCAGTAGGAAGCGGTCCAGTTCATCAGTTGACATATTTTTCATGCATGAATAAGCGATACGGTTGTTACTAAGCTTATCAACACGCTGATGATTGTTGTAGATCCAATCATCATAAAGCAATCCTTTTAATTCTCCGTTTGAAATAGGGTGTACTTTGGTGGTTACATTTTTACCATCACGATCGAACGTAAGAACAAGTTCATCCTGTTTTTTGGGGCTTGTAAAATACGTTTCAATATTTTCGTTTAGATCAATTTTTTTTCCGTTTACAGAAATCAATTGATCTCCAGATTTAATATCAACTCCGGAACGGAAGGCCGGAGATTTTCTTACAATACTTTCTACGGTGTAAGGCTGATCTTTTTTGAAAATAATTCCTGTTTCATTGGTAAAATAGTTCAGGTACATTGTTTCTTCTTTTCCGGTAGAAGAAAATCCGGTGTGTGAAGAATTAAGCTCGCCTAAAAGATCATTTAATAAAATTCTCAGGTCATTTCTGTTGTGTACATACGGAAGATATTTGGCATACTGTTCCTTTTTTGCTTTCCAGTCAATCCCATGGAACTTTTCATCATAGAAGTTTTCTTCCACACCAGTCCATGCTTCAGCAAACATCTGAGTGAATTCTGATGCCAGGTCTTTATCAAAACTATATTGAATATTTATTTTCTCAGGTTTTAATGCTGCAACAGTTGTTTTATAAATATTACCTTCTATCAGTGCAAATAGGGTTTTCTCATTTTTAGTAAGGTAATAAGCTGCTTTATCGAAAACTTTTTCGGATTTGGCAGGCTCAAAATCTGTGAACACCTTTTTGTACAGCTGTCTTTTTCCATTGTCCTGATTAGAGTTGAATAATAGAATTTCTTTTTTGTCATCAGAGAAAACGGCTGGATCATCCTGATATCCATATCGGTCGGTAACCAGCTCGATTCTGTCCAGAGTATCTTCAGGATTTACTTTCAGTTCTTTGATTACCGGTTCTTGTTCTTCCTTTTTCTCTTTATCCTTGTCGTCTTCTTTTTTGTCCTTCTTGTCTTTATCTTTCGCTTTATCAGAAGATTTTGTTTCCTTCTTTTCTTCTGTGAAGAGTTTATCGAATTTTTCAGATTTAAAAGGTTCATCAAACCAGTCTAAAGCCATACGGTAAATGTTAGATTTCTGCATACCTAAAGGATAAGACGGATTGGTTCTGTCGCTCGCGAAATAAATATACCTGCCGTTTGGAGACCATACAGGATCTTCCTCTGAAACACCTGTATTGGTAAGATTGAGCGTCTGTCCTTTTTTAATGTTATAGATGAAAATATCCAGTTCAAAGTTTCTTTTTGCAGAGAACAGGACGTATTCATTGTTTGGCGAAAAAGAAGGTCTTGAGTTTTGGAATGCCCAGATTTCGTCTTTTACGATGGTTGTAGACTTAAAACTTTTTAAATCCAGCAATCTTACTTCATCACGGCCGCTTAAGTAAACCGCTTTTGAAAGATCGCTGTTGAGTGTTATATTGCGGTTATTGCGTAAATCTTCCGTTAATTGTTTGATCTGGCCTTTTCCGTCCGCAGGAATAGTAAACCAGTTTTGGTATCCATTGTAAGTCTGGCTGTAAAGCAGAGTACGGTTGTCTTTCAGCCATTTTACTTCCATGGCGCGCTCTTTTCCGTCAGAAACCTGTTGTGCAAATTTTCCTTCAATATCCGAAACAAACAGAACACCACGGCTTATAAAGGCCATTTTCTTACCATCCGGAGATACATCATAATAAGAAATATTATTTTCCACATTGAAGTTTTGTTCTTTTTCCAGCGTTTTGTTGGTATTCAGACTGATGTTCAGGGGTTTTGTGTTTTTTGAAGCGATATCATAAATATAAAGCTGATAATCCTTTTCAAAAATGACTTTGGATCCGTCTGCTGAAACAAAAGGCTTTTTAATAGAAGTATCAAATTGGGTTAAAGAAGTCTTTTTACCATTTTCTAGTTTATAAAGATTATATTCTCCATTATTCTCGTCAGAAATAAAGTAAATAATACCATTTTTATCTACACTTGGGTTGAAATCTTTTCCTTCATAGTTGGTGTATTGTTTGAAAGAATTGCTTTTGGGATTGTATCCTAAAATATCAGGATTATTTTCTCCTTTATAACGCTTACGCTGCACCTGATGGGCGCTTTCTGAAGAACTGGTGAAAAGATATTCTCCCGCCGGTGTTTCTACAAGTCCATTGGTGTTGTTGAAATAATTGTTGAAAAGCTTTTGTGGTGTTTTTCCTTCAATTGTAGTTTTAAAACTGCCAAAATTATTATTTCTGCTGGAAGTAAAGTAAATGGTTTTACTGTCCCATGCCCAGCTTTCCATTTCGTCTCTTCCGGTGTGGAACGTCAACTGCTTGATAGTTCCTCCTTCAGCAGGCATCACATATACATCATAATTTCCATATTGGTTAGAGCTGAATGCAAGCCATTTACCATCCGGCGAAAGACGTGGATTGATTTCTTCTCCGTCCAGGGCTGTAATTCTTGAAGCATTGCCGCCATTGGAACCTACTTTCCAGATATCGCCGTCATAAGAGAAATAAGCCGTCTTGCCATCCGGGCTCAGTGAGGGACTTGATAAGAAATATGACTTTTCCTGTGCTGAAATCCCGATAATAGAAAATGCTGTTAATAACGAAATAATAGTTTTCTTCATGGTACAATTGGGTATTTATACAATACTATATGTTGGTTTTATTCTTCTTTGTCATTGTAGAGAAGTATTCATTTGCTGAAAATTTCTCAATCTGTATTACTCTGAAAAAGAATAGTCGGATTATTAACAAAATAGTTACAGGAAAAATGCTTTAAAGACTGATAAAATTCAATGAAACAGATGAATATTTCATAAAAACTGAAGGTAATTTGAAAATATTTTTTTTAAGTGTAGGTCTTAATAGTAGTAAAACGCAAAGATTATATTCATTCATCTCATTGTTAAGGAGGCTAAGATGGCGACAATGTCGCTGATAAAGTTGAGTGAACATTCGCATGCTTAGAAAGAATCAACAAAGTTGATTTTCATCTTTGCTCCCTTAAAAATTAAACATCGGATATTAAGCCTTTGCGTTAAATTTAAATTATAGAGGCGAATATATTCTAATCTTCACACTAATTTGTGTGTTATAGGACATTAATGCAAAATTGTTCATAGTAAGGCATAAAAAAGACTTACATTTCTGTAAGTCTTTTTGCTCCTCCTGCTGGGCTCGAACCAGCGACCCTCTGATTAACAGTCAGATGCTCTAACCAACTGAGCTAAGGAGGAATGTCCTTTGTTTTAAGTGGTGCAAATATAGGACGAATATTTATACCCTACAAATATTTTTATGAAAAAATTAAAAAAAATTATAATTTCCCAGTAAATACCTTGAAGATGTCGCTTCCGAAGATCAGTAACATCAATCCTAACAGGAAGATAACTCCGATCATCTGTGCATTTTCCAATACTTTCTGAGGAACCGGTTTTCCTACAATAATTTCATATAATGTAAATAAAACGTGTCCGCCATCAAGTCCCGGAATAGGAATAAGATTCAGGAATGCCAACCATACGGAGAACATCGCTGTAAAGCTCCAGAAAGCAACCCAGTTGATCTTAAAGCTTCCGTCTGCATCTTTATCTACAGGCATATTCTTTACAATCGCAATAGGCCCTCCTACATTTTTATATCCCTGAACTTTAGAGTTGAACATGATTTTGAACTGCTTAACCTGAGTAGTTAATGCTTCAATAGTTCTTGTAAATCCTCTTGGAATAGCCTCTCCAAAAGAATATTTTTTATTCGTAACGATAGCTTTTGCAATGCTTTTTGTATCAATTGCTACACCCAGTTTTCCGTTTTTATCAACAGAAACCGCCGGTAATGTCTGTAAAGCTCCGTTTCTTTCAACATCCACGGTAATCGTTTTTCCTTTATTTTCACTTAAAAGAGTGCTTACTTCATCAAAGAATGCGGCTTTCTTACCATTGATTCCTACAATTTTATCTCCTTTTGCAAGACCAGATGCCTGTGAAGAAGGAGTTGCCAATGAATCAATGACCATAGAAACCCTTGGAGTAATGTATAATTTCGCTTCTCGCTGCTTAAGAACATCTGCAACACCGTCAGCATTTACCGGGAAAGTAACTTCCTGGCCGTTTCTGTTTACGGTAACATGATCTCCTAAAAGAATATTGATTGATGTATTTTCAAGTCTCTCCGCAGGTTTTCCGTCTACGCTGATGATTTTGTCACCATTCTGGAACCCCATTTTCTTTCCTGCAGAAGAAGCTTCAATACCATTGTTGAATTTTGTAATATCCGTATACGTTTCTCCATTGAAGAAAGATAAACAGCTGTAGATTAACCACGCAAGGAAAAAGTTAACAGTAACCCCTCCCAACATAATAATAAGTCTCTGCCAAGCTGGTTTCGATCTGAATTCCCATGGTTCTGCCGGTTTTTTCATTTGGGCAGTATCCATACTTTCGTCTACCATTCCGGCAATTTTCACATATCCTCCGAAAGGAAGCCATCCGATTCCGTATTTGGTTTGTTCAGGGTGTTTTCTCCAGTCGTTTTCCGGTAATTTTGATATATCGATAGGAACTTCTTCCTTCTTTCCGTTCACCTCTATTACTTCAGAATCCGGCAGGTTCTTTGATAAAAATTTGTACTGCCATTTTCCGTTGATTTTCTTCATGGAGAATATGGAGAAGTAAGGATCAAAAAACAGGAAAAACTTCTCTGCTCTGGTCTTGAACCATATTGCCGGTAAAAAATGCCCAAGCTCATGAAGAAGCACAAGTATAGAGATGCTCAGAATGAACTGAAAAAGTTTGATTGCTATTTCCATTAATAAATTTTAGATTTTAATTTGCAAAGGTAACAATTATCAAAACTATGCCAAATAAAAAAGCTCCCCGAAACGAGAAGCTTTGTCATATTTAAAGACGATTTGATTATAAATTGAAAGAAACCCCAAGGCTGCCGTTATTACCTACCTCTGCAAAGACTCCTATTTTCTCTGTGAAGAAATATCTGGCTCCAATATGAGCACCAACTCCGAAGTCTCTTCCGAGCACTCCAAGGTCTACCCCAGGGTAGATATCCCATTTTGAAGGCAGGTTCAGTGCTTCCTGTAAATGGAAGTTCAATCTCCCGAAAACAAAAACACGATTATCCTTATCGTTGTTTTTATAATTGTCAAAATAGCCATTGATTCCGGCTCCCACTGAAATAAGTTTGTTGAGCCCATAGTCATAAGTTCCTGTTACTCCGGTTCCATATCCCCAGGCACTCAGCCCCAGTTGTACTTTCTGATCTCCTTTTCCTGTCCAGGCCTGAGCGTTAGCCATAGCCCCAAAAAAGAAAATCATCACCATAAAAAACAATTTCTTCATAAATTTTAAATTTTTAAGGATAGTATAAAAAATATCTCTATCAAAAATGAAACCGAAAGAGAGCCCTTATTATAAAAATGAAAGACTTTAATAAATTATTATGAAATATAACCTCATTTTGGAGCGTGAAACTTTTTTTTCGGCCGTTTAATTCTTTATTTGTAAAGATAAAAGCTGTATTTTTATACATCACATTTAGAATAATTTAAAAAGAATAAAAGATGAAAGTTGTAGGGCTTAATTTAGATATCATCTGGAAAAATAAAGCTGAAAATTTTAAACTCATAGAAAAAGAACTTCAGAATGTGGAAGCAGATCTGTTTCTTCTTCCTGAAATGTTTTCAACAGGCTTCTGTATGGATGTTTCTGAGGTTTCGGATAGAAATAATGAATCACTGGAGTTTTTGAAAAAGATCTCAAAAGAGAAAAATACAGCATTCTGCGGAAGTGCTCCGGTAGAACAGAACGGAAATTTTTACAACAGAATGTATTTTGTACAGCCGGACGGGACAACATCTTTTTATGATAAAAGGCATTTGTTTTCCTTTTCCGGAGAAGATAAAGTGTATACACCCGGAAAAGACAGGGTAATCGTTGAGTATAAAGGAATACGCTTTTTGCTTCAGGTTTGTTATGATCTGCGTTTTCCTGTTTTTGCAAGAAATAACGATGACTATGATGCTATTTTGTATGTGGCCAACTGGCCTGAGAAAAGGGTAGGAGCATGGGAACATCTACTGAAAGCCCGGGCTATTGAAAATTTGTCTTTTGTCTTTGGCTTAAACAGAATCGGGATAGATGGAAATGACCTGTTTTATCAGGAAAGCTCCCACTGTTTCTTTGCTGACGGAAAAGAAATTTCTCAGAAACTGGGTAATCTTGTCTCTGCAGAACTGAATATGAATGATTTGAAAGATTTCAGAACCCATTTCCAGTTTTTAAATGACAGAGATTCTTTTTCGATTGAATTTTAGATTTTTCCCACTGATTTCGCAGATCTTCACAGGTTTTTAATTTCTATATAAAGAAAAATAAGGAGAAACATCTGTGAAAATCCGTGCGATCTGTGGGAGTTATAAAAAAAACTGTGAAAAATCACAGTTTTAAGCATATTCTTGTAAAAGTTGGGTGAGGGTATTCACATCATGCACACCACTTTCTTTCCATAGGATTTCTCCTTTTTTGAAAATCGCCAGTGTAGGTACTCCGCGCACCCCGTATTGAGCTGCCAGTGCGGGATATTGATCTACATCTACCTTTATGATTCTGGCTCCTTCGCCGATATTTTCCTTTACGGTATTTAATACTGAAGATTGTACTTTGCAAGGCTGGCACCATGTTGCAAAAAAATCGATCAGTACAGGCCTGTCGGAATCAATGATTTCCTGAAATTTTTGTGACATATTTTGGTTTTATTAGTTTGCTTTTTTGTTTGTTTCGTCCTGGATAGCTTTTACGTTCTTCCAGCTAGTACCATCATACGCTTCCACTCCGTTTTTCTTCAGAATTTCCATAGCCTGATCTGCCTGAACTCCTTTATTGCAGAATACAACAACTTTTTTACCCTTAAGGCTTTCTATATTGTTTTGAATCTCTGCCAATGGAATGTTGATGGCATTTTTTGCCGTTCCTGCAGCATATTGTTCCGGAATTCTGACATCCACCAATGTTACATCAGAACTGTTGACAACTTGTGTGATGCTGGCTTTGGGTGTTTCTGCGATATGAGCTGTTTTACAGGCGCTTAGCGTAAAAACTGATGCTAAAACAAGTCCAAAAAACTTATTTTTCATGATCTTACAACGTTTTGGATTGGCATACAAAGTCTGTAGTTGGGAATTTTTCCGTTTTTTTAATGCCGTTAAAACCACCTTCTATTTCAGTGAAATTTCTGATTCCGTGTGAGTTAAGAATGCTTGCTGCGATCATGCTTCTATATCCGCCTGCACAGTGAAGGAAGAAGTGTTCCGAATCATCTATTGTGCGGGCCCAGTCACTGATAGTGTCCAGTGGCTTATTGTAAGCATTGTCAATGTGCTCTGCAGAATATTCAGTCAGTTTTCTTACATCAATTACTTTTGCATCTTCTGTAAACTGTTCAGCAAATTCAGCAGGGGTAATTCTTTTGATCTCATCAATTTCCTTACCTGCATTTTTCCAGGCTTCAAAACTTCCTTTCAGATATCCCACTACATTATCAAAACCTACTCTGCTTAATCTGGTAATTACTTCCTCCTCAGTTCCTTCATCTGTTATCAGTAATAAAGGATGCTTTACATCCACGATTAGGTTTCCTACCCAAGGGGCAAAATCACCCTTCAATCCTATATTGATAGAGTTGGGAACAAATCCTTTATGGAAGTCTGCAGCTCCTCTTGTATCCAGAATTAATGCCCCGGTTTCTTCAGCCAGTGCTTCAAAATCTTCCGGTGCTACAGGTTGCAGCCCTTTGTCCATCACAACATCCAGACTTTCATATCCTCCTTTATTTAAAGCCACATTCATTCCGAAATATTTCGGTGGTGCCGTTAAACCATCAAGAACTTCTCTGATAAAAGAGGCTTTATCGGGTTGATTAAGCGCATAATTCGTTTTCTTTTGGTTTCCTAAAATATCTACCGTTTCCTTCTGCATATTTTTTCCGCAAGCAGAACCTGCACCATGAGCAGGATAAACGGTGATGCTGTCATTCAATGGCATGATTTTGTTCTGAAGACTGTCATATAGAATCCCCGCAAGGTCTTCTTGAGTAAGATTAGTTGCTTTTTGCGCAAGATCTGGTCTGCCGACATCTCCTAAAAACAAAGTGTCACCCGTAAAAATTGCTGTTTCAACACCATTCTCATCTATTAAAAGGTAAGTACTGCTTTCCATGGTGTGTCCCGGAGTATGCATTACCTTTATTTTTACTTTTCCGATCTCAAAAATCTGATTGTCTTCAGCGATGATGGCTTCAAATTCAGGAGCAGCAGTAGGTCCATATACAATCGGAGCACCTGTTTTCTTGCTTAAATCCAAATGCCCTGATACAAAATCTGCATGGAAGTGAGTTTCAAAAATATATTTTAAAATGACATTGTCTTTTTCCAGACGATCCAGATAAGGTTTTACTTCTCTTAAAGGATCTATAATGACTGCTTCATTCTCTGATACAATATAATAGGCACCCTGAGCCAGACAGCCCGTATATATTTGTTCAATTTTCATTGGGGTCTTTTTTTAATGAGTTAAAGATACAAAGTATTAGATAAATTCTAAATGAAATGTTAAATCCCATTGATAGTTTCTTTCAATACTTTGTTAAACATATGTTTAGTATGTGTTGTTTTTTCAGCAAAAAGAATGCCTTAGATAGTATGAATCTGCAAATGCTGTTTTTTATCATGTCCTCTGCAGAAATCATATATTAGTGGAGGATTTAATGCATATGGTTTAAAATTTGTTTATGCAGATACAAATTTATTTTTCGAAGAAATAAAGATAAGTTCATTAGAAAATATCTTTAAATATTCTTCAAAAATTCTATATTTATAAGTTTAAAAAAGCGATCAAATGGCAGACAAAACACAATTTATTGAAGAACTCAACGCTAGATACACTCCAAAAGGCGAGCATATTATATTAGGAAAGGGAATGCTGGATGGTGAAGTGGTTACAGAAGTAAACGTAACCATTCCCCTGAAAACAATTAACCGCCATGGTCTTATCGCCGGAGCTACGGGAACCGGTAAGACGAAAACATTACAGGTGTTTGCAGAACAGCTTTCTCATGCAGGAATTCCCTCTTTGGTTCTTGATATCAAAGGAGATTTCTCAGGGATTGCAGAAGCAGGCCAGATGAATCCTGTTATTGAAGAAAGGTATGCCAAAACACAGCTCCCTTATAATCCACAAAGCTTTCCGGTAGAACTGATGAGTATTTCAGGAGGGGAAGGAGTGAAACTGAGAGCTACCGTTACAGAATTCGGACCTGTTTTACTAAGTAAAATTCTTGAACTTAACGATACTCAGCAAAGTATCATGTCTATTGTTTTCAAATACTGTGATGATAAAGGGCTTCCATTGATTGATCTTAATGATTTGAAGAAAGTACTGCAGTATGTTACAGATAATGCACAAGGAAAAGCTGAGCTTGCAGCCAATTACGGATCCATTGCGCCAGCATCTCTTGGAACAATTTTAAGATCTATTGTGGCTTTGGAGCAGCAGGGAGCGGCAGGATTCTTTGGTGAATTAAGCTTTGATGTTCATGATTTACTGGAAACAAGAGACGGAAAAGGAGTCGTTAATATTTTAAGAGTATCTGACATTCAGAATAAACCGCAGCTTTTCTCTACGTTCATGCTTTCGCTTTTTGCAGAAATTTATATGACGTTTCCTGAAGAAGGGGATAGTGGCAAACCAAAGCTGGTATTATTTATAGATGAAGCTCACCTGATTTTTGATGAAGCGTCTAAAGCTCTTCTCTCACAGATTGAAACAATGGTAAAACTGATCCGCTCCAAAGGAGTGGGGATCTATTTTATTACTCAGATTCCTGGTGATGTCCCTGAAAATGTGCTTTCTCAATTGGGATTGAAGATACAGCATGCCTTAAGAGGGTTTACAGCAAAAGATAAAAAAGAGATTTCCAAAGCCGTTGAAAACTATCCTACCACAGAATATTACAATGCTTCCAGCCTGATCCAGAATTTGGGAATTGGTGAAGCATTTGTTACAGCTCTTGATGAAAAAGGAATACCTACACCATTAGTACATACTTATCTGATCTCTCCGGAATCAAGAATGGATGTTTTGAGTGGATCAGAAATCTCAGATCTGACCTCAAAATCGGCACTTGTTGCAAAATATGAGCAGCCTGTTGACAGAGAATCTGCTTATGAAATGCTAACCAATAGAATGGAACAGGCTGCACAAAATCCAGCACCGACTCAAAAGACAAGACCGGTAAAAGAAGAACCCGGAATGTTTGAGCAGGTATTGCAGAGTAAAGCCGGCCGTACTTTTACCTCTACATTAATGAGAGAAGGAGCAAAAGCTATTCTCGGAATGTTTGGCCTGGGAGGCAGAAGAAGATAATTTTGAAGGATAACCTGCTATATTTTGATATATTTTTTGTTATTTTAGCAGGTTATCTTTACATAACAGTAAAAAATAGAACCGGATTTTATCGGGGAATAAAGCTTCGGTTTTAAATATAAATGACAAAACAGCAGTTAACACACATTCAATGTATTCAATTATAGATATAGAAAGTAATGGTGCAGGTTATAGAAATGAATGCATTATCGATATCGCCATCTACAGATATGATGGTCAGAAAATTACTGACCAGTTTATATCTCTGGTAAACCCTGAAAGTGATATTACTCCTTTTGTGCAGAAACTGACCAGTATTACCCCAAAAATGGTCAAAACTGCTCCAAAATTTCATGAAATTGCCAAAAGAGTTATCGAGATAACTCAAAATACAACATTGGTAGGTCATAATATTGATTTTGATTACAGAATGCTCCGTCAGTCATTCAAAAGGCTTGGGTATGACTTCAAAACCAGCACTTTAGATACAATTCCTTTGGCAAAGAAACTGATTCCTGATGAGGTAAGTTATTCGCTGGGAAAACTGGTGAAATCTCTGGGAATTCCTTTAACCAATCACCACAGGGCTGAAGGTGATGCAAGAGCTACATTAGAACTTTTCAAACTTCTGATTTCAAAAGATATCGAAAACGAAATCATTCAGAAACAACATGATGAGTCTAATGCAAAAACCTACATCAACAAGATCAAAGAGCTTACTCAGGACCTTCCGAATGATAAAGGCTTTGTTTATTTTCAGGATGAAGCGGGACGGATTATGTTCTCAGATTATGTTCAGGATATCAACAAATTTTCCAAAAAAGTTTTCAATTCCAAATCGAAAAAATGGGAACAGATTCAGAAAGATGTTGAACAGATTAATTTTGAGCTTACCGGAACAGACATTATTGCCAAGCTGATTCTTAATTCCAAGAATATTAAAAAGAAAGAAGTTCTGCCTTTCGGGCTTTATTTTAGAAATAATAAATATGTAGTTGAGAAAAATACACTCAATAAAACCGAAAAACCAGTTTTAAAATTCAGATCATTTACGCAAGGAACAAAAGCCGTTCAGTTTATTGGGACTCAGGAAGAATTTAAAGATTTTTCAGTACTGAAACAGAGAGTTGAATTCAGAAAGAGGAATGAACTATGGCTGGGACAGGGAAGAAAACTGGGAGAGAAATTATTTTTAATCATTGAAAACGGGAAAGTGGTTTCATTTGGTTTTTATGAGCTGTTTACCCAGATTCAGACGTTGAGCAAGCTGACTAAGTTAAAAATTGACCTTCCGCTATCTTCCACCGATCTGAATAATGAACTGCAGCTGGCACTGCTTCGCAGCGATTTTGAAACCCTGCCTTTGCCGAAATGATATAGGAATTAGTACTTTACAAGTTGATCTGAAAGAAGATGCTTTTCAAATCAATTTTCGTATAATAAAAAATAAATAGTATTTTTGCAAAAAATAAATAGAAGCAATGCAAAATTTTAAACAAATTAAAACTGGAAAAAAGGGAGCTGTAAGGTTCTCTAAGGTTTGGAATATTTAAAAGAGTTGTCTTGCATAAAAAATAATCAATGCGGCAGGCTCTTTTTATAAGAATCTGCCTTTTTTTATGTTAAAATGAAATTATGAATTCAAAAGAATTATTAAAGATTGCCAATGAGTTTGGCACCCCGGTGTATGTTTATGACGCGGAATCTATCAAAGTTCAATACGAAAAACTTACATCTTCTTTTTTAAAACATACAAAGTTCTTCTACGCAGCGAAGGCGTTGACAAACATCAATATCCTTAAGTATGTCAAGAATCTGGGCGCTTCTTTGGATTGTGTATCCATTAATGAAGTAAAACTTGGATTAAAGGCAGGATTTTCAAAAGAAAAGATATTGTTTACTCCCAACTGTGTTGATCTTGCTGAAATAGAAGAAGCAATGACCTTTGGAGTTCATATAAACATTGATAACATTTCTATTCTTGAGCAGTTCGGGAATAAATACGGAAATTCGTATCCTATTTTGGTAAGAATCAACCCACATATTTTTGCTGGAGGAAACTATAAAATTTCAACGGGGCATATCGACAGTAAATTCGGTATTTCTATTCACCAGGTTCGTCACATCGAAAGAGTGATGAAAAGTACAAACCTGAATGTGGAAGGACTTCACATGCATACAGGAAGTGAGATCAAAGACCCGGATGTATTCCTGCAGGCTTTGGAGATTATGCTGGAACTTTCTGAACATTTCCCAAATCTGAAATATCTGGATATGGGAAGCGGTTTCAAAATCCCTTATCAGGATAGTGAAGAAGAAACTGATGTGAGAACATTAGGTAAAAAAGTAGAAAAAGTAATTTCTGAGTTCTCAAAATCTACAGGAAAAAAATTCGAATTATGGTTTGAACCTGGAAAATTCTTAGTTGGGAAAAGCGGATATTTATTGGTGAAAGCTAATGTGATCAAACAGACAACGGCTACTGTTTTTGTGGGGGTGAATTCTGGATTCAACCACCTTATCCGTCCAATGTTCTATGATTCTTACCACATGATCGAAAACCTATCCAATCCAAAAGGAGCAGAAAGAATTTATACAGTAGTAGGAAACATCTGCGAAACGGATACCTTCGCCTGGGACAGAAAACTGAATGAGGTAAGAGAAGGAGATATTCTTGCTTTCCACAATGCCGGAGCTTATGGTTTTGAAATGAGTTCAAACTTCAACTCAAGACTAAAACCTGCTGAGGTACTATTCTTAGACGGAAAAGCACATTTGATCCGTAAAAGAGATGAGTTTGAAGATCTACTGAGAAATCAGATCGAAATCGTAATGTAAATCTGAAGCATATTATATAAACAGCCGCCTTTTTGGGTGGCTGTTTTGTTTTAAATCAATTCATTTGCCGTTTGTTGATGGCTAATGCTAAACCTCACAGGTTTTCAAAACCTGTGAGGTTTAAATATTAAAAAAATCAAAGTTAAATTACAAAGTTTTAACATTGAGACCGGATGAGAGTTCCAACTTTATTAGCTAAATTTGATAGAGCCAGGGACGCTAGTATTCCTGTCAAGTACTATTTTTCACCAAAACAACCACCAAAACAGAATAATTATGGCCAAAAACATAGCAGAGCAGATTGTTGAAATGCTCGAAAATGCCAATGTGAAAAGAATTTATGCAGTAACCGGCGACAGTCTCAACCATCTGAATATTGCTGTCAAAAAAAGCAGTATCCAGTGGATTCATGTAAGGCACGAAGAAGTAGGAGCTTATGCCGCTGCCGCAGAGGCTGAACTTGATGGTTTGGCAGTGTGTGCAGGAAGTTGTGGACCGGGTCACGTTCATTTGATCAATGGAGTGTATGAAGCGCACAGATCTCATGTTCCTATGCTGGTGATTGCTTCCACGATTCCCAGTGATGAAATGGGAATGGATTACTTTCAGGAGACCAATACAATAAAACTGTTTGATGACTGCAGTTATTATAATCAGATGATTACCCGCCCGGAGCAGGTACAAAGAACTCTTCAGACTGCCATTCAACATGCAATTTCCAAAAAAGGCGTTGCTGTGATAGGTCTTCCGGGAGACGTTTCCGAACTGGATGCTGAAGAAGGATCTACTTCTACCCAAATCTTTAAAACCAATCCTGTTATAAGACCTTCCGATGATGAACTGAAGCAGCTGGCGACATTAGTGAATGGCAGCAAAAAAATAACTTTATACTGTGGAGTTGGAGCAGGGGAGGCGAGTGCCGAAGTTATAGAATTGTCTAAACTTTTAAAAGCACCCGTAGGGTATTCATTCCGGGGGAAAATGGCCATTCAGCCTAATAATTCTAATGAAGTGGGGCTTACCGGACTGTTGGGATTTCCTTCAGCATATCATGCCATGCACGAAGCAGATCTGGTTCTTCTTTTGGGGACTGATTTTCCGTACCAGAAGTTCATGCCGGTAAAAAATAAAATTGTACAGATAGACGAAAGCCCGGAAAGATTAGGAAGAAGAGCAAAACTTGAATTAGGCCTTGCGGGGGATATCAAAGAAACGATAAAGGCATTGCTTCCTTTACTGGAAGAAAAAACAGATGTTCATTTTCTGAATGAGCAGCTGGCATTTTATGATAAAGTAAAAGAAAATCAGTTGGAGTATGTAAAGGATTTTGGAAAAGAGAATGCTATCCAGCCGGAATATGTGGCCTATACTTTAGACAGGCTTGCTAAAAAAGATGCTATTTTTACTGTTGACACCGGAATGTGCTGTGTATGGGGAGCCCGGTTTATTACAGGAACAGGTGAAAGGAAGATGCTCGGCTCTTTTAATCATGGATCAATGGCCAACGCTATGCCGATGGCAATCGGAGCTGCTTTATCTCATCCCGAAAAACAGGTTATTGCCATGTGTGGAGACGGAGGATTGTCTATGCTATTGGGAGATATGGCAACTATTTTTCAGTATAAATTACCAATAAAACTGATTGTTTTCAACAACAGAACCCTTGGAATGGTTAAGCTGGAAATGGAAGTTGGCGGAATGCCGGATAATGAAACCGATATGATTAATCCGGACTTTGCTATGGTGGCTCATGCAATGGGCTATCCCGGGAAAAATGTACATCTTCCCGAAGAAGTGGAAAGTGCAATCAAAGAATGTTTAGATCATAATGGCCCTTATCTTCTGAATATCTTTACCAACCCCAATGCACTTGCTCTCCCTCCTAAAATTGAATTTGATCAGATCATGGGAATGACAAAATCCATGGCGCAACTTATGCTTGGTGGTAAAATGGATGAGGTTTTTGAAACGGTAAAGACCAATTATAAACACATCAAAGGACTGCTGTAAGAAGAAATAAATAATCGGAAAGTTATCTGAAATTCAGAATCTATATATAAAACTTCATGCTTTGCGTGAAGTTTTTCTTTTTTATAAATGTGCTAAATATTTACCTTTGCTCATTATTATTAAACAAAATTATGAGAACAATACTTTTATTTTTGGCTTTGTGTGCAGTGAATTTTTCATTTGCACAGGATCAGGAAGAACGGGATGATGCTTTCATAAGAGATAGCAATAAAAATATTTTAAAAATAGATATTAAAGAACCTTTTATGCAGATTGCCGTGAAATGTAATGATTTTAAACCGGCTGCTTATGAAGGAGGGGTTGCTGCTTACAAAGATATTCTGAACAAATACATGTATGCCTATCTTAATTCAGATTTCTATGCGCTTACAGGAGACTTTACATTTACTTTGGTACTTGATGCTAAAGGAAAAGTAGTAGATGTGAAAGGAATGCCCAAAGTGCAGAACAGCGAAGTTTTTTTTGATGATATGCAGTATGTAGTAAGAAGAATAAAGAAAAACTGGACGCCAGCGTCTTGTAGCGGACAGCCTGTAGCCTCACAGATTAAAGTTAAAATGAACTTCTCTTCAATTTCAACAGATATTGATTAAATAATTTCAACACAGTAATGAAAAATATTTTTCTTATGTTTTTTCTGGCTTTTGTATCTATGTCTAAAGCGCAGATACTTGATGAATACCCGGAAAAACAAAGTTTTTATGAAGGAGGGATTGTTAACTTCTATAAAGACGCCCATGAATACTTTGTTAATAATAAATTTAAGGAGTGTGATGAAAAAGAGATTTATCAGCCAAGAATTATTGTAACAGAAAAAGCTGAAGTTAAATTCATCAAAGATTCGGATACAGCTAATATTGCAAGAAACAAATGTGCGTATGATCTGTCCAGGGAGCTTCTTAAAAATCTTAAAAAGTGGAAACCGGCTGAAACAAAAGGCTGGAAAATTGGGGCTATTGCTGAATTTATTTTATATCCCAAGGATCTGATGAGCAATTATCAGCCGGGTTATGATGCCAACAAATTTGTAGCACACACCAAATACCCGGAAGGTGCAAAAGCTTTTCATACAATATTTCATGATAATTTTATGATGATTTTCGAGGATTACCAGCTTAACGGGAAAGTAAATCTTGAATTTTATATCAGTAAAGACGGGAATATTATTAAACCTAGAATTTATCCTGAGGTAGATAATAAAAATTTCAATAATGATTTTATGAGGACTCTTGCAAGGATAAAAAAGGTTTGGATACCAGCATTTTATAAAGATATTCCTATTGTTGAGAGAATTTCATTTCCGGTACAGTTTTCAATAGCATTTACTGAAAGATAATCCTGACATTCTGTCACAATATTTTGTATCTTTGCAGACTTATTTATTCGTAATTTAAAATTGCGGACCTTAAATTGATTATCGTGCAGGAAAAATATATAGACGAAACGAAACAGGGCGAAGCTTTTGCCATTGCTGAAAGACCGGAAAATTCTAAAAAACTGTTTTTAGAAAGCTACGGTTGTCAGATGAATTTCTCTGACTCTGAAATTGTTGCATCCATTCTTAATGAACAGGGATACAATACAACAATGAAGGTAGAAGAAGCAGACCTGATTCTTTTAAATACATGTTCCATTCGAGAAAAAGCAGAACAGACCGTAAGAATGCGTCTTTCCCAGTTTAAAAACCTGAAAAAAGAAAAACCGAATATGACGGTGGGGGTTTTAGGGTGTATGGCTGAAAGACTGAAAACCAAATTCTTAGAAGAAGAACAACTGGTTGATCTTGTTGTAGGCCCGGATGCTTATAGAGACTTACCCAATCTTTTAAAAGAAACCGATGATGGAAGAGATGCGATTAACGTAATTCTTTCCAAAGAAGAAACCTATGCAGATATTAATCCTGTTCGTTTAGGAGGAAACGGAGTTACCGCATTTGTTACCATTACCAGAGGTTGTGATAACATGTGTACATTCTGTGTAGTTCCTTTTACCAGAGGAAGAGAAAGAAGCCGTGATCCGCACTCTATTATAGATGAATGTAAAGATCTTGCTAACAACGGATATAAAGAAATTACCCTTTTAGGACAAAATGTAGACTCTTACCTTTGGTATGGAGGAGGGCCTAAAAAAGATTTTGCCAAAGCTTCTGAAATTCAGAAAGCAACGGCTGTAAACTTTGCTCAGCTTCTTGATTTAGTGGCTAAAGCCGTTCCGGAACTGAGAATCAGATTCTCTACATCAAATCCACAGGATATGAGTCTGGATGTATTCAAAATGATGGCAAAGCATGATAACATCTGTAAATATGTTCACCTTCCTGTACAAAGTGGAAGCAATAATATGCTTGAAGCGATGAACAGACAGCATACCCGTGAAGAATACCTTGATCTGATCAGAAAAGCGAAGGAGATTGTTCCTGAAGTAGCCTTTTCTCAGGATATGATTGTTGGATTCTGTAATGAATCAGAAGAAGACCACCAGGATACTTTAAGCCTGATGAGAGAAGTAGAATATGACTATGGTTATATGTTTGCCTACTCAGAAAGACCTGGAACTCCGGCTCACAAGAAGATGGAAGACAATATTCCTGCTGATGTGAAGCAGAGACGCCTTGCTGAGGTTATTGCACTTCAGGGTGAGCTTTCAAAACAAAGAATGAAATCTTATGTTGGAAGAATGCATCAGATTCTGATTGAAGGAATTTCCAAGAAGAACAAAAACCAATGGAAAGGAAGAAACTCTCAGAATGCCGTATGTGTCTTCGATCAGCTTGAAGGGCAGAAAATAGGTGACATTGTGAACGTTTTTGTTTATGATAATACACAAGGCACGCTTTTAGGGAGAACAGCGGAATAAAATTAAGTGTTGATCAAAGCTGTTTATCTTTTTGCAATACTTTCCTTTGTTCTGGTATCTTGCCAGACAGAGAAAAACGTAAAAAATACCCTGCTACTGTAGGTGATATCGAATTTGATAAAGCACGGGATGATGCTGATTTAAAAAAATGCGGCTCAGAAAAATGCGGACATTTCAGCTTTCAGTATTATCAGGGTTCAAAAGAATTTAGCTACAAAGGCGAAAAAATTGCGGTCAGCGAAAAACTTAAAAAAGAAAATATATATTCTGAAAAGAAGATCAGCGGTTATATTACCGTAAGATTTTTAGTAAATTGTGAAGGAAAGACAGGCTTTTCAGATTACAGCACATGAGCTCAGATCTGAAAGATACTGTACTGGATGAAGAATTAGAAAATAAGCTGCTGCAGTTTACAAATCACTCGATGGCTGGATGCCGAAAGAGATAAAAGGTTTAAAAGTAGATTATTATCAATATCTAACCTATAAAATTGAAAATGGAAAAGTTTCAGAGGTATTACCTTAGCTTTTTGTTACTTATCGTTTACACCAATACTATTGCACAGGTCAACTGTAGTGCAGTAGAGGGTGAGAACTGCAAAAAAGCGTGTGAGTTATACAACTGGGCTTCAGATTTACAAGGTTTCGCAGAATCTCAGGAAGGCTTTGATAAAGCGATTAAGCTGTGTCCTGATTTCTCCCACGCTTATATGGAAAAAGCCGTTCCATATCTTAAAAACGGGGATTTTGTGACCTGGAAAATTTTAATTGATAAAGCAGTTGCTTTAACCCCCCAAATGCATCTTGGTTATAGAGGGTGGACCAAGTTTCAGTTTTTACGAGACTATAAAGGTGCTATTCAGGATTTAGATGAATTAAAAAAATATTATCCCGGAGACTTAGGAAGGTCTCAAAACGGGGACTATAATCTGGATGTAGTGAGAGCTATGTCCTACAGTGCATTAAGTCAGAAAGAAAAGGCTGCAGGGATTATAGAAAGGCTTCTGGCAACCAGAGGTTATGTGAAGGGAATGTTTGATCATTACCAGTTAGGAGTGACTTATTTCGAGCTGGGAAGGTATGACAAAGCCCTGGAAAATTTTGAAAAACAAAGCAAAGAATACAACTTTGCCGAGAATATATACTTTAAAAGTAAAGTTTCTAAGATCAGAAACAAAGATTATTTAGATTTAAAAATGTTAGCCCTGCAAACGTATGATGAAGGACAGACGATGAAAGATGTCTACACTCATCACTTTAACAAAGTCTACAGAAAAGAGATTGAAGAGCTGTAGAAGATTAACATTAAATCAATAATCAAAAATTTACTTATGAGCAACGAGTTACAAAACATAAAAAACCGTTTCGGAATTATTGGGAATTTTCCGGCACTCAACCGGGCACTGGAAAAATCTATTCAGGTAGCACCTACAGATATCTCTGTGCTGGTAATAGGAGAAAGTGGTGTGGGAAAAGAGTTTATTCCGAAAATTATCCATTCAGAATCCAAAAGAAAGCATCAGCCTTATATCGTGGTCAACTGTGGAGCAATTCCGGAAGGAACCATAGATTCTGAACTGTTCGGACACGAAAAAGGAGCTTTTACAGGAGCTACTGCTACAAGGAAAGGGTACTTTGAAGTTGCAGATGGTGGAACGATCTTTTTGGATGAGGTAGGAGAACTGCCATTACAGACGCAGGTTCGTCTTTTAAGAGTTCTGGAAAGCGGTGAATTTATGAAAGTGGGTTCTTCACAGGTGCAGAAAACCAATGTGAGAATTGTGGCTGCTACCAACGTTAATATGATGAAAGCAATCCATGACGGAAGATTCCGTGAGGATTTATATTACCGTTTGAATACCGTTCAGATTGATATGCCGCCTTTGAGAGAACGAAAAGGAGATATTCATTTGCTGTTCAGAAAGTTTGCCATAGACTTTGCAGAAAAGTACAGAATGCCGGAACTGGAGCTGGAGCAGAGTGCTGTTCATTACATAGAAAGTTACTCTTTCCCTGGTAACGTCCGCCAATTAAGAAACTTGGTAGAGCAGATGACCGTTGTGGAAAGAAACAGAAATATCACTGCTGAAAAACTTGCCGAGTATATTCCTATGGAAACACACCTTCCAATGGTGGTGAACAATCAGAATACCCCTAAGCAGAATGATTTTGGAAGTGAAAGAGAAATCATGTATAAAATTCTATTCGATATGAGGAATGATATTAATGATTTAAAATCCTTAACTTCGGAATTGATTAAGAACAGAGGAACGGCAGATCTGAGTAATCATGAGAAAAATCTGATCAACAGGATTTATACCCCTGAAACTCAGCCGCAGGTCAACTCAGGGTCTTTGGTGTATTTTGAAAATAATAATAATGATGCACCGGTAGTTCAGACGCCCACGATTATCTCGACACCTGATGACAGCTATGAAGATATTGAAGATATCGAGGTTGAAGAAAACAGACCGGAGTCACTTTCTCTTCAGAACAATGAAAAGGATTTAATTATCAAAGCATTGGAGAAACATAAGGGGCGTAGAAACAGAGCTGCAGATGAATTGGGAATCTCACAAAGAACTTTATACAGAAAGATAAAACAATATAACCTGGAAGATTAGCACATAAATAATGAAAGTAAATTTAACACCTAAACCGATCAACTTTAAACTCGGAGAATATATTAATAAAGGTTTTGAACTTTTAAAGAAAGATTTCGGAAATATATTTGTAGCATTTTTAGTGTGCTTTATCATGTCGATTATTCCGTTCTGCGGGCTGTTAGCGATGGGTAATTTATACAAATACCTTCAAAGGCTGAGCAGAAATCAGCCGGCAAGTCCCGGAGATATCTTTGATTTTAAAGATTTCATGCCCTACTTTATGTTGCAGTTAATTGTTTTTGGAGGTGCTTTATTGCTTTACATTCCTTTATTTGCTGTGCTGGGTGTATCAGGGGCAATGTCAGAAGGTAATGAACCCAATCCAATGGTAATGCTTTTTGTATTCCCTTATATGTTTTTATTAATAGCAGCGATATATTACTTTGTATTAAAGGGGTTTTATATCATCCCATTAATAAGTCTTAAAGGAATCAAAGAAATAAAAGAAGCCTGGAATATTTCAAAAGTAATGACCAAAGGAAATCTGCTGTCAATTTTTCTTTTCTCATTAGTAGTAAGTATTTTAGCACAGATTGGTATTATTGCCTGCGGGATAGGAATTTTTCTTACCCTGCCATTTTTATACACGGCAAACTATTTTGCTTATGAAGATGCTATTCAACAAATTGAGTACGATGAAATTATTGAAATTGGATCTAAAAATGAATTTTAAAATTAAAAATATCGGCCTGAAACAATCACTGCGTACGGTAATGCTTTTTGCATTGCTGGGAGTTTTAAATTCTTGCTACAGTTTTACAGGATCGTCTCTTACAGATGAAAAGACGGTTCAGATCAATGAATTTCCCAATAATGCACCCCTTGTAAACCCTGCGTTATCCCAACAGTTTTCTACAGCAATACAAAACAGATTCCTTCAGAGAACAACCCTGAAAGGCACAAAAGAAAATCCTGATATCCTGATAGAAGGAGAAATTACAGACTATTCCATTACTCCTACCACAATCAGTTCCAATACCCAGACAAACCCTTCTGGCGGGGTGATTCAGCAGGCACAGAATAAACTTACGATTACAGTAAAGGTACACTATGAAAATAAAATTCATCCGGATGCAAGTTTCGACAGAACCTATTCCGATGAAGCAGCTTTCAACAGCGATGTATCACTAAGTCAAATCGAAGACCAGCAGGTAAAGCTGGTAACAGATAGAATTATTAATAAGATATTTAACGACATTGTAGCGAATTGGTAAGATGAATCCGAGAGTTTTAGAATTAATAAAAAATCCGAAAAATATTCAGTTAGAAGACCTTGGTCTTTTGAAAGAAGAGATTCATACTTTTCCTTATATTCAAAATATCAGGGCACTTCACTTGTATGGAGTCCATCTGTACGAAAAAGAAAATTATCAGAAAGAGCTTTCTACAACAGCAGCATATACTACTGATAAAAAGATTTTATATCAGTTGATCAACGGAAAGATCAAACAAGAGTCTAAATCAGAGATTGTTGAAGAGAAGAAACCTTCTAAAATAATTGAAAAACCCGCTCAATTAATCCCGAAAACCAAATCCTTCCCTATCAAAAGAGAAGAGGAAATTTCTCTTGGGAAACCAACAGAAGAGCAGGAAGCGGCATGTATTTTACCCACTGCACAGGAGGTTAAGCATATTTATGTAAATGGTGAACGAAACAGAATTTTATTTGAAGGAGAAGAAAACTTCCTTGATGAGCAAAATTCTGAAACAATAGATATTGAGTCTACTCTGGAATCAGGAATTTTGGTAACCCAAAAAACCGAACTTGTTGGAGAGTCTGTTTCCAAACAAAAAGAAGAGAAATCAGCTGAAGAAGAGAAATCAGAAGAAGACTTTACACCGGAAACTATTATTCAGGAAGATCATATTTCTTCAGAAAAAGAAGAAGAAAAAATTGATGAAGAAGAAAATACCAGCTTCCATGAGGTTTCTCCTTTAGTACCAGAGGAAAATATTGAAGCAGCAGCAGGAGAGCTTGTAGATGTAGGATCAGCCGATAATGAAACTATATCTGTTTCTGGTGAAGAACCTGCTCCGCAAGAAATACAAGCAGAAGTAGAAGAGAATGCAGGAGAAAACTTTACGTCAGAAACCATTGTTGATGAAGGTCCGATTTCTGCTGAAGAAGGAAATAATAATGAAGAAGAATCATCATTAGAAGTATCCGATGCCGAAGTAAGTTTCCATGGAACAGATTCATTCATGCCTGATGTTAAAATCCAGGCCAACAACGAAGAAATTTTTGAAACAGCTGAAGTTTCCCAGTCTCATGTGAATAAGCATGAAGAGGAGATGAGACGTCTGATTGAAGAAGTTGAGAAAAAGATGAAGGAGGCTAAACCTGTTCCTCAGGAAGAAAAGGCAGAGCATGAAGTGGTTGAAGACCATGAAATTAGCTTTGCTGAAACCCAAAATTTCCATTTCTGGTCAACAAATGAAGATAAACCTGAGGAAATCAGAAAAGAGAAGGCTCAGGAAGAAACTGCTGAGAATCAATTACCTTTAGAAGAGGAACCTAAAGTTGAAATTGCTGAGGAAAAAGAAGAAGAACAAGAAGAAACTTTCGAAGTTCAGTCTGTATGGAAGCCAATGAGTTTAGAATCCAATATGCCTGATTCATTAATCAGCAAATCTAAAGAAGTACCGGCTCCTGAAGTAAAAACTCCAGCATCAGAAATAATCACTGCAGCAAAGCCGGAAATAATAATCGAAGAGATACAGCCTTCAGAAACCGTAAAAACTGTTATAGAAACGGCTCAGGAGGAAACTCTGCCTGTAGAAGAAGAGACAGGCGCTGTTGAATCATCTGAGGAAGAAAAAATAGCTGCAGAAATTTCAAAAGAAGAAGTACCTGTGATGAATGTTTCTTTCTTTGGAACCGATATTTCTACCCTCAAGGTTGAAGAAACGCAGAAGGAAGGTAAAAAAGAACCTGTAGAGCAAATGCAGGAAGTTACTATGAAGGAAACAACACAGCCGAAATTAGACAGTAATGTTCCCGGTTTTATCAACACCTGGCAAAGCTGGCTTAAGATTGACAGAACGGAAGAAATCGTAAAGGAGGAAAAAACTGAAATCATAGAAAAGGCTATTGAAGCCTTTATTGAGAACAATCCTAGAATCAGCCAGCTAAAAGAAGAAAGTTCCTATGTTGTTAAAGAAAAGAACGACGATATCTCGCACTTGATGACAGAGACGCTGGCGAATCTTTATTTTGAACAGAAATTATATACAAAAGCGATAAAAGCGTTTGAAATACTAATCAAAAAGAATCCTGAGAAAAAAGAATATTTTGAATCTAAAATTCAGGATATTAAGGACTTCAGAAGTAAAAATTAAATAAAAAAGGTACTGTTTAGAGCAGTACCTTTTTTATTTATAAATTCTGTGGGCTATTTTTATTTCCTCTTAATTTTTTCCAGGCTCTTCGCCCAAAAACAATAACAAGAATTAATATAATTATTGCAAAAATTGCTGCGATAACCGGTGCTGCCATAGCAAGAACAGACATAAGACCTGCTCCGGCTGTTTCCGTGGTTCCTACCACAGAATTTCCCAATCCTCCGGTTGTTGCCGTAGAAGCGGCCCGTATTCCTGCAAATCCGGAGCTGATTGTGGCTGCTGTACCTCCACCCGCAATTAACGCCAGTGCCCATTGTGGAAACGTTCCCAGTTCAGCAAACTGACTGGCAAATAATATAGAACCTGCTACCGTCGCCATCGGAATAGAGACCGCATCCAGCAAATGATCAATAAAAGGGATATAATAGGCCAGGATCTCGGCTACTGTAGCAATTCCTGTTGTAATCAATGCAGGAAGACCTGCAAGCCACTCAAAATGCTCATTCATAGGAATCCAGTTGAAATAAGACGCAAGGCTTACGATAAACATCGGGAGAAATACCCTAAATCCCGTAGCAGCGGCCAATCCAATTCCAATAAATGCACTGATGATATAAGAAAAATAGGGAATATTATCTAACATATTAATTTTCAGATTTAATGTTTTCCCTAAATTACAAAAAGAATATGATATTTGGAGTGCTATTAATTTCAGAGTTTCGGATACGAGATACGGGATACGAGTTTTAAGCTTCGCTATTCGTGATTTATTATAGAATAAAAAACAAAGTATCTACGCAATCATCCGTGTAAATCTGTATGATCTGTGGGAAAATAAAAAACCTGCCTGATTCGCATAATCTGCGAGATAAAATACCTCACAGATCTCTTATTCTAATGAAAAATTATTTTTTTTGTGCTTCACAAAGCTTTATAAATTGAGCCTCCACATCCTGAAATCTCGGAGGTATTTCAGGGGATGCCCAAAATAACATAGCCATCGTTTTTTCTCCGAAGGCTTGTTTAAATAAATCCTTATTCAAACGGTAGCATTCTCTAAGCAATCTTTTGATGCGGTTCCTGTGTACAGCTCTTTTAAAATATCTTTTAGAAACAGAGACTCCAAATCTGGGGGCTTCTACAGGAAGATTGGGCTTATCTTTCAGAATAATAATTCTCAGATTTCCGCTGGTTCTCCATTTGCCCTTATCAAAAAGCAAACTGATTTCAGTATTTTTTTTGAGCTTTTCCGCTCTGGGATACTTGGAATTTGTCATTTACAGAGTGTAAAATTTAATCCTGATTTAATAAATGATTAATCACTTCTGAAGCGGTGTATAGTCCGAAAATAGCAGGCATATAGCTTATTGTTCCGTAAAAAGATCTTTTATAATTGGTTCCGTCAGTCATTTTCAAACTTTCTTCATCCTGAATATCATTGGCAAAAACACAACGAACTCCTTTATCAATTTTTACTTTTTTCAGCCTTTTTCTTACTTGTCTTGCAAGGTGGCAATGTTCGGTTTTGCTGATGTCTCTTACCAATACTTTACTTGGGTCGGTTTTTCCGCCGGCTCCCATTGAACTTACAATTTTTATCCTTCTTCTCTTGGCTGCGATAATCAGACAAAGTTTTGGGGTAACACTGTCAATACAATCCAAAACATAATCAAATTTCGCAGAATCCAACACTTCATCCATTCTTTCAGGATTTAGAAACTCATTGATTTTGGTTAAGTTAAGATCAGGATTTATATCTAAAAGTCTTTCGGCAACAACCTCTACTTTATGTTTTCCAACTGTAGAACGTAAAGCCGGTAACTGTCTGTTGATATTGGTAATGTCCACAGTATCACCATCTACAATCGTCATATTTCCTACTCCGGCTCTAGCCAAAAATTCAGCCGCAAAAGAACCTACTCCGCCTAAACCAACAACCAAAACTGTGGCTTTATTCAATTTTTCCAAACCTTCCTCTTTTACCAGAAGTTCTGTTCTTTCCAACCAGTACTTATCCATTTTTTATCGTCTCTAAATTTTCTAAAATTTGTTCATTAAGCTGTTCCAAAGAAATACCTTTTATTTCTGAAACTTTCTCATACAATTCTTCGATGTTAAAATCTTCATTGTCAGTTTCTAAAAAGATTCTGTCTAATGGAGTGGTTTTTATAATATCCTGCAAAGATAAATTATACAAAATAGCTTTTCCAAAACTCAGGTAAAAATTATTACTCAGAAGGTCTTCGGCAATTGTGCGTTTTTTATTGAAACCATGGATAACCATTGGCTGTTCGGCCTTCTTTTTAAAAGAAATGACCTCATAAAATTTTCTTACACAATGAATAATCAAAGGTTTTTTTACCTCATTTGCGATTTTTATTTGTCTTAAAAAAATCTCCTCCTGAATTTTCTGATCTATGGAAACCAAAGAATCCAAACCACATTCACCAATGGCAAAACAGTTTTCAGAAATCATGTTTCGCATCCATGAAAATTGCTGTTCTATAGTATTAACATCAATATCTTTTGGGTGAATACCTACGGAATAAGGGAAATCAGGCGGAATTTCTTTCGACAGATTGTAAATTCCGTTTCTGATATATTTTTTATGATGGTGAAAATCAAAAAATTCCATATTCAAAAATAAGAATTTTTAAGATTTAATCTAAAATTATTAAACGATCGTTTATAAATGTGTTAAAAATTTCTTAACTTTACTCAAAGTACACTTCATGAAAAAAAAATTTACGGAAAAACAGATTCACATACTGGATATTGCAGAAGAACTCATTGCAAAAAAAGGATATGAGGGTACTTCTGTAAGAGATATCTGTTCCAAAGCAAATATTAATGTCGCCATGATCTCTTATTACTTCGGTTCTAAAGAGAAAATGATGTCTTATCTCTACCAGTACAGAGTACTGAAGACCAGAGAGAATTTTTCAGAATTTGCAGATACCATTAAAGATGGAAAACCGGAAATGCAAATGCGGGAAATGATCAAATATATTGTTTCTCAGCTGTTTAAGTATAACTATTTCCATGGGTTTGTTACTCAGGAACTTCGCCATACAGAAAACCTGAAAGACGAATTGCTTGATTTCTACCAGTTATTTGTAAAAAAACTGGATGAAGTCATTAAAAAAGGAGTAGCTTCCAGTGTTTTTACTTTTACTCCCAAGCCTGAAGATATCCTTACCATGATTATTGGATCCACTTTATTTGTAATCAGGAATAAAAACTTCTATGAGCTATATGTTCCGAGTAAAAATGAAGAAACATATACCAAAGAAGCTGAAAAAAAGGTACGAATGAATCTTTTATTAAGTGTTTTTGCAATTTTGGGATACGCTGCAGACTAAAATTACGTTAAATATTCATAAAAAAAAATCTATTGACAAAAAAGTTATATTTTTGCAAATTAGTAAATCGGCTGTATAATCCGAAAACTGTTGAACTTTTTATATGAAAAAATATATTTTAGGTCTTTTTGCTGTAGCGGTGATTTCATCTTGTGTAAGCCAGCAGGAAAGAGCAATGAGGAGTGCTGATAAAGAATTTATCTTGAAGGCAGCTAATGAAAACTTTGCTAAGAAAAAGTGGAAAAACGCATTGGCTCTTTATGACAGACTTGCAAATCTTGTGGCAGGAACAGATGATTTCCCGAATGTAGGTTTCAACACTGCTTATGCCAACTATTATGATAAGAGCTATAAGCTGGCGGGGCACCAGTTCAAAAATTTTGCAGTTAGTTTTCCAAAAGATCCGAGAGCTGAAGAAGCAGCTTATATGTCTGCATTGTGCTATTATGAAGGGTCTATGGATTACAACTTAGATCAGTCTAGTACAGAATTGGCGATCAATGAGCTTCAGGATTTCCTTAACAATTATCCAAACTCTGAAAGATCTAAGAATATCAGCCAGCTAATTGATGAATTGTCTTATAAGCTTGAGTTTAAAGCATATGAAAATGGAAGACAGTACTTCAAAATGGGAGAGTATAAAGCCGCAAACGTAGCATTGGAAAACGTTCTGGAAGATTTCCCAAGTACAAAACTTCGCTCAAAAATTTATGATTATATCATGAAATCCCGCTATGAACTGGCGATGAAGTCAATCTATAATCTTAAAGCAGAACGTATTGAAAGTGCATTAACTTATACAAGATTTGTAGAGAAAGAACTTCCTAATACAGAATATTCTAAAATAGCTACAGATCTTAGGGAAAAACTGGAAAAGGAAAAAGAACATTTTGCTGTCGTTAAAAAAGAAACAGATGCAAGAATTGCAGCTTTGACAGCAAGACAGAAAAAAGAAGCTGAAAAATTGGCTGATCAAGGTAAAACTGAGCAGCAAGTTAAAGATCAGATTAGCAATGAAAAGAAAGCAATGCAGTTACAGAGGGACAGTGCAGCACTTAAGACCCCTCCTCCAGCAGCGACTTTCAAAATTCAAAGATAATTCGTAAATTTGTCGTCTTAAAATAAAAATAATTTTCTCAAAATGAGTGTAAAAGATACAAAAGCAGAAGTAAATACAATTACTTACGATAAAGATAAGATTGAAGATAAAGTAGGTTCAATCTATGAAGCTATTGTTATCATGGGAAAGAGAGCAGAGCAAATCAATGCGGAGATCCGTACGGAACTTCACAACAAATTAGATGAATTTGCGGTTCACAATTCTACATTAGAAGAGGTTTTCGAAAACAGAGAACAAATTGAGATCTCTAAACATTACGAAAAGCTTCCAAAGCCAACTTCAATCGCTATTGAAGAGTGGTTAAACGAAGATGTTTATTTCAGAAAAACAGAAGAGAGAAAATAAATCTTCTGTGTTTTTATAAATGAAGGTCATAAAGGAAATCAGTTCTTTTATGACCTTTATCGTTTTAAAGCCAGATTGTGTGGGAAAAAATAAGTATTTTAGTACTTCAAAAATTAAAACTCAATGAGTGTTTCCGGTAAAAAGATTCTTATCGCCGTCTCTGGTGGAATTGCAGCCTACAAAATTCATTTTTTGATAAGGGATTTTGTGAAAAAAGGAGCAGAAGTACAAATTATTATGACTCCTGATGCAGAACATTTTGTGACAAAACTAAGCCTGTCTACGCTATCCAAAAAAGCGGTGTATTCAGAATTTTACAGCGATAACGGAACATGGAACAGCCATGTGGAAATGGCACTGTGGGCGGATGTTATGATCGTAGCTCCCTGTACAGCCAATACACTGTCTAAGATGGTTCACGGGATGTGTGATAATCTGGTTATTGCAACTTATATGTCTGCAAAGTGCCCTGTTTTTATTGCTCCTGCAATGGATCTTGATATGTATGCACATCCTTCTACAAAAAAGAATCTGGAACTCGCAGAAAGTTTTGGACATATTATAATTCCTGCGGAAAACGGAGAGCTGGCCAGCGGGTTGGTCGGGCAGGGAAGGATGGCAGAACCGTCAACAATTTTTAATACTGTTGAACATTATTTTACAGCAAACAGCCATTCCAAGAGCCTTGAAGGGAAAACTGTTTTAATTACAGCTGGCCCTACTTATGAAGCTATAGATCCTGTAAGATTCATCGGAAATCATTCCTCTGGAAAAATGGGGTTTTCCCTGGCCGAAGAAGCTTCAAAAAGAGGGGCAAAAGTTATTCTTATTTCGGGACCCAGTTTCCAAACCATTAATGATCCAAAGGTTGAGCTGCATAAAGTAACTTCAGCAAAAGAAATGCTGGCAAAAGTATTTGAATTCTATGATAAAATAGATATCGGTATTGCAAGTGCTGCGGTAGCTGATTACGCACCCAAAGAAGTTGCGAAAGAAAAGATCAAGAAAAATGATGATAACCTGACGATTGAGCTGGTTAAGAATCCGGATATCCTTAAAACGATGGGAGAAAAGAAAACGCACCAGTTTTTGGTAGGTTTTGCACTGGAAACCCAAAATGAAGAAGAAAATGCAAAAGGAAAACTGGAGAAGAAGAATCTGGATATGATTGTTTTAAACTCTTTGCGTGACGAAGGTGCCGGGTTTAAGAATGATACCAATAAAATAAGGATATTTACCAAAACGGAGAAAAAAGAATTCGACCTGAAATCCAAAGATGACGTAGCGAAAGATATTCTCAATTTTGTTGAATCTCAACTTTTAAAATAATTTTAATAAATTTCCGTTCTCAATTTTTAATAGACAATGAAAAAAATTATAAGCTTATTTTTTCTGTTTCTCATATATACCCAAAGTTTTTCCCAGGAGCTGTTGGCAACCGTTCAGGTAAATTCCCAACAGGTAGGAGGGAGTAATCAGCAGGCGTTTAAAGCATTGGAGAAAAGTCTCAGGGATTTTATCAATAATACCAGCTGGACAGGGAAAAAGCTTCAGAATTTTGAAAAAATAAAATGTGGTTTTTCCGTTGTTATTGGAGAAAGAGATGGAAATAGATTCAAAGGATCCATTGTAGTTCAGGCTATGCGCCCTGTTTATAATACAACTTACGAATCCCCTTTGATTAACCTTCAGGATCAGAGATTTGGTTTTGAATATATTGAGAATGAAAGTCTTATTTTTAATGAAAGGCAGTTTTCGGGGAAAAATCTTACTGATGTGGTCAGCTTCTATATTTATCTTATTTTGGGGATAGATGCAGATAGTTTCCAGTCTATGGGAGGATCTCAATGGTACGCAAAAGCACAGCAGATTGCTCAGAATTCCCAGAACAGAAACTATGAAGGCTGGAATACTATCAATGAACCAAGAAGCCGTTCTATCTTGATTAATGAAATTATGAATCCTAACTGGAACCAGTTGCGTTCTACAATTTATACTTACCACAGAGCCGGAATGGATAACCTTTTTAATCAGGACCAGACTGCCGGGAAAAAAGTGATCTTTGATGCCCTGATGCAATTGAAAATGTACGAAAACACGTTTCAGCAGGCATTTTTCTTTAACCTGTTTATGGATACAAAAAGTGATGAAATCTTCAATATATTCAATTCCGGAAATAATGGAGGTTTGATTCTGAATGATCTTAAACAGACAATGATTATTCTTTCACCAAAAAATATTGATAATAAGTGGAATAAGTGGAAGGTGTAAGTTCGAAATCCATTTAATAAGCGATAAAAAATTTTGAGAAGCAGAAAGCACTTAAACATTTTCTCAATTCATTAAAAAAAAACTTATTTTTACAGTTCAAACTCAAATTGGATTATAACCCGGATTATCAATGCTTTCGAGAATTTACATTAAAAATTTTGCCCTGATTGATACCCTTGAAGTATCTCTGAATAATGGTTTACAGGTTATTACCGGTGAAACGGGAGCAGGTAAATCTATTATTTTAGGAGCGCTCCGACTTATTTTAGGAGAAAGAGCAGATGTAAAATCTATTGCCAAAGCTGAAGAGAAAAGCGTGGTGGAAACTGAATTTTCCCTGAACAACCAGTTTAAGAAATTCTTTATCGAAAATGACCTGGACTATGAACTACAGACCATTATCAGGAGAGAAATTCTTCCATCAGGAAAATCCCGTGCGTTCATCAATGATGTGCCGGTAACGCTGGATATTCTTAGAGAGCTTTCTTCGCAGCTGATCGATATTCATTCCCAGTTTGAAACATCCAATCTTTTTACATCAGAATATCAGTTTAAAATCATAGACGGACTTTCCGGTAATAAAAATATCATTGAAGAGTATCAGCAGGAATTTTCTGACTTTCAGAACCTTAAATTGGTTTTGAAAAAACTGAAAATCCAACTCTCAGAATCCAATAAAGAAAGTGATTATAAAGAATTTCTCCTTAACGAATTGGAGGAACTCAAGCTTGATGATGTAGACTATGAAGATGTTCAGAACCAGCTTTCTATTCAGGAAAATGCAGGGATGATTTCCGAAAACGTAGGCCAGATCCTATCCAGGTTCCATCAGGAAGAAATAGGAATTCTGTCATTCTTTAATGAAGCTACCAACAAGCTTTCAAAAATTTCTGAAGTTTCTACCAGTTTCGCAGAGCTTGATGAAAGGCTGGAAACCTCTTTTGTAGAGCTGAAGGATATCATTTCTGAACTTGAGCATGCGGCAGAAAAAGTTGAAATCAATCCTGAAAATTTGGTATATCTTACCGATTTGAATAATAAAATAAACGCCCTGTTTCTTAAACATAATGTATCAGATCTTAATGAACTGATTGAAATCAGAAACCAGCTGGCAGGAGACCAGAAAGGAGCCTCAGAGCTGGAAGCACAGATTGAAGAAACAGAAGAAAATATTTCTCAAAAAGAAAAAACACTTCAAACTCTTGCTGGAAAGCTTTCCAAGAACAGACATAAAAATGTTTCTGTTTTCATCAAAAAAGCAGAAAGCCTGCTGAAAAAATTAGGTCTTGAAAAAGCAAAAGTAGATATAGAACTGCAGGATGCTCAGGAATTCAATCAGTTTGGAAAAGAAAATATCCAGCTGCTATTCCAGGCCAATTCCGGTTTCCCTTTAAAACCTATCCAGACTGCTATTTCCGGAGGAGAAAGATCAAGAGTAATGCTGGCTGTAAAGAAGATTATCGCTGAAAGTGATGAATTGCCAACTTTAATTCTGGATGAAATTGACACCGGAGTTTCAGGAAAAGTAGCTGAAGAGATCGGAAACCTTATGAGAGAAATGTCTGAAGACATGCAGCTGATCGTTATTTCACACCTGGCGCAGGTTGCAGCAAAAGGAAATGATAACTATAAAGTGGTAAAACAGGATGTTTCCGGCAGAACACAATCTACTATAATTCCTTTGAGTAACGAAGAAAAGCTGAATGAAATTGCCCAGCTGCTCTCCGGAAGCAAAATTACAGAAGCTGCTCTGGCACAGGCAAAAGAGCTTATAGGATAATCATAAAATCACACTTTTCTTTAAAACTTTGTAACATATTTTACATTATATTTACTAATGTAAAAAACTAACATATGTTTCTAAAGTTCCTTAGGCTTGAAATAAAAAGCTTCTTCCGTGGTACATCTTTAGGGATCAATCTGACCATGAAAATTCTCCGTTTTATTGGAATACTCTATTTCGTGGGCTGTCTTGTAGGTGGGGCTTTTATTGCCTTTTTCTACATACAGGAGGAGATGCACCAGAATCCTGTAAAGGTAGTTTCAAAATTCATGATTGTTGCCTGGATTATTGATCTTGTTCTTAAGTATCTCTGGCAGGAAATTCCTACTCAGAATATTAAACCCTTCCTTACCATGAACATCAGAAAGAATACGCTGGTCAATTATATGCTGGCCAAAACTTTTCTTTCAGCATTCAGCTGGCTGAGTTCTTTATTCTTTATCACATTTTCATTGATTGCCTTATTCAACGGATATAGTATCTTAGGGGTGTTGGTGTGGCTTATAGGTGTGATTTCGTTACTTTATCTTAATAATTTCATCAATATTTTTTTCAATGGTAAAGAAACCCTGGCGGTGATTATTGGAATATGCTTTTTGGGCATAGGAATGCTGGGATATTATAAAATAATTCCGGTTCTGTCTTATTCCGAATCAATTTTCTTCAGTTTCTATGAGAAACCTTACTTTGCACTGATACCTGTTGCTTTGTTCGTAATGTTGTGGTGGATCTGTTTCCGTTATCTTCGTAATGAATTTTATCTTGATCAGGGGCTTGAGGCAAAGAAAACAGTTGGAAAAACAGAGAATATTGCTTTCCTGAATAAATATGGAGTTATCGGAACATTTATCAATAATGATATTAAAATGCTGAGACGTAATAAAGTACCTAAAGGGATTTTGCTGGGCAGCTTTATGTTTCTGTTCTACGGACTGCTGATGTTTACTTCTTCAATGTACAAAACACCCGCAATGATGATGGTTATGGGACTTTTTGTAACAGGAGGTTTTCAGTTTCTGTTCGGGCAGAGAGTTCCCGCTTTTGACAGCTCATATTATCCGTTGATGATGACCCTGAATGTTCCTTATAAAGAATATTTAAAAGCGAAATGGTGGCTGATGAATATTGTGACAGGAATTTCTATCATTATAGCACTTTGCTATGCATACTTCGGCTGGGAAGTCTATGTTACATTTTTTGCAGCAGGATTATATAATATTGGTGTGAATTCTCAATTTACCTTGTGGTCCGGAGCGTTCAATAAAACTCAGATTGACCTTAATACAAAAGAAAAAAGATTGGGGCAGAAAGGGAGCTTCAATATGATCGCTATGCTTTTGCTCATTCCCAAAATGCTTCTTCCAATGGGAGTATTTGCCTTAACAAAATTTTTGTGGGGAATTACCGGAGGAGTCATAAGTATTGCAGTTATCGGAATTGTAGGGTTTTTCCTGAGAGAGAAAATCTTCGATATTATTGTGAAACTTTATAAAAAAGAAAAATACAGCACACTGGATGCATTTAAAAATATAAGTTAAGCCATGATCAACATACAAAATTTATCTAAAACATACGGAACAGCAACAGTTCTTAATATTGAACATCTTGAAATTCCAAACGGGGAAACATTTGGTCTCGTTGGAAATAACGGAGCAGGAAAAACAACCCTTTTCAGCCTGATGCTGGATTTAATTCAGGCTACTACAGGATTTGTAAGCATCGATGGAATTAAAGTCGATGAATCTGAAGCATGGAAAAATAAAGTTTCAGCCTTTGTAGATGATACATTTCTTATCGGTTATCTTACTCCTGAGGAATATTTTTACTTCATTGGAGAGTTGAGAGGGCAGAACAAAGCATCAGTAGACGAATTTCTGAAGCCTTTTCATGATTTTTTCAATGGGGAAATCCTTAAATCCGGGAAATACGTCAGAGACCTTTCAAAAGGAAATCAGAAAAAGGTAGGAATTGTAGGGGCTATTATTGGAAATCCTGAAATTATTATCCTTGATGAGCCTTTTGCCAACCTGGATCCTTCTACACAGATCAAGCTGAAAAACCTGATCAAAGAATTATCAAAACAGGATGGCGTTACTTTTCTTATTTCCAGTCATGATCTTTCCCATACCACAGAAGTATGTAACAGAATTGTGGTGGTGAATAAAGGTCTTTTGGTAAAAGATATTCAGACCAACCCGGAAACATTGAAAGATTTGGAACAATATTTTGCAGATCAGGTTTCTGTTTCGGATATTTAATACCACAAAAATAGAGGTATGAATACGATAGAGTCACAGAATGTAACAGATTATCCAAACAGCAATACTATTTTCATGGTCTGGAAACTTCATGACAGCCCAGAGCTTAAAGATATTTTTCAGGAACTATGCGCATTGGTTTTAAATCTTAATAATTCAGTGTTTAACCGTTTCCCGGACAGTAGAGCAAGCTGTGTAATGGGAATTGGTGCAGAAGCATGGAGAAAACTGGAGCTTCCGACACCACTGCCAAAAGAATTAATCAATTTTGAAGAAATAAAGGGGATGAAGCATACCGCGGTTTCTACTCCCGGAGACCTTCATTTCCACTTAAGAGCAGACAATAAAAGCCTGATTTTCGATATGGCTGTGGAAATATCCAAACTATTAAGTTCTGCGGCGGAAAGTATTCTGGAAATTCATGGCTTTAAATATTGGGATGCACGTTCTATTCTTGGATTTGTAGACGGAACAGAAAATCCGCATGGAGACGACCGTGATTATTTTGCAAAGATCGGAGATGAGGATCTTCAGTATAAAGGTGGAAGTTACCTTTTCGTTCAGAAATACCTGCATAATATGGATGCATGGAAAGGTTTGTCAACAGAGGGTCAGGAGAAGGTCATCGGGAGATCAAAAGAAAACGATATTGAAATGTCTGATGATGTAAAACCTTCCAACTCACACATTGCTTTAGCCAATATCGAAGGAGAAAATGGAGAAGAACTGAAAATTGTCAGAGATAATATGCCTTTTGGAAATCCTTCTACTAATGAATTCGGAACCTATTTTATTGCCTACTCAAGTACATTTACAACAACAAAAAAGATGTTGACCCATATGTTTATAGGCGATCCTCCAGGAAATTATGACAGAATTTTAGATTTCAGCACAGCAGTTACCGGAACACTTTTTTTTGTTCCTACCAGAAATATGCTTGATGAATTCTCAGGATAAAACAATAAAAAAGGCTGTCTCATAAGTAAGGCAGCCTTTTATCAATTACTTTTACAGAAATTATACCGGATTTCCCGGATTGTATGAATCACACATTCCGTTTTCCACCAGACACTCTCTTTTTTTCAGTTCACAGGGATTGGTTGTAGGTACACTGCAGCATGCATAATATCCGTTGAATTGTACCAGATACATATCGCAAAATGGTGTATTTCCTCCCTTAATTGTTTTCAGATTCTCTCTTTTTAATTTTTTTAAATGCTTCATGGTATTGCTTTAATATTGTTAAGCTGGAATACCAGAGTCACACATACCAACAGGAGTCAGACACATTGCAGACGTATTGCACGGATCTACATTAGGTTTTGTACAGCAGGCATAATAACCGTTAGCTTCTACTAAGTAAAGATTACCAAGACACGTAAAGTCTCCTCCTAATACAGCTTTTAAATTTTCTCTGTCTAATTTTTTTAAATTTTTCATGGGTTTAGTTTTAAGTTAATTATATCCCTAATATAGGAAAAAATAAATATAAGTTACTTGTGTTTAAAAAATTGTATTTCAGTTTTTTATATAGAACCGCTCTTCTGTTTTTTTGAATAAAAAAGATGATAGAATTTGTAACTCTGAATAAAAAAAATCAACTCATTGTATTAAACAGGAAATTTTTTTAAAAAAGTTGTAACCTTTTTTTGTTTTCATTGTCTTTAATATAGAAACAGCATAAGCATGAAACTTTTGTTCGGAAATAAAAAGAATGATTTGTTGAGCCTCCTGAAGAAACAGGATCCGGCTGCACAGAAGATTTTCTATGAACAGAATGTCAAGAGATTCCTGAGTGTAAGCAAAAGCTATGTGAGCGATTTGTACCAGGCGGAAGATTGTCTCATTAAAGCATTCTGTAAAATTTTTAAGCACATAGAAAGCTTCAGAGGAGAGTCGAACCTGGATAGCTGGGCAAGAAGAATTGTCGTTAACGAATGCCTGAATTTTATCAAAAGCCATAAAACGGTATTCTATCTGGATGAGATCAACCAATCTTTTCATGAAGACATTCACGAACTGGAGATTGATTGTGACTTTAATGCACAAGACCTTTTGGATCAGCTTCCCGATGCCTATAGGATGGTTTTTAACCTCTATGTCCTGGAAGGATATTCTCATCAGGAAATTGCTGATACTTTGCAGATTTCAATGGCTGTCAGTAAAACACAGCTGTTCAGAGCAAAAGAAAAATTAAGAAAGATTTACTTTCAACAACAAAAAAAAGTAAAAAATGAAAACGTCTAAGGATAATATTGAATGTCAGATCAAAAAACAGATCGAAGAAAGAGAGATTGCTCCATCCCGTGATCTGTGGTCTGAAATAGAGGTTCAAAACAGCAGCAATAACCGTCCCAAATCACAAATGAACTGGGTTTTAGTGGCTGCCTGTCTGATCTTGACATTGAGTTTAGGAACCGTTCTGTTTTTTCTCAATCAACCTTCAGAAATTCAACCTGAAATAGTAAAGAAAACAGAAGAAAATAAGGCAGGTCAAATTATAAAAAATGAGGCTCAAGATAATACAGCTCTGGCTGCTCAGAATAATGATAAAGAGGAGGTAAAGAAGATACCTTCCCAAGATAAAGAAGAAATGATTTCCGCAGTAGCAATAGATCAGAGTAAACTTATTCCCAGAGAAACCGCAGTAAAAAAAATAGAAATTCCTCAGATTTCTAATCCAAAACTTCTGGCAAAAGCTGATTCTTTAAAAGCTCCGGTTAAAAAGAAAAAATATGTAGATCCTTCTACACTCCTTTTTTCAGTAGAACATAAAGATGTTATCGAAAAAACAAAGGATGGAAGTAATGTGGCTACCACTATTGATTTAAATGCCAGATAATTTGTCCGTAAAAAATTAAAAATTAATAATATGATCAAGAAATTAATCGTAATGGGACTGCTATGCTCTATTTCAGCATCATTCCATGCACAAAAGGCTTTGAATATTAACCTGTCTTCTAAAAAAGATACTGAGGTAAGTCCTATTGTAAAAGAGAAAGTGGAAGAATATGCCACAAAAATCAATACCATTATTCAGGAGGAAAAGAAACTGATGGAAGAAGAACTGGTAGTTTTGCAGGCAAGAAACCTTGATAAAGCAGATTTTGACAGAGAAAAAGCTCAGATTGCAGATCGCTATTCTGAGAAAATGGACAAAAGAATTGAGGAGCTTGGGTTTGATCTGGATGACGTTATTCAGAAACAGGTAAGATATTCCCTTCTGAATACAGATGTTACCTCTAAAGAAGAGCTTAAAGAGAAACTGTTGAAAAAATTCCGTCCCAGCAGAAGCTTTACAGGATATTTCTCTTACGGAATTATGACATTGACAAATAGCTCTCCCGATAATGAACTGGATAAAAACATAGGATATGCCAATAATCTGGAATTTGGTCTGAAACTGAATTACCAGCTTAGCAGAACAAGCCCTTGGGCAATTACTTCAGGGTTAGGATTCTCTTGGAGAACAGTAAGAGCGGATAATAATATGATGTTTATAAGAAATGCAAATCAGGGGGTTGCTCTGGCTCAGTACAGCGAAAACCTTGAGAAAAGTAAGCTGAGAACCGGGTATATTATGGTTCCTCTTGGGGTACAGTATAATTTCTCCAAGCTTAAAAATGCCGGAATGGATATCCAGTACAGAAGTTATTATACAGGATTTAAAATTGGAGCCAATGTATATGGCGGGGTAAAAATGTCTACCAACAATATTGTAAAAGGAATTGATGGTGAAACCAGAGACCGTGGAAATTATCAGGTGAATCCTTTTGTATATGGGGCACAGATTACATTCTCATATAACAGTTTCAGTCTGTTTGTTAAAAAAGATTTCAGTAATTTCTTTAAAGACAGTTACTTCAAAAATGATAAAGCGCTGATATTTGGGTTGGCCATCGGATTAGATTAAATACATTTTGACAGCAAAACGAAAACTCCGGAAAAAGCTCCCGGAGTTTTTGCATTGTATCAGTTATAGAATCATTATTTTAAACTCCCTACCATATCTTCAGGCTTTACCCACTCGTCAAACTGCTCAGCAGTGAGTAAACCAAGATTGATGGCTTCTTCTTTTAAAGTTGTACCATTTTTATGGGCTGTTTTCGCAATTTTAGCCGCATTTTCATATCCGATATGAGTATTTAAAGCTGTAACAAGCATTAAAGATTTGTCTACAAGCTCTTTAATTCTCTCATGATTCGGTTCGATACCTACCGCACAGTGATCATTGAAGGAAATACATGCATCAGCGATCAATTGGGCAGACTGAAGGAAATTGTAAGCCATTACCGGTTTGAAAACATTCAGTTCATAATTCCCTTGAGTTCCTGCAAATGAAATTGTAGTATCATTTCCTAAAACCTGAGCACAAACCATTGTTAAGGCTTCATTCTGAGTAGGATTTACTTTCCCCGGCATAATAGATGATCCCGGTTCATTTTCAGGAATATGAATTTCTCCAATTCCTGAACGAGGTCCAGACGCCAGAAGTCTCACATCCTGAGCAATTTTATATAAAGAAACAGCAAGCTGCTTCAAAGCACCATGGCTTTCAACAATAGCATCATGGGCAGCAAGAGCTTCAAATTTATTTTCTGCAGTAACAAAAGGATGATTGGTAAATTGAGCAATATATTCAGCCACTTTTACATCATAGCCGTTAGGAGTATTCAAACCGGTTCCTACAGCTGTTCCTCCCAGTGCCAGTTCAGAAAGATGAGGTAAAGTATTTTTTAAAGCTCTCAATCCGAATTCCAACTGAGCCACATACCCGGAAAATTCCTGTCCAAGAGTAAGCGGAGTGGCATCCATCAGGTGGGTTCTGCCGATTTTTACAACATCTTTGAAGGCTTTTGATTTCTCAGCCAATGTATTTTTTAGTTTTTCCACAGCCGGAATTGTTACTTCCACAACTTTTGTATAGGCAGCGATGTGCATTGCTGTAGGGTAGGTATCATTGGATGACTGGGATTTGTTGACATCGTCATTCGGGTGGATTTCAGATTTTTCACCCAATGTTCCTCCATTATTAACATGAGCTCTGTTTGAAATTACTTCATTGACATTCATGTTCGACTGTGTTCCGGACCCCGTCTGCCAGATCACCAAAGGAAACTGGTCGTTAAGTTTTCCTTCCAGAATTTCATCACATACCTTGGCAATCATATCTCTTTTTTCTGCAGGAAGTACGCCCAGCTCAGTATTGGTATAAGCTGCTGCCTTTTTCAGATAGGCAAAAGCTTCAATGATTTCATGCGGCATTGAACCCTCAGGCCCTATTTTGAAATTGTTTCTGGAACGTTCGGTTTGTGCACCCCAAAGCTTATCTGCAGGTACCTGCACTTCTCCCATGGTGTCTTTTTCTATTCTGTAATTCATAGTGGTTGAAATTTGTATGATCTGTTGATTTTAAAGCCATAAAAATTTTAAACATTATTCAACTTTGATGAAAAAATAATGCTGTGGCTTTATTTATTTAGCTTCTATAAAGGTACTTATAAACTCAGAAACCTCCAATTTATAATCATTATAAATATCAATTTAAATGACTGATTTTACTCATATTTTTTTAATGAGCCGTATTTTTGCACAAACAAAAATTGAATGGACTTTAGATATCAGGATCCGTATCCAATTCAGAAAGATGATACGGTGTATAAGAAGCTTACATCAGATTATGTAAAGGTTGAAAAACTGGGTGACAGAGAAATTTTAACGATTGATCCGAAAGGACTGGAATTATTAGCTGAAGAAGCTATGGCAGATGTGTCTTTCATGCTTCGTTCTTCACACCTGGAAAGCCTTAGAAGAATCATTGATGATCCTGAAGCTACAGATAATGACAGATTCGTTGCTTATAACCTTTTGCAAAACGCTGCAGTAGCCGTTGAGGGAGCTCTTCCTTCATGCCAGGATACGGGAACAGCTATCGTAATGGGAAAGAAAGGAGAAAATGTATACACAGGAGTAGAGGATGGGGAATACCTGAGCAAAGGAATTTTCAATACCTATCAGAAAAGAAACTTAAGATATTCTCAGGTTGTGCCTTTGACAATGTTTGATGAGAAAAATTCAGGGTCTAACCTTCCTGCACAGATTGATATCTATGCTAAAAAAGGAGATTACTACGAATTCTTATTCTTAACAAAAGGAGGAGGTTCAGCTAATAAAACATTTTTATACCAAAAGACGAAATCTTTATTGAACGAAAAATCTCTTGAAGAGTTCGTTAAAGAAAGAATTTCAGACCTTGGAACAGCTGCCTGCCCGCCTTACCACTTAGCATTGGTAATTGGAGGAACTTCAGCAGAAGCTAATCTTGCTGCAGTGAAAAAAGCTTCAGCAAAATATTACGACCATCTTCCTACAGAAGGAAATGAAGCCGGCCAGGCATTCAGAGACCTTGAATGGGAAGCAAAAGTTCAGAAAATCTGCCAGGAAAGTGCCATCGGAGCTCAGTTCGGAGGAAAATACCTTACCCATGACGTAAGAGTAATCAGACTTCCAAGACACGCTGCATCTTGTCCGGTAGGAATGGGTGTTTCATGTTCTGCAGACAGAAATATCAAAGGAAAAATCACAAAAGAAGGGATCTTCCTTGAGCAGTTGGAACAGGATCCAAAAAGATTCTTACCTGATACCCCTCCACACTTAGAAGAAGCTGTTGAGATTAACCTGAATAAACCAATGCCGGAAATTCTTGCTGAGCTATCCAAATATCCGATCAAAACAAGATTGAAACTGAACGGTACGTTAATCGTAGCAAGAGATATCGCTCACGCAAAAATCAAAGAAATTATCGACAGCGGGAAACCAATGCCTGAATATTTCAAAAACCACCCGATCTATTATGCAGGACCAGCAAAAACTCCGGAAGGAATGGCTTCAGGGAGCTTCGGGCCTACTACAGCAGGTAGAATGGACGTTTATGTGGATGAATTCCAAAGCCACGGCGGAAGTATGATTATGCTGGCAAAAGGAAACAGAAGTAAAGATGTTACTAATGCTTGTCATAAATACGGAGGCTTTTATCTAGGATCTATCGGAGGGCCTGCTGCTATTCTTGCCAAAGACAATATTGTGTCTGTAGATGTAGTAGACTTCCCGGAATTAGGAATGGAAGCCGTAAGAAAAATTGAAGTAAAAGACTTCCCTGCATTCATTATTTCCGATGATAAAGGCAATGATTTCTTCGCAAATCTTGCCCACTAATTAGTTTAAAATTAAAATAAATAATAAAATAGAGCACTGATCTTTTGTGTAAAAAAGAAAAAAGCTTTATTTTTGCCTAAAATCTTTAAGAGAATGATAACGATATTATCAGCATTTTGGCCCTTCTACCAGTTCCTTTGGACTATATTCTTCATTACTATGTTCTTAGTAGGATTCTGGTGCATTTTTATGTTCTTCGGATTAGTAATCCCAATGTGGCTAACTGAAGGTTTGAAAGAGTATTTCGGAAAAGTAAAGCCTTTCGACCCTGAAGATATCAGAAGAAAGCTTATTACTGAGCAGGAAGGTGTAGAGGTTATCTATAGCGAGCCTAAAGGAAATGGACCTTTCCTTCACGATCACGGACATCATCATTAATTGATTGTCATTGCTTTTTCACCTGAATTCTGAAAAAGTAATATCAAAGCAAAACAACATATATAAAACCGCTTAATTCGTTAGGCGGTTTTTCTATTTATTATTCCTAAGGCTTTCCGGAGATACTCCAAATTTCTTTTTAAAAGCCCGTGTAAAGTTCTGGATATATTCATAACCACATTCAATAGCAATTTCTTTGATCATAATCTCTTTGTTGGTGATCAGTTTCTTTGCTTTCAGCATTCTGAGTTCTGAGATATAATGGGCAATCGTTGTATGATACTGGGCCTTGAATTCCTTTCGGATAATATTCTGATTCATGCCGATATACTTTCCGATCTCTTCTGCTTTTATATTTCTGTGGTAGTTTTCATCAATGAATTTCCTGATCATTTCAGGAGTCTTTGGGGTAGATTCCAAAATGTTTTTCTCATTAAACTGTTCAAAAATCAGAATCAGGAGCTTAATAATCTTGGCTTCTATAAATAGCTTCTGCATGATTCCCTTTTTGGTGTACCCCAGAATTTCCTTTACAATCATATGCATTTCAACCGTCATGTCCGGCGGTGTCTCTTTATGAAGGAATATGAAATTATTATGGGTCATATTTTCCAGAATTTCTGCATTCTCACCATTAAGTTCCGGATTGATGAGGTTAAAAACATACTGATAATTAATCTGAATCTGAAGATATTTCAGAATTTCCTGGTTTTCCGTCCACAGTTCTGCGACACTTTCTTTGGGTGAGTAATGGAGAATATATTGATTTTTCTTGAATGAAAATTGGGTTCCGCAGTCATGAGCTTCCAAATTAATACCATCACTCAGCAGAAAAAGAAGATTAAAGCTGGACTTCCCTTCCAGTATATGAGACTTGAAGGATTGATCAGGACTCAGATCTTCCTGCATGATGATTTTGATGTCTTCGGATCTGAACAAAAGTCCACTTTTATATTGATTCCTCATACAACACATTTTTACGGCCATGGTACAACTACTTAAGGTAAAAGTGCTTCTCAGGATAACAAAAAGTTTGAAAATGATAACTTGAGGTTAATAATGTGAAGTACTTTTGCGCAAAATTAAATTAAATTTAGAATAATTAAAAATAATATTTTATATGTTTAAAGATTTACATTTTGCAATACAGAAAATCAGAACGGGATTAACATTGCTGACCATTGCTGGAAGCTGCTTGTATGCGCAGCAGTGGGAAAATGTTGGAGGCATTCAGGATGTATCAGCAGGCGGAAGCAGTTTTAATAATTTAGTTATTGACAACTCAGGAAATTATTATCTGTCATATTATGATGTTTCCGTAGCCAGGGGGTCTGTTCAGAAATATGATGGAAATTCTTGGTCATATTTAGGAGGAAGCGCGGGGGTTACAACTGGAACGGCAACTTACAATTCCCTGTCAATAAGTCCAAATGGAGACAGTCTTTATTATACCAATCAACTTGGTTATCCGGAGTCAGGAATGGAAGTTCGTTTATTTACCGGATCCTTATGGTCGCAACTTCCGAATGCTACAGACAGTTCTGTAAATTATCAGGCATCAGCAGTTTCTTCTGATAATATTATATTCACTTATGGATCTTATGGCTCTGGAACGGTAAAAAGATATTTTGGAGGAGCCTGGGAGCAGGTAGGAAATGCCGGGTTTTCAGGAGGTGCCGAATTTGCTGAAATGGTCATCGGAACTAATAATATGGTCTATACGTGTAATGTTTCCGGAGGCTTAAAAGTGTATCAAAACAGCACTGGCGCAAGCTCAATGCAAAACTGGAGTTTGGTAGGCGGAGCTGCTGCAGATGCTTCTTCTTCAGGAGAACAATACAATGCCGATATCGCTTTGGATGGATCTAATACGATTTATGTAGCCTATGTTTCAAACTCAGGAGGAGGCAGAAAAGTGAATGTTAAAAAATTTGACGGAAACTCTTGGGTACAGGTTGGAAATGCTAATTTTTCAGAAGGGAAAGTTCAGCACGTTGCTTTAGCGGTGACAGAATCCGGGAAACCATATGTAGTTGCCAGCCGTTTTGAAACTGATAATTTCCTGAGAAATACAGTTTATAAATTAGATGATTCCCAAAACTGGGTTGCTTTTGGAGGAGATTTTGTTTCGGATGGTGAAGCAAAATACAATGACCTTGCTATAGATAAAGCACACAATTATCTTGTTCTTGCTTATTCTGATAATGCCACAAAAGTTAAAAGAATTTCTCTGACTGTAAATCCTCAAACATGCAGCAATACAGACCCCGGAACCAATGTGGGTGATACAGGCTGTGTGAGCTTTATGTATCGTGGCCAGCAGGTAGCTTATTCCACGGTAAGAGGTGCTGACGGAAAAATATGGCTTCAGCAGAATCTGGGAAGTACACAGGTTGCTTCATCAGTGGCTGATGCCAATTCATATGGAGATCTTTTCCAATGGGGAAGATGGGATGACGGACACCAGCTTAGAAATTCTCAGACAGCACAAGCTCCTTCACCTAATACTCCGGAAGGAATTGGTGCTGCAGGAGGATTATATATTGCAGGATCTCCGGCATGGTGGGCAGGTTTTGCAGGTTCAGATACATGGACTGGTGCATCAGTTGCGGATGTTAATGCATCAGTAGGGGTAGATCCTTGTAAAGCGATAGGAGCAGACTGGAAAATGCCTTCTCAGGCAGATTGGACTGCCTTAGTAGGAGCTGAAGGTATTGGTAATCCGGCAACGGCTTACAGCAGCAATCTTAAATTACCGGCAGGAGGATACAGAAGCTCAAGTAATGGGGACTTTACTTTCGTTGGTCAAAGAGGATATTTCTGGAGTTCAGATACATCAAGCTTAGGAGCGAAATATCTGTATATCGGATCAACTATTGCCAATCCATCAGCAGGAGCAATGAGAGGACAGGGTTCATCAGTAAGATGTATTAAACCTACATCTTCTTTAAGTACTTCAGAAACTAAACTGAATAAATCTGTTATAGGAATATATCCAAATCCTACAAAAGGAATTCTTACTGTTAAATCAGATTCCGCAATTGAAAAAGCAACTGTTATCAATGCAGTAGGACAAAGTATGAATGTACAGTTCTCAGATCATCAGATCAATATGGCTGAACTTCCATCAGGGTTATATATCGTAGATTTAAAATTAAAGAATGGACAATCCGTTTCTAAAAAAATTATAAAAGACTAATCGGATTTCAACAACAGAGATTTTCGTTCACAAAATAGTTCATTACAATTACTTTTATTGGGAGGCTCATGAAATTTTCATGAGCCTTTTTTAAATTTATTTTTTCCCGGAAAATTGAAATATTTGGTGAAAACGGGATGAGAATAGTCGTTATGAAGAAAAATTTATACTATATTCGATAAAAAATAATAAATGAAAAAGTTTTATTCCGTTGTTTTTGTGCTTGTTACCATGTTTGTTTTTGGGCAGATCAGTTATACGATTTCTCCCAATCCATTCAATGAAACAGATGCTATCACACTTACGGTTCCGGGAGACCAGATTGATGAATCTGCCTGGGGAGTTTCCAATAACAGCATTTATATCTGGTCATGGTCTTTTGACACTAATTACCAGAACAGCCAGAATTGTCCTACCAATGGCAGTTGGGATAACTCCAATGATCTGAATAAGCTCAATTATAATGCTGTTACAGATAGCTATTCACTCACTTTTACTCCGACCTCTTTTTTCGGAAGAACAGGAATAGGAAGGTTCGGATTTTTATTAAAAGATAAAACAGGATCTCATCAGACTACACCGGACATTTTTGTAAATGTGGGTACTTTAAGTTTAAATCTTACCAATCCATTAGCCAATAGCCTGACTTCTGTTCCGGCAGGAAACTCTATCAATATTACTGCTGCCACCAATGCCAACGCAACATTTCAGTTAAAAGCAAATGGAATTGTTGTCAACTCTACAGCCACACCCTCACAATCCTATTCTTACAGTTATACCGTCACTCAGGATGCCAGCATGGAACTTGTTGCTACAGAAGGAGCTAATTCTAAAACGGCAACGTTTATTTTACAGGTTCCGAGAAATGTAGTTTCTGAAGCCATTCCAGCCTGGATCAAGCAGGGAATCAATTATCACCCTACAGATCCTACCAAAGTAGGACTTGCGTTATATGCACCGGGGAAAAGTTTTGTACATGTCATCGGAAGTTTCAATAACTGGGTGGTGAATGATACCTATTTAATGAAAAAAGATACCACAAATCCGGATCTGTACTGGATAGAATTGATTGGATTGACCCCTCAGCAGCTCTATACTTTCCAATACAGAACAAACGATTTGAGAAAAGTGGCAGACCCATATTCCCCACAAATTTTATCTTCTTACGATGATCCATGGATTTCGGCTTCTACTTACCCGAATTTACCTTTATTCCCAGCCGGACAAGGGTTTGAAGCTTCAACATTTAAAACAGGGCAGACAGCTTATAACTGGCAGGTTACCAATTTTCAAAGACCAGCGAAAGAAGATCTGATGGTCTATGAATTATTATTGAGAGATTTCACACAGGAAAAGAACTGGCAGTCTCTGATCAATAAAATTTCTTATTTAAAGAACTTAAAGATCAATGCTATAGAACTACTTCCTATCATGGAATTTGATGGAAACCTTTCATGGGGATACAATACTTCGTTTCATTATGCATTGGATAAAGCGTATGGAACCCCTGAAAAATTCAAAGAATTTGTAGATCTCTGCCACCAGAACGGAATTGCTGTGATTCTAGATGTAGCATTTAATCACGCTACAGGGCGCTCACCTTTAGTAAGACTCTGGAATATAGATCCGGATGGAGATGGTTACGGAAATGTAGCGGCAAACAACCCTTATTTTAATCAGGTTCCGAAACATTCATATAATGTATTTAACGATTTTAATCATACAAGTCCTTCAACTCAATATTACGTTGAAAGATGTCTTCAGCAATGGCTGACAGAATATAGAATAGATGGATTCCGCTGGGATTTAACAAAAGGATTTACCCAAAGCTGTTCCGAAAATGACGAAGCATGCACCAATGCCTATCAACAGGACAGAGTGGATATCATGAAACATTATGCAGACAGACAATGGGCCATTGATCCCAATTCTTACATGATCTTTGAGCATCTGGGAACGGATGCAGAAGAACAGCAATGGGCCAACTATAGAGTAGCAGAAGGAAAAGGAGTAATGCTTTGGAATAAACAGACAGATCCTTATAACCAGAATACCATGGGATATAAAGACAACAGTAATTATGACAGAATGAACCATAGTCTGCATGGTTTTACCAATATGCGTGCTGTAGGGTACGGAGAAAGTCATGATGAAGAAAGACTTATGTTTAAAAACCTTGCTTACGGAGCTGTTAATGGAAGTTACGATGTTAAAAATCTTAATACTGCTCTTGAAAGAATGAAAACTTTCGGAGCAACTTTCTTTACCATTCCCGGTCCGAAAATGATCTGGCAGTTTGGGGAATTAGGATATGAGTTCAGCATCAACAGATGTGCTGACGGTACCATCAATAATGGATGCAGAACCGATGAAAAACCTGTTGCATTTACTCTGGGATACGATACCAATGTAAACAGAAAATCAATATATGAAACGTGGGCTAAAATAATCACGATCAGAAATACCCATCAGATTTTTAAAACTAAAACATACAGTATAGAATCCAATAATCTGACTAATGATCCGGATGGATTGATTACGAGAATTTATCTCTATGATCCGGCTATTACAACTGGAATAAAAAATGTGGTAGTACTGGCCAATTACACCACATCAGCACAAAACGTTGTTCCTTTCTTTCCTTACACAGGTCAATGGCAAAACCTAATGGATGATACTATTTCGAATGTAGCTTCCACAATAACCCCAATCAATTTACAGCCGGGAGAATTCAGAATCTTCGGGAATTATGCTGGTACCTTGTCGGCAATTGATACAATCGCTGTAAATAAATTATCCCTTCAGATTGCTGATAATCCGATACAAAACGGAACTGCAAAATTAATTTTCAGTAAAGCGAAAAACGGAGAAATTTTGATTTTTGATATGACCGGTAAGAAACTGGATTCATTCAAGCTAAATAAAGAAAACGGAACTTATGAAGTCAAAGTCAATTATCCGGCAGGAACTTATCTGATACAGTTGAAATCGGAAACAGGAACCGCCATTCAAAAGATGATTGTTAAATAAACGAAAAGGCAGATTTGCAGTATTGCAGATTTGCCTTTTTTGTATATTAAGAAAATTAGTCTACTTTTGCAGTAGATTTATCAAGAAAGGTGGAGGGATTTGGCCCAAAGAAACCTTAGCAACCTGCACAATTCGAGAAGTGTAAAGGTGCTAATTCCAACCCTGAGGGGGAGATAAGTGAAGTCAATATTCTTATATGAATTCCATTTCTTGAAGTCTTGTATCGCTGCGGAAATATCCGCCAGACCGTTATTATTTAATTGGCAAGAACAAAAATGAAAAAATTAAGTACAGCTGTATTATTGCTTGGAGCAATTTGGGTTGCTGCTCAGGAGAATGAGGAAAAAGGGAAACAAATCGAAGATATTATCATCGTTGGAAACCGTAATGTCAAAAGAACAAAACTGGAAACACCGGTTCCTGTAGATGTTATCAGTATTGACAAAATCCAAAGAAGTTCTCCGCAAATGACGGCTCAGGATCTTCTGAACTATGTGATCCCATCGTTTAATGCAGTGAGACAGTCAGCTTCTGATGGAACCGAACATATTGACCCCGTAACCTTAAGAGGAATGGGACCAGATCAGGTTCTTGTATTGCTGAATGGAAAAAGAAGACATACAACCTCTTTGGTCAACTATCAGAATACAGTGGGAAATGGCTCTGTAGGAACAGACCTGAGCACAATTCCTGTGATTGCTATTGATAGAATAGAAGTTTTAAGGGATGGTGCAGCAGCACAATACGGTTCTGATGCCATTGCAGGAGTAATCAATATTATTCTTAAAAAAAATCCAGGTGCTTCAGCAAGTCTTACTTACGGATTGACCGGAAGAAATGATGGGGATACTTATCAGGCGGGAGTCAATTACGGAACTTCATTAGGAAAAAAAGACGGGTATATCAACCTTTCCCTGCAGTTAAGCCACAGGGGCAAAACCACAAGAACTCAAAACCATGACCTCGATATTTTCGGGAATAATTTTGCGTATGCATTTGCTGATGATCCCGCTGCAGCAAGAGCGGCGGATGATGAGAAGATAAAGGAACGAGGATTGACCCGTGATGATTTCAATTTTCAGATCGGAGATGCCCAGATCAGACAGGGACAGTTGTTTTTCAATGCAGAATATCCTTTTAATGATAATTTTAAAGTATATTCTTTCGGAGGTTTCAGTATCAAAGAAGGAAAAGGATTTGGTTTCAGAAGATTGCCGAGCGAAACATCCAATGTTGTTTCATCCATTTATCCAAACGGATTTCAGGCAGTTCTTGGATCTCAGGTATATGATGTTTCTTATGCTGTAGGGGCAAAATATAATGTTAATAACTGGCTATTTGACTTAAGCAATACCTTCGGGAGCAATACCTTCAATTATAATGTGAGCAATACCAACAATGCTTCTCTCGGGTCAAAATCACCAACCCGTTTTTACGCAGGTGCTCATAGTTTCCTTCAGAATACTGTGAATCTTGATGTTTCCAAAAATATAAACCGTTTCAATATCGCATTCGGTGGAGAATTCAGATTTGAACAATATGAGATCAAAGCCGGCGATGAAGCATCTTATACCCAATATGACATCAATGGAAACGTTGCCACTGAAGGATCCACAGTACTTGGAGCAGGAGGATCTCAATCCTTTATCGGTTTTTCTCCCAACAATGCATTGAAGAAAGACAGACATTCCACTGCGGTGTATGCTGATGTTTCGTATGATTTAGATAAAAAATTAAATATTGATGCCGCTGCCAGATTTGAAAATTATTCAGATTTCGGGAATACCTTGAACGGAAAGCTGGCCATACGATATGAATTTGTGAAAAATTATGCAGTAAGAGCCGCTGTTGGGACAGGATTCAGAGCACCTTCACTTCAGCAGCAGTATTTTAATAATTCTTATGCTGATATCTCTACTTCCGGGTCAAAAATTGTTACTAAAGGAATATTCAGTAATGATAGCGAAGCCGCCAGAATTCTTGGATTTGATAAACTCAAACAGGAAACTTCTATCAACGCGAGTGCTGGATTTACGCTGAAACCATTAAACAACTTGATGATCACTATAGATGGATACTGGATTAAAGTGAAAGACAGAATTGTGATTACCAGCAATATTACAGACTCAAGGTTAGACCAGTTTAAGGTAGAAAGCGGAAGATTCTTCGCCAATGCTATTGATACAGAGACAAAAGGAGTAGATGTAGTGGTTTCTTATGACTGGATTCTTGGGAATGGAAAATTAAATATGAACCTTGCCGGAAATTACACAGAAACAAAAATTACAGATTTCCATTTTCCGGAAAATTTAGAAACTCCTCAGGATCAGTTTTTCGGTCCTGATCAGATCAACATTATTGAAACCCTGTCTCCAAAAACAAAAGCCTCATTAGGATTAAATTATGGAATCGGGAAATTCAATTTTCTCGTAAGAAATACCTATTTTGGCAAAGTAATAAGAGATGGTTATCCGTTTGGAGGGGTGCAGGAGTTCTCTCCAAAGGTGGTTACTGACATCAGTGTTGGATATGATATCACAAAAAGCATCAATTTTACGGTAGGTGCCAATAATGTATTTGATGTCTTCCCGGATCGCCAGATTTATGAAAATTCATATTATGGAGTATTCAAATATGCACCGGTTCAGATGGGAACACTAGGGAATTATTTCTTTGGAAGGCTTAATTTTAATTTTTAATCATTAAATGAGTACTACCTCACATCAGATTGGCTGGAAAACAGCTGCAGCCATTGTTGTTTCAAATATGATTGGGACAGGGATTTTTACAACCCTGGGATTTCAGCTATCCGATATTACCAATACCTACAGTATTTTCCTGCTATGGAGTATAGGAGGAATTCTCGCTTTGTTCGGGGCTTTTTGCTACGCGGAATTAGGCTCACATTTTAAAGGAAACGGAGGCGATTTTATTTATCTCAAAGAAACTTATCATCCGGTATTCGGATATCTGATAAGCTGGGTTTCACTCATCATTGGATTTTCCTCTCCGGTAGCGCTGGCAGCACTGGCAATGTCAAAATACCTTTCCGTATTTGATTATTCCTTTGGAAACGGTTTTGCGATTGCTGCCATTTTCCTGGTTGCAATTGCTTTATCATTTAGTTTAAAAACATCCAGCAGATTTCATAATTTTTTTACATTTATTAAAATAGCTTTTATTATTGTGTTGGTTATTTTGGGAGTCGGACTTTCAGATTCACCACAGATTGGTAATAGTTTAAACTTCAGTGACAGCTGGAAAAATGAAATCATGCTTCCGGCATTTGCTACGTCTCTGGTATTTGTCACCTATTCCTACACAGGCTGGAACTCCGCTTCTTATATCGCAGGAGAAATAAAAGATGTTCAGAAAAACCTTCCAAAATCTTTGATTATTGGGACTGTTTTTGTGACGGTAAGTTATATTCTGGTGAATTATATTATGCTGAAACACGCTCCTGTGAGCCAGCTGGCAGGAAAAGAAGACGTGATGGGAGAAGCAGCAGTCAATATGTTGGGACCTGCTTTCGGAAAGATCGTCAATATTTTTATTGCCCTGCAGCTGATTGCAACAATTAGCGGATATTTATGGGTTGGTTCGAGGTTGACCCAGGCTTTTGCAAAACATACCTACATTTGGAAACCATTATCAACGGGCAATACAAAAGGCATTCCTGTAAGAGCTATTTTTGCCCATGCAGTCATTGCCACAGTTATTATTCTCACAGGAAGTTTTAAAGAGATTTTTGTATACACAGCTTTTATTTTACAACTTTTTGCAAGCCTGGCGATTTCTACTGTCTTCTTCCTTAAGAAAAAAGACAGGAAAATTTTTAAGTCGAATGCTTTTCATATTTTTCCGGCTGTTTTTCTATTATTCAGTATCTATATTCTCTATTTTACATTTATTCATAACCCTAAAGAAAGCCTTATTGGAGTAGGAATTATAGCCGTGGGAATTATTTTATATTTAGTTGACAGAAGACTTTCCGGGCAACATCAAAACAAGTATTAATAGCATAGAAAGGCTAATATGCAAATTGGTAAATCCACCTTTTTACAGTTGAGCTCCCTTTATCCCTAATGCTCAAAAATTTATGATGATTCGGAATTTTAATTTTGAATTAATAATCCTTATCTTTGCACCCACAAAATTTCTACAATGTCTAAATCATTAATTCCAAAATTAGAAGCTATAAAACAAAGATATAATGAGGTTGCAGACCTTATTATACAGCCTGATGTCATTTCAGACCAAAAAAGATATTCTTCTTTGAACAAAGAATATAGTGATTTGGGAAAAATTGTAAGAGTTTATGATCAGTACAAAGGGGCACTGGACAGTATTGCAGAATCTGAAGAAATTATTGCAGATGGTTCAGACAGAGATCTGGTAGATCTTGCTAAAGAAGAAAAGCTTGAAGCTCAGGCTAAAATTCCAGGATTGGAAGAAGAACTGAAAGTATTATTGATCCCTAAAGATCCTGCCGATGACAAAAACGTTATTGTGGAATTACGTGCCGGAACAGGTGGCGATGAAGCAGCGATCTTTGTGGAAGATATCTACAGAATGTATACCATGTATTTCAAAACAAAAGGATGGAGACATGAAGTAACAGATTCTAATGAAGCAGCAAAAGGATACAAAGAATTGATCATGAAAGTGGAAGGAGAAGGTGTTTACGGAATCATGAAATTTGAATCCGGAGTTCACCGTGTACAGCGTGTACCTGAAACAGAATCTCAGGGAAGAGTACACACTTCTGCCATCACAATTGCTGTTCTTCCGGAAGCTGAAGAAGTAGATTTTGAATTGAATCCAGCTGATATTGAAATGCAGACTTCACGTTCAGGAGGTGCCGGAGGTCAGAACGTAAACAAAGTTGAAACGAAAGTTCAGCTTACCCACAAACCTTCGGGACTTGTTGTAGTATGTCAACAGGCTCGTTCTCAGTTAGCTAACCGTGAGTTGGCGATGGAAATGCTAAGAACAAAATTATACGATATCGAATTGCAGAAAGTACAGGGAGATATTGCTGCACAGCGTAAATCTATGGTTTCTACCGGTGACCGTTCTGCAAAAATTAAAACATACAACTATCCTCAGGGAAGAGTTACGGATCATAGAATCAACAAGTCTATGTACAACCTGGATGCTTACATGAATGGAGATATTTCTGAAATGATTGATGCCGTAATTATGGCAGAAAATGCAGAAAAGATGAAGGGGGAAGAAGAAAATTATTAAAATTAGAAAAAATAAAAACAAAGCCTCTGATCCTTCAGGGGCTTTGCTTTTTCAAATAACTAAACATAAAATATATACTATGAAAAATTACAAAATTATTTTGCTGTTGCTGCTTACTATGATGGGGCAACACCTTATGGCTCAAACTGAAGTAAAGAAACCTAAAGAAGCATTTGAGTTATTCTTCGGAACTTTTGTGAATAATGACGACGCTGCATTGAATAAGCTGAATGATTATTTGAAACCAACAGTAGAAGGGCAGAATGCTTATCAGGTAGATTTTAAAGAAACTTCAAAAGAAATGATGAACGGCAGTGTAGAGAATTTCCTGTCTGCTTTCCCTAAAGCTACGGCTGCAGCTTGTAAAAAAGAGGCGGAAGAGTATTTCACCGCAATGTTTGGGAATTTTAAAACAGGAAAATTAACAGTTAAAAATGTAAAAGTAGTTCCTAATGAATATGTTAAAGGGCAAAAAATTGCAGAAATAAGTTATTCTGTGAGTTTCCTGGTTCCATCAAAACTGACTTCAGGACCAAAGGGGGAGCTTAATAAAGTAAAAGCTGAGGATCTGAAAAAATATTTGATTCAGGCAGCTCAGGACTTCAAAAATGCGGATAAGACCGTAACAACAGATCAAAACTTTAGTTTATACGAACTTAAAGAAGGTGATAAAATATACTATTGGAATGGAAGTCCCGATGAGATTGTTTCCAATCTTACTGATTTCTATTTTGAAAGCTTCGGAGCCAATGAATAGTTAAAAAAACTACTATAAAGAATAAAAAGTCCCAATACAAAGGGACTTTTTTTATTTCACATACTTTGCGTATTTTTGAGAAAAACCGATCAGTATGAATTTTAAACCTATATTGTTAACTGCTGGAGTTTTATTTTCAGCATCTTTTTATTCTCAGAAAATGATTTATCCTAAAGCATTAAAAGGAAGCCAGACAGATACCTATTTCGGAAACGCTGTTTCTGATCCTTTCAGAGATCTGGAAAACGATTCGGAGCCTACAAAAAAATGGGTAGATGAAGAAGTTGCTTACAGCCAAAATTATCTTTCTAAAATTCCATTCAGGGATAAAATTAAAAATCAGTTGAAGGAAATCTGGAATTATGAAAAAATTTCAGCTCCTTTCAAAGAGGGAGATTATACCTATTATTATAAAAACGATGGTCTGCAGGCGCAATCTGTTTTGTACAGAACAAACAACAAAACCAATGCTACAGAAGTATTTTTAGATCCTAATAAATTTTCGGAAAAAGGAACGACTTCCCTTTCCAATCTTTCGTTCAATAAAAAAGGAAACCTTGCTGCTTACTCTATTTCTGAAGGAGGAAGCGACTGGAATAAGATTATCATCATCGATGCAGTTACCAAAAAACAGATTGATGAAACATTACTGGATGTAAAATTCAGTGGAATTTCTTGGCAGGGTGACGAAGGATTCTATTATTCAAGCTACGATAAGCCAAAAGAAGGAACTGTACTTTCCGGAATGACGGACAAGCATAAAGTATACTTTCATAAGCTGGGAACAAAGCAGTCTGCTGATAAATTGATTTTCGGAGGTGATAAAACACCAAGAAGATATTTAAGTGCAGGAGTTTCTGAAGACCAGAGATATCTTATTATTTCTGCGGCTAATGCTACCAATGGTAATGAACTGTATATCAAAGATCTTCAAAAAGGGGGAGACTTTGTACAAATTATGAGCGGATTTGATATCAATGCCAGCATAGTAGATACGCAAGGTGATGATCTTTTCATTTTTACAGACAAAGATGCTCCGAATATGCGTCTTGTAAAAACAACAATAAACAATCCTGCTCCGGCAACATGGAAGGATGTAATTCCACAAACTGAAAATGTGGTAGGAATTTCTTCAGGCGGTGGATATTTCTTTGCAACCTATATGATTGATGCCATAGATCAGGTAAAACAGTTTGATAAGACTGGAAAACTGATCAGAGAAATTGCACTTCCGGGTAAAGGAAATATTTCAGGATTCGGAGGAAAAGAAAAAGAGAAAGATGTTTACTTTTCTTTCAGCAATTATATTACACCGGGAACCACTTATAAATTCAATGTAGACTCAGGGAAATCTGAAGTGTACCAAAAACCTAAAGTGAAGTTTAATCCGGACGACTATGTTTCAGAACAGGTATTCTATACTTCAAAAGACGGTACAAAAGTTCCTATGATGATCAATTATAAAAAAGGAACTAAGCTTGACGGTAAAAACCCTACTATTCTATACTCTTACGGAGGTTTCAACATCAGTCTGCAGCCATCATTCTCTGTAGTAAATGCTATCTGGATGGAAAATGGCGGTATTTATGCTGTTCCAAACATCCGTGGTGGAGGCGAGTATGGTAAAAAATGGCACGATGCCGGAACAAAGCAACAAAAGAAAAATGTTTTTGAAGACTTTATTGCTGCTGGGGAATATCTTCAAAGCAAAGGTTATACTTCAAAACAATATATGGCTCTTTCAGGGAGGTCGAATGGGGGATTACTGGTAGGTGCTACAATGACGATGAGACCGGATCTGGCAAGAGTAGCCTTCCCGGGAGTAGGTGTTTTGGATATGTTGAGATATAATAAATTTACAGCCGGAGCAGGATGGTCTTATGACTATGGTACAGCAGAAGACAGTAAAGAAATGTTCGAATATCTTAAGTCATATTCTCCTGTACACAATGTAAAAGCAGGAACTTGCTATCCATCAACAATGATTATCACCAGTGATCATGATGACAGAGTAGTTCCGGCACACTCATTCAAGTTTGGAGCTGAACTTCAGGAAAAACAGGCATGTAAAAACCCTATTCTTTTGAGAATTGAAAAAAATGCAGGTCATGGAGCAGGAAGAGCAACAGATCAGGTAATTAGTGAAAATGCAGATCTTATATCATTTGCTTTGTTTGAGATGGGAATAAAGAAATAGTTTATGAAATAGAAATATTTCAAAAAAACGGCTTATTTAATTTAAAATAAGCCGTTTTTTCTATGTTGTTGTGTTTATAATTAGTATTTTTATGGCGGATATTTAAAGTTTATTAATTCTAAATTAATTCAATAATTATGAAAAAAAGAATTTTACTGGTTTGTGCATTGGCTGCTGGATTGTCCAGTTTTAATGCACAGAGGTGGGAACCGGCCTCACAAAGAACATCTCAGATCAGAAAAGAAGTAGAAGTTCAATACTCTTACAGGTTTGATCTTCAGTCGCTTAGGAATATTTTAAAAGATGCTGTAGAGACAGGAAAAGGAGCTCAGGCTGTTATTGTATCTCTGCCTACTGCAGAAGGAAAGATTGAAAAGTTTGCAGTATATAGCGACCCTGTTATGGAAAAATCTATGGCAGACAGATATCAGTTAGGGTCTTATGTAGGAGTAGGAGTTGATGATCCAGGGAAATACGTAAGATTCAGTACTGCACCTACTGAAATGCAGTCAATGATTATCAAAGACGGAAAGTTTCAGTTCATAGAACCTATTACTACAGATAAACAGGTTTATGGTGTTTTCTATAAAACAAACAGAACAGAAAGCGAACACGGATTTGAATGTGCTACAGATGAAAAGAATTTTAAAGACATTAAAGCATTAGAAGCTAATGGAAAAAAGACTCTTTCTAACGTAGGAATCACTAACAGACCATCAAGTACAAAATTCAGAACTTACAGGTTAGCAGTTTCTGTTACAGGAGAATATACCCAATACTTTATGAATTTGGCTGGTGTACCTGCTACAGCTACTGATGATCAAAAGAGAGCCCCGGCATTGGTTGCAATCAACAACACGATGAGCCGTGTGAATGGAGTATTTCAAAAAGACTTTGGAATAAAATTATTGGTTCAGAACTTCCCGAATGTTATCTATACAGATCCAAATACAGACCCTTATTCAATTGCTGATGATGGTGTAGCTGGAGCTTGGAATCTTGAACTTCAGAATGCTATGACAGCTGGGGTAACTAATGCAAACTATGATATCGGACACTTATTCGGTGCTTCAGGAGGAGGTGGAAATGCCGGATGTATAGGTTGTATATGTGTCGACCCTACCACTAGTGTACCTGCGGGTAAAGGATCAGGGTTTACTTCACCATCTAATAATGTTCCAAGTGGAGATTCTTTTGATATTGATTATGTAGCTCATGAAATGGGGCATCAGTTAGGAGGGAATCATACATTTTCAAATAAATCGGAAGGAAGTAATGTTAATGTAGAACCAGGAGGAGGAACTACTATTATGGGATATGCGGGGATTACAAGTGATAATGTTCAAATGTCTTCAGATGCCTATTTCCACTATAAATCCGTGGATCAGATTTTAACGAATTTAGAAGGTAAGCCTGCAACATGTGGTACGTCAGAAAATATTACTAATAATACACCACCTGTAATAGCGGCACTTACGTCATATACAGTTCCTAAAGGAACCGCCTATTATCTTGATGCATCCGCAACAGATGCAGAAGGAGATGCTATTAATTACACATGGGAGCAGACAAATAGTGTTACCGCCCTAGCTTCAATTTCCGGAGATACAGGATGGGGATACAATACACAGGGGGCTTTAACAAGATCACGTTTTGGAACAGCTAGTGGAAGAAGATATTTCCCAAGCCTTCCTCTAGTGATGAATGGAATTCTGACTAATAAAACTGATGCTGCAAATAATCCTAATCCAAATTGGGAAACTGTATCTTATGTTCCTAGAACGGTAAGTTATGCCGTAACTGTTAGAGATCAAAACGCACAAAGACCAATGCTATCTTCTTCAGAAGTTAATACAGTCATTGGAAATGATGGTCCTTTTAAGTTTAACGGACTTACTGCATCATCAGTATTATATAAAAATGCTAATAACGTTATTCAGTGGGAAGTAGCCAATACAAATACAGCTCCTTATAACTCACCTAACGTAAAGATTGATTATACTTCAGATAATGGAGCAACCTGGACAGACTTAGTAGCTTCTACACCTAATACAGGTAGCTTCACAGTGCAGATGCCAAATACAATTACGACACCAATTAAGTTGAGAGTATCATCAATTGGTAACGTTTTCTATGCCGTTTCTCCTCAGGTTACTGTTGCAGATGCACCTACTTCTACAACTGCTGCTCCAACAGGGCTTACAACAATAAGCACAGAGGTGTTTAAGACAACAGCCAGAGCATCTTGGAATAGCGTACCTGGAGCAACTTATTCTGTTAACTATAGAAAACAAGGCGTTTCAAGCTGGTCAAATACAACAAGTACAACGAATTCAGTTGTATTAACAGGTCTTGAAGATGAAACAAATTATGAAGTACAGGTAGCAACTGTTGTAAATAGTGTTCCTGGTGCATTCTCTAATAATTATGTATTTAAAACAAATGGCTTAAAGACTGGAATAGATTACTGTATAATGAATTCAGGGACATCGTATGTCGGAGCAATCAGAAAAGTAACAATATCAAACCTTGTTTATGATGATCCTTCATTAAGATCATATAAAGATTTATCTGAGGATCCTAGCAAGATTGTTAATTTGGTTCAGGGAACAGCATACGCTATTACACCCGTAGTGAGACAAGCATTTAGTAACTCGAATGTTCCTTTAAATCTTTCTGTTTGGATTGATTATAACAGAAATGGAGTGTTTGAGATATCTGAAAGAGTAATTACTGTTTCAGGAGGAGTTCCTCCGGGTAGTGTAAGTTTTGGAGCACAAAACTTTACAGTGCCTTCAACAACATATGCTGGAGATAAGCTTTTAAGAATGAGAATTGTTACAAAGTATAATACTGCTGCTTTAGCAAGTGCATGTGGAGACATCTCAACTGGAGGAGGTTCAGTAATGGATCTGCCTGTGAAAATTACAGGTACTCTTGCTGTAAACGAAACAAAAGATGTTAAATCAACCGAAATTTCAATTTATCCGAACCCTGCAGATACTTTCGTAGAAGTGAAAAATCTTAAAGGAAAAGCAGATTATAAAATCTATACTGCTGACGGAAGATTAGCTCAGGAAGGGCAGATTGATGGACAAAGAATTAATGTTGCTTCATTAATCAAAGGTATGTATGTAATCACGATAAAAGATGACAAAAATACTTACAATACGAAGCTTATCAAAAAATAAGCAGACGATATACCAATAAGAAAGGCCGGGCATTTGTCCGGCCTTTTTCTTTCCCTAAAAAATAGAAAAACAGAACGTTAACAGAAGTTTCATGTTTCGTTCAAAAAAATTAACTTTACGGGGACAAAAATAATTGGAATGCGAAAGACAATTTCTGTGAAAAAACCGGATTTTAGTGTATCACCTCAGGAAAGAGAGATTTACAATTTTGAAAAAGACGGGCTTGAACTCAAATCATCCTATGAAAAAAATGATGTAAAAGATGAATCATTAACGCAGACTTCTCCAGGAATTGCTCCCTATCTGAGAGGACCGTATTCTACCATGTATGTTCAAAAACCATGGACGGTTCGTCAATATGCAGGGTTTTCTACTGCCGAAGAATCCAACGCTTTTTACAGAAGAAATCTTGCTGCAGGACAGAAAGGACTTTCAGTAGCATTTGACTTAGCAACACACAGGGGATATGATTCTGACCACTCAAGAGTAGTAGGAGATGTAGGAAAAGCAGGAGTTGCCATCGATTCTGTGGAAGACATGAAAATACTTTTCAATGAAATCCCATTGGATCAGATTTCAGTATCCATGACAATGAATGGAGCTGTACTTCCCATTTTGTCTTTCTATATCGTAGCTGCAGAAGAGCAGGGTGTAAAACAGGATCTGCTTTCAGGAACCATTCAGAATGATATTTTGAAAGAGTTCATGGTAAGAAATACCTATATCTATCCGCCGGCACCTTCCATGAAGATTATCGCAGATATTTTTGAATATACTTCGCAAAACATTCCAAAATTCAATTCTATTTCTATTTCCGGATACCATATGCAGGAAGCTGGTGCTACACCGGTACTTGAAATGGCATACACACTGGCAGACGGCCTTGAATATGTGAGAACAGGAATCAAAGCAGGAATGAACGTAGACGATTTCGCTCCAAGACTATCTTTCTTCTGGGCAATCGGGATGAATCATTTCATGGAAATTGCTAAAATGCGTGCCGCAAGATACATTTGGGCAACCCTTTTAAAACAGTTTAATCCTCAGAATCCAAAATCTCTCGCATTAAGAACCCATTCCCAAACATCCGGATGGTCTTTAACAGAGCAGGAGCCTTTCAATAATATTACAAGAACAGCAATAGAAGCGTTGTCTTCAGCATTAGGAGGAACACAGTCTCTCCACACCAATGCATTGGATGAAGCTATTGCCCTTCCTACAGACTATTCAGCAAAAATTGCAAGAAATACACAGATCATTCTTCAGCAGGAAAGCGGAATATGCGATGTTGTAGATCCGATGGGAGGAAGTAATCTTGTAGAAAGCCTTACCCAGCAAATGATCGAAGAAGCGATGAGGTATATTGATGAGGTAGAACAGGAAGGAGGAATGACCAAGGCTATTGAAGCCGGAATTCCAAAAATGAGAATTGAAGAAGCTGCAGCTAAGAAACAAGCTAAAATAGACAGTGGAGAAGAATTCATTATCGGAGTCAATTCATTCAAATCCTCATTAAAACAAGATCAAATAGAAATCTTAGACATTGACAATACAGAAGTCCGCAGAAAGCAGATCGAAAGGCTGAACACCATTAAAGCTGAAAGAAATACTGAAGCTGTAGAACAAATCCTCAATGAAATCCGTGAAAGTGCCAAAACAGGAAAAGGAAACCTTCTGGCATTATGTATCGAAGCAGCAAGAAGAAGAGTTACCCTTGGCGAAATGAGTGATGCCATGGAAGAAACCTTCGGAAGATATAAAGCAAATATTAAAACAATCTCTGGTGTATACGCAATGAATGCCGGTAAAAACGAATACTTTGAAAAAGCCCTTCATCTGACTCAGAAATTTGAAGAAGAAGAAGGACGCCGCCCAAGACTAATGGTCGCTAAAATGGGACAGGACGGACATGACAGAGGAGCAAAAGTAGTAGCAACCGCATTTGCAGATATGGGATTTGATGTGGATGTTGCTCCATTGTTCCAGACACCGGAAGAAGTAGCTAAACAGGCCGTAGAAAATGATATTCACATTTTAGGAGTATCATCATTGGCCGCCGGACACAAAACATTAGTTCCGCAGGTTGTGGAAGAATTATCCAAACTGGGTGCAGATGATATCACCATTGTGGTAGGAGGTGTAATTCCTCAGCAGGATTACGAATTCCTGTATGCCAACGGCGCGGACTTCATTTTCGGACCTGGGACCAATCTTCCGAAATGTGCAGTGGAAATTCTGGAAAGATTTTTAGAAAAATAAACAGAAAAGCTTTAATTTCAGCACAGAAATTAAAAGCATACCCTATGAATCTGAAAAATATAATAAAGCCTACGAGGAAAAAACTGTTTCTTCTCGTAGGCTTATTTATTATTACCGGGGTTTTCCTGTTAGGTTCAGGTAAGGAAAATATACTGATACAAAGTTCGCGGGTTGTAGCAGACACCGCTATGGTTAAAAAGCATTTGACGGCACTTACCCAAACTCCACAATTCCGTAATCATAAAAATATTGATCAGCTGAATACCATTGCAGACTATATTCATCAGACTTTCAATACCTATGGCGACAGCACCGCTTACCAGGAATATAAAGTGGATGGGAAAATATATAAGAACGTAATTACCTCTTTTGGAACAGAAAACAAAAAACGGATTATCATAGGCGCTCATTACGATGTTTGCGGAGATCAGCAGGGTGCAGATGATAATGCAACCGGAGTTACAGCCCTCCTGGAACTGGCAAGAATGCTTAAAGGACAAAAGCTGAACTATAGAATAGATCTTGTGGCTTATACCTTGGAAGAACCTCCTTATTTCAGAACCGAAAACATGGGAAGTTATGTCCATGCGAAATACTTAAAAGACAATAATATTGATGTGTATGGAATGGCCAGCGTGGAAATGATTGGATATTTCAGAGATGAAAAAGGATCACAGAGCTTTCCTTTAGGGATCCTTTCATGGTTTTACGGTGATAAAGGAGACTTTATTACTTTAGCTAAAAAGTTCAGTGGGGCAGGTCCGTTTGTAAAAAACTTTATTAGCAATTTTAAAGGTTCAAAGCAGATCAAGGCAGAAACTTTTTCAGCACCTAAATTTGTGGCTGGAATAGACTTTTCCGATCATCTCAACTATTGGAATTTTGATTTTCCGGCACTCATGATCACGGATTCATCTTTTTTCAGAAATAAAAATTATCACAAACCTACAGACACTCTGGAAACCCTCGATACAAAGAGAATGACAAAAGTTATTGATGCTATTTTTCTCAGTATTATTCACCTTAAGTGAAAAAAATAATTTTGATTCTCAGAAAAATTTATATATTTGCACCTGAAAATCAAGTTTAACCAATAAAAAAACAACGAAGCAATGTTCAGAACAAAACAGAATTCTACAGTTGGATTGCCACTTATGGTGGTAAGGCTTCGCGGTTTGGTACATTCTTAGAATAACAGTACAATGAAATATCAGAACCCGAAGTCGTAGAGATTTCGGGTTTTTTATTGCGCAATATTTCAAACTCCCAGGCTTACCCGAAATCTTTTTTAGTGTCATTACAGACGAAGCAGGTGAATTATATCCTCACACTGTACCGTCTATTATTAATCCATTCAACTAGTGTTTTAGTTGATTAAAAGTTGTGTGAGATAAAAGAATTCAGTTTCTACAATCTTGCATCATACTTCTGTAAACAATGGAAAATGATAACCTTCTGTTTTACCGGCTGAGAAGCGTGAGAAGCAGAAAAAGAACAATTAGAAAAGATGTAGAAAAGCAGATAAGAAAAAAATATCAACGTAGTGATGAACTTTGGGACATAAGACGAAATACCCCATGGATTCCTTTGGATAAACCTTATCAAAGAGGATTTGTAAGATTCTTTGCAGTAAGGGAAGATGTATTGAGATCTAAAGACGGAGATTTCTTTGAAGGAATATTGAAGAAGATTAACACCTACATGTATTCGGAAAGTCGTCAGTTTTTGAAAAAGAAAAGAAAATTCAGACGAAGAATATATGTAGAAAGAGTACAGAAGCTCAAACATATCTCTTCATATTCATGGAATGATCCAAAATTGGAGCTTACTCCAAGGGAGAGACAGTATTTTTTGAAACAGGAAGAATACTGTTCTGCCCGGAAGACTTATGTGCCTTACTACGAATTTACCGAATCCTGGAGATTTACCCTGCGTACAAGACCTAATATGATTACCCATTATAAACCTGTAAATTTTGAATTAGAAAAAGAATGTGCAGAACTGGACGATTATTTGGGGCAATATAAAATTGTAGGAATTATCCACAAAACAATTTATGGCAGATCATATCCATGGAAAAGGAAAAGAGAAGATATTCCACTTATCAAAGGCAGGAAATATGCAACCTGCACAATGTCTGCAACAGAGATTGCAGAAAGCTTACAGGACTTATAGGTCCAACTGTTATTTAAAACAAAAACAATGGGAAATTTAAAACTAAAAGGAAAAGATATATTAAAACTGGGCTATCCAAATAACCAAAGCGTAAACGTAGCATTGGAAGTCATGAAAAGAAATTTTGCAACGAAAAATATTCATCACGTAAAATCTCTTTTAAAGGAAATCCTGCTGAATCCGGAGAATTTTGAAAAAGATCTCACCTTCGGACAAATTGCAGAAACCCTGCTTTCATCCAAAAAAACTGAAAAAAGAATGCTGAATTCACAACGTGCTTCATTTCAGATTTTTGGAAACAATATTTCAGAAGAGGCAAAAAATCAGTTATATACTGCTTTGAAACTGCCTATTTCTACTCAAGGAGCATTAATGCCAGATGCCCACAGCGGGTATGGACTTCCGATAGGAGGTGTTCTGGCAGTGGAAAATGCGGTAATCCCCTACGGAGTAGGAATGGATATTGGCTGCAGAATGAGCCTTAGCATTTTGGATACACCTATTTCATATCTTGAAGGAGCAAGAGATAAATATGAAAAAGCGCTTGCCGAACATACAAAATTCGGAATGTATGAAACGCATAAATCTCACATAGATCATGAGATTTTCGACAGAGAGACATTCGATATGATCCCGATCTTAAGAAGATTAAAAGGAAAAGCAATCAAACAGATGGGATCCTCAGGCGGAGGAAATCACTTTGTTGAATTCGGAGAAGTAGAAATCACCGAAGAAGATAAACAGATTGGCCTGCCGAAAGGAAAATATCTGGGAATCCTTTCTCATAGCGGTTCAAGAGGCCTCGGAGCAGAAATCGCACAGTATTATTCAAGAGTGGCAACAGAACAATGTCCGTTACCAAAAGAAGCTCAAAATTTCGCATGGCTGGATCTTAGTACCCACCTTGGACTGGAATACTGGACAGCAATGAATCTTGCCGGAGATTATGCTTCAGCATGCCATGACGATATCCATAGAAGGCTGGTAAAAGCAGTCGGTGGAAGAGTAAAAGCCAGAATTGAAAACCATCACAACTTTGCGTGGAAAGAAATCCATAACGGTAAAGAATTGATTGTTCACCGTAAAGGAGCAACACCTGCCAATGAAAATGAACTGGGAATGATCCCGGGATCTATGACGGCAAAAGGATTCATTGTTCGCGGAAAAGGAAACCCGGAATCACTGAACTCAGCATCTCATGGTGCGGGAAGAGCCCATTCAAGAGGGGAATGCAGAAGCCTTTTTACTCAGCATGACATCAAAAAAGAACTGAAATTGAAAAATGTTACCCTGATGGGTGGAAATGCAGAAGAAGCACCTATGGCTTATAAAGATATCAATGAAGTGATGAATGCACAGAGTGAGCTGGTAGATATTCTGGGAACATTCCAACCGAGAATTGTGAGAATGGATAGGTAATTTGTCTAATACTTTACAACCTTATAGGTTTCAAAAACCTATAAGGTTTAACAAGGAAATATTTTAAAATCTACAAGGTTTAAAATGTTCAATTAAAAAACAAAAAAATGGGAGCACCACATAACATAAAAAGATACGGTGAAATCTGGCCGGAATTCAGAATCCGGTTAGGGCTCGAAATTTTAAATATATTAAAAGATAAAATCATTATATCAGGTGGCTGGACATGGCATTTCATGTCTGAAACAGGACATACAGAATACAAACATGCCCATGATCACAAGGATATTGATGTTTTTGTAAAAAAAGAAAATGTAGCAGAAGTAGTTATCATTCTTCAGCAGGAAGGGTTCCAGAAAGTCTGGACCCGATATGACCATCTGCCGAGTGAAGAAAACTTTCGCAGGTATGAGAAAACAGTTGAGATGGAAAATGAAAAATTTCATAGAATTACCATAGACTTCTTTGAAAAGGATGGTCTTGAAACCATTGAAGCTAATGGTTTTACCGTTGTGAAACCTGATATTTTACTTTCGTTTTACAGAAATATTCATTCCAGTGACAAATGCTGGGCAGTGATGGCTGCAAAAGATTTATTACAAAGGGGAATAGATCCGGTAGGAAACCCTTTATTAAGCAAAATGCCAACATAAAAAATGGAAAAATTAATACAGATCACTTCGGGAAGAGGTCCTTTAGAATGCCAGTGGGTAGCAGCCAAGGTTCTGAAGACCTTTCTTGAAGAGGCAAAACAAAATACAATAGAATACGAAATCATTCATCGTGAAAACGGTGATGAAAACCTAACCCTAAAGTCTGTGACCATACTTTTAAGAGGAAAAGACTTAAGCCTGTTTTTAAAAAACTGGCTGGGAAGTGTTTGCTGGATTGGAAAAAGTACATTCAGGAAACTGCACAAAAGAAGCAATTGGTTTATCGGAATTTTTGAATTGGACGATGTAAAAATGATTGATTTCAATGAAAAAGATATCCGGTTTCAGACAGCGAGAAGTCAGGGCAGCGGAGGACAAAACGTAAACAAGGTGAATACCGCTGTGCGTGCTACTTATATTCCTACCAATGAAACTGTTTTTGTACAGGACTCTCGTTCGCAGCTGGAAAATAAAAAACTATCTGTTATCAGACTTAAAGAAAAAGTAATGGCTGTTTATGTTCAGCAGCTGGAAAGAAAACTAAAAGAAACCTGGTCTCTTCAGATGCAGGTGGAACGGGGAAATCCGGTTCGTACATTTTCAGGAACAGATTTTAAAAAGAATTATGAAGACAGGACATTTAAAAAACAAAGGAACGTCCTAAAAAATGAACTTAAAAACTACAGACATGACCTTAACTAAAAGTAAATACTATTTTGAAGCATTAGACTATTTTCCATTCAATCTTTCCGAATGTATGGATGCTCTGAACTATGCTCTGTCTTATGAACCTGAAGATGCCGACAGCCTTTGTCTGATGGGAAGAGTATATTCAGAAGAATTGAAGGATTATGAAACAGCTAAAAAATACTTCGATGAAGCTATGCAGAGTAACATCGGAAATATCAATACTCCCAAATATTACATTGAGTGTCTTTTGAATAACGAAGATTATAAAGAAGCAGAAAAATTAATTGAATTTGCTTTAAAATTAAAGGGAATTGACAAATCGGAAATTTTGAACTGTCTCTCCCTTCTGCAGGAAAGAAACTTTGAGTATAAGCAAGCTTTAGGAACCCTTAAAGAAGCCAAAAAATTTGCTTACAACCGTGCAGCCCTAGAAATACTTGAAGATAGAGAGAAACTTGTCAAAGGAAAGGTAACCAGAAACAGAACTATAAAAAAGACGGAATAATCTGCTTTTTAACTTATAATAAAAATAGTATGACTACCTCAAAAGTCAAATCATTTGACTTCTGTCATTCTGACGAAGGAAGAATCTCATTGATAACCATAAGCGTGAGATTCTTCACTCCGTTCCATTTCGTTCAGAATGACAATTTTGAGGCAGTCTTATTTTTTATTAACAGAAATCAGGTAATCATACACCATTTGATGCTGGTCATCAGTAAGTTTAGCTTTTGGAGCCATTCTGCTTAATGTATTGATCCATCCCTGGTTGTCATGCTTGGTTGGTTCTGGCAGCTTATGGCATTTTGCACAGGAATTTTCAAAAATAGTTTTCCCTTGTGCCAATTGCTCAGATGAGGTATACTTTGGCCCTGTAACAGCCACACTTTTTGGTCCGCAGGACACCAGAAATGCTGATGCTGCAATACCTGTTAAAATGAATTTTTTCATATCCTATTTTTGTTTGATGATTACTTCTTTACAGAAACAATATAATCATAAACCCATTGGTGCTGTTCATCCGTTAATTTTGCCTTTGGAGCCATAGAATTCATGATTCCTACCCATTGTACAGGATTGTGTGAAGCAGGATCAGGTAATTTATGGCATCTTCCACAAGAGTTTTCAAAAATTGTTTTTCCTTGAGCAATCTGTTCTGCAGTAGATGTAGATGTTCCTGCAGTGGCGGTGGATGTAGCAGCTTTCGGCGTACAGGAAACCACCAAAATAGCAGTAAACGAAGCCGCAGCGATGAGTTTTTTCATGTTTCTTCTTTTTGAGATATAACAAATGTAATAAATTCCTTAAGCCTTTGATACAGGGCGTTATAGTTTTAATTTAGAAGAAATAAAAATTAAATTCATGAAAAATCTGTAATTCAGAATGAATAAAATTTTAAGTCTTTTGTTTCATCATTAAGGTTGGGGTATTGACCATTCCCATTTTAATTATTAATTTTGAATCAATGAAATTTTCTACAGAAGAGCTAATAGAAGGAATACAGTCAGGAAACAAACGCCTGATTGCAAAAGCTATTACATTGGTTGAAAGTAAAAAAGCAGAGCACAGAATACAGGCAGAAGACCTTCTGAAGAAGATTATGCCTTTTACCGGAAACTCTGTGAGAGTAGGAGTAACAGGAGTTCCAGGAGCCGGAAAATCCACTTTTATAGAAAACTTCGGCCGGTTGGTTATCACACAAGGCAAAAAAGTGGCAGTCTTGGCTATTGATCCAAGTTCTGCAATCAATAAAGGAAGTATTTTAGGGGATAAAACCAGGATGGAAGAACTTGCGAAGGAAGAGAATGCATTCATACGTCCTTCCCCAAGCTCAGGTTTTCTGGGTGGAGTAGCCAATACTACTTTTGAAACCATGATGATCTGTGAAGCAGCAGGATACGATTATATTTTGATCGAAACAGTTGGAGTAGGGCAGTCAGAAGTCCTTGTTGCTGATATTACCGATGTTTTCTTATTCCTTAAAATCATTGGAGGCGGAGACGAACTTCAGGGAATAAAGCGCGGCATCATGGAAATGGTAGACCTTATTTTCATCAATAAAGTAGATCAGGACAATCTTCAGAAAGCAAAGAATACAAGACTGGAATTAAAAAGAGCGCTGGATTTTATTCCGCCTAAAGAAAAAGGCTGGAAGATCCCTGTTTTATTAGGCTCTGCCCTTCATAACGAAGGATTACAGGAGGTTTATGATGGAATCTTCGAATTTATTGATCTGAAAAAGAAAAGCGGCCGTTTTGAAGAAATCCGTGTTCAGCAAGCTGAAAAACGCTTTGAATATTGGGTTCAGGAATATATTTTATCCCTGATGAAAAAGAGCAATGCAGTGGAAGAAGCTTATCATATGCACAAAAAAAATGCTTCAGCCATGGTTTCCAATCCAAGTACTGAAGCAAAATTATTTGTTGAAAAATTTCTATCTAATAAAAACAGAGATTAAGGTTTCTCTTTTTCCTGTTTTACCTCAGTTTTAGAAATATATCCGTCATAACTAATTGGTTGTCTGTCGTTACTTCTCATAGAAACGAAAGCCTTACCATTTTTGAAAATTTCAATATTCACTTCATCTACAGTTCTTACATCATTAGGCTTGAACTTTAAAGTCCATTTTCCTTTTTTATTCTGAATTTTACTTACAGTAAAATCTTTTGAGGTAAATCTGTAGCTGTTATCGCTGGTATTTCCATAAGAAGGATTGAATACCCTTCCGAAATATGGCAGCACTACATCCAGTGTATTTTTACTTACGTCAATAGTATAATCGCCATTCAGATTCAATATTCTCGTGGCAGTAGCATTAGGCATTGAATTCATGACATTGATAACGTCATAATTCGTAGGATTGGCTCTTTCTGCATGGAACGTAAACTCCTGAGAATTGATTAGTGTATCCACTGTTTTCGAATCTAATGAACCCTGTGAAGCACAGCTCTGAAAAAAGAACAGAAATCCAAAAATCATCAGTAAAGAAATATACTTTTTCATAATGATATAATTATTACATTTAAATAGCAAAATGTATGCAAATATATTCTTTCTGAATTATTTTGGAATAAAAATTGTTAAGGTTGAATTATTAACACTCAAACTATGAAAGTTACACATCTATTAGGAATGGGAGCTATTGCTCTGTCGGCTGTTGCCTGTACTACAAACCCGATTACTGGAAGATCGTCTTTACAACTGGCCAACAACTCGGAAATTTTAACAATGTCTTCGCAGGAATACAAGACGACATTGTCTAAAGGTAAGGTGATTACCGGTACGGCAGATGCAAAGAGAGTGGTAAATGTAGGAAACAGAATTAAAAGCGCTGCAGAAAGATATTATCAGAGTATAGGAAGATCAGCAGATCTTGCGAGCTACAGCTGGGAATTTAATCTTCTGCAAAGCAGCGAACTGAATGCCTGGTGTATGCCTGGTGGTAAAGTAGCTGTCTATACCGGAATATTACCGGTTACCAAAGACGATAACGGACTTGCCGTAGTAATGGGACATGAGGTTTCCCACGCATTGGCAGGCCACGGAAACGAAAGAATTTCTCAGGCAATGGTAGCCCAGTACGGAGGTGCTATTCTGGGAGGAACAATCTCAAATTCACAATGGGCCAGTGTTTTCCAGAAGGTATATCCTATCGGTTCACAGGTGGCATTATTGAAATACGGAAGAGGCCAGGAATCAGAAGCTGATGAAATGGGGCTTTACCTGATGTCTATGGCAGGATATGATCCAAGAGCGGCAATCCCTTTCTGGAACAGAATGGAAGCCGCATCTACAGGTTCAAGACAACCGGAATTCTTGTCTACCCACCCGAATCCGGAAACAAGAATTTCAGATATCAATAAGGATCTTCCGAAAGCTTTAGAATATTATAAGGCTGCGGGAGGAAAAATATAATTAGAATTTTAATCTTGAATAAGGCCTTATTAAATTTTTAGTAAATTTGGTAAGGCTTTTTTATATAACCACCTAAACACAATATTATGAAGAGTTTATCAATTACCGGACTTATACTTTTGGCTGTTTCTGCATTACTTTTCTATTTAACTACTGATTTTGCCGTAGAACAAATAAAAATTTCCCACATTATGGGAATAATGGCAGGAGTAGGAATAGGGCTTATCATTGGAGGAATGGTAGGTTATGTAAGCAAAGGAAGCGCTATAAAAGCGGAACAGAAGAAAAAAGAATTCAAACAGCTGCAGAAAGACAAAGAAGAGCTTGAAAAACAGGCTGCAGACATTGCAAAACGCCAGGCTGAACTTGAAGAACAAAATAAAAACCCTCAAATTTAATTTGAGGGTTTAAAGTTGTTATTTCAATATCTGATTAGAATTTATATCCTAAACCTACCATAAACAGGTTAGGTCTGTTATCATATCTGATTTCCGAACCGGAAACTCTGTTGATAAAGTTTCTTTCGTCTTTACTGAAAGCTCCTTCATATCTTGCATTTACAATAAGTTTTTTGATTTCAAGCTGTGCCCCAAACTGGTAACCTACTGTAAAGTCATTTTTAGCATTTTCTTTGAAATCATTGTAAGTATTGTCTTTGTTTAAATTAAAACTTCCAACAGGTCCTACAAAAACACCTAACATATTCCCCAAAAGGTTATATCCTAAAAGAACCGGAACATCTATACGGTTGCTTTTAACATCAAAAGTAGTGTTCTCTGTAGTAAACTCATTTTTGAAGTGAGTATAATAGATTTCCGGCATCACAAACAATGAAGTAGGAAGACCTACTTTTAATGAAAGGCCGACATTGAAACCTACATTATTTTTACCTGTTCCGTCAATGGCATCATTCACTGTTCCTTTAATATTGGACCACGAAGGAGAGCCGGTAGGAAAAATTAAGTTAGCTTTACCTGCCAGTGAAATCTGTGCAGAAGCCCACATTGAAAATCCTATTAACGCTATACTAAGTACCTTTTTCATTATCGTCTATTTTTGTAGTTGTAGTTTCAATCGTTTTATTATTCTCAAGTAAATATTCTCTCAGCTCTTTAAATAGTTCTGAAGAATAAACGAAATCAATCAGATTTTTATTGCCTGCGGTAATCAGGATGTCTTTATTCCCTTCCCATTCTTTGATTCCCAGTCTTAGGTATACAATTTTCTCGCCAATCGTCATTACAGAGTTCATGTCGTGAGTATTGATGATGGTTGTGGTATTATATTCTTTTGTGATTTCGTAAAGAAGATCATCAATTACCTTAGAGGTATAAGGATCGAGCCCGGAATTAGGTTCATCACAGAACAGGTACTTGGGATTGTTGACAATCGCCCGGGCAATAGCAACTCTTTTCTGCATTCCTCCTGAGATTTCTGAAGGGTATTTTTTATCTGCCTTATCAAGATGTACTCTTCCTATAACTTCAAAAACCCTTTTCTTTTTTTCTCTGTAGGTAAGATTGGTAAACATATCAAGAGGAAACATAATATTCTCTTCCACAGTTAAGGAGTCAAATAATGCACTTCCCTGAAACAGGGTTCCGATTTCTGAACGGAGATGTTGTTTTTCATCCCTGTTCATGGTATTGACATCCCGGCCGTCAAACAGGATTTCTCCTGAAGATGGCATATAGACATTCAATAAACTTTTTAAAAAAACGGTTTTCCCGGAACCACTCTGCCCAATAATTAAGTTTACTTTTCCTTTATCAAATGAAGTTGAAATTCCCTTAAGTACTTCAACATCACCAAAACTTTTTTTAAGATCTTTTACCTCAATCATCAGCTTAATATTAATTGGGTTAAAATTAATTCAGAAATGATAATAAATACCATTGTCCATACCACTGCCTGCGTACTGGCTCTTCCCACTTCCAGAGATCCTCCTTTCACAAAATATCCGAAATAGGAAGGAACTGTTGCAATGATAAAAGCGAAAACGATAGTTTTGCTAAATGCATAGTAAATAAATAAATTAGGCATATACATTTGAATACCAACGATATAGTCGTTTTCTGTCCAGTTCCCTGTTAAAATCCCGGCAATATAGCCTCCACCAATACCAAATACGATACTGATAGCAATAAGAAGAGGGTTAAACAGCATACAGGCGATAATTTTAGGAAGTATCAGAAAATTGGGTGAGTTTACTCCCATGATGTCCAATGCATCAATCTGTTCAGAAACTCTCATAGTTCCAATACTGGAAGCAATATATGAACCTACTTTACCCGCCAGAATCAGACTGATAATAGTAGGGGCAAATTCCAATACCAAAACCGCCTTCGTAGCATATCCCACAAATGAAGGTGGAATAGGAAAAGAAGAAGCATCAAAGTTATTGAACATCTGAATAGCCACTACAGCTCCAACGAATATGGATGTGAAGATGACAAGTCCGAAAGAATTTACTCCCAAATCATTAATTTCTCTCATGAACAGCTTCCAGAAAACCCTCATTTTCTGAGGTTTCCGAAGGGATTTTCCCAAGAGGATCATGTATTCCCCTACTGCTGTGAAAAACTTTTTTAACATACTGCTAAATTAGACTTTTTTATTTAATTAGGCTAGAGTCGAGAACAAGACTAAAGCCTGGTTTTGTGTTAAAATTATTTCAATATTGGTCTGGTCCTGTTCTTTATTTTGCGTTTTTATCTCCACCTATAACCAGGAAAACGGTTTTTAAAATAATCACCAGATCGAGTACAAAACTCCAGTTTCTTACATAAAAAGCATCAGCCAGGACTCGTTTTTTCATTTCTACTTCCACATCCCCGAAGTCACCACGCAGTCCATTTACCTGTGCTAATCCTGTGATACCTGGGCTTACCATACTTCTTAAGCTGTATCTTCCGATTTTTGGTTTATAATAATTGTCAACGGAAAGCATATGAGGGCGCGGACCTACCACAGACATTTCTCCTTTCAGTACATTGATAAATTGTGGAAGTTCATCAAGACTGGTTTTTCTTAAAAACTTACCTACTCTGGTAATCCTTGCATCATTTACCGATGTGGTTTTGGTTGTGGATTCATCATTCACAACCATTGTTCTGAATTTAAAGCAATTGAATACCTCTTCATGGAAACCATATCTTTTCTGAAGGAAAAATACCGGGCCTTTGGAGGTTGCTTTGATTAAAACCGCAATGATGGGAAATACCCAGGAGCAGATAAAAACCAGTATTATAACAGAAAACAAAATATCAAACGTCCTTTTCATCAGGAAATTAGAATAATAATCCAAAGGATATCTTGCCTGATTAAGGACCGGCTGGGTTTGTATATATCCAAGATCATACAGGAAAAAATCGCTTTGTGTGATGCTGGGAATCAATGAAATATGAATCTTATTATCCTCTGCCAATTTGAAAAGCTCATTCTGAATCCATTCATCATAGGAATTTTCCATCGATAAAAACAGAGTGTGTATCCCGTTTTTTTTCCAGAAAGTAACCAGTTCATCAATATTGATCTCAGAGTTTTCATACTCAAATATTCTGTATCCGTAGTCTTTACGGTCTGTGAAAATGTTTTTCAGGATCTCTGTGGAGTGGCTATCTCCTAAAAACATGACATTCCTGTAATTAGCTCCAAGTGATCGTAAGTACTTGATCGCGAAATAAATTAGTGATTTTACAAGAAAGATGAAAATGAAAAGATAAAGTGAGAGCCAGTATATATCCGAACTGAAAAATACATTTTTACTTACCTTTCCTATAAGCAGTACGCCAAGTATAAAAAAGAGGAAGTGGATTAAAAGGCGTTCAAGAAATAAAGTATAAGTAAGGTTCCTCGGAATATTGTATATTTTTGTCCTACCGCTCAACAGCACCCAGAACAAAAACAACAGAATCAGAGAAAAAATATTCTGATACCAGGTTTCTTTATTGTATTTTAAACTTTCGTTTCTGCTTATAAAAAAGAATATGAAGATAGATGCAATAACCATGAGGTCAAGCAACATAATGATCGATTTCAGGTATCTAGAGTATCGAATTCTCTGCATCTATCGGTATTATAGCGGATAAGCCCAGCTAATTTAAGCTTTTTTACGGGATATTCAGATATTTATGAGTCTGAACTGAAGCCTGCCATTCCGGGTGTTCCAGGATAAAATCTGTGATCTTAGGATACATATCATCTCTTTTGCTCCATTCACTCTGAAGATAAAGCTTACAGTTTTCAGAAACTTTTGCAGCCTGTTCCTGTGCAAACGTAAAGTCATGCTGGTTGAAGATAATGACTTTAAGCTCATGGGCTTTTTGATAGATTTCTTCTTTAGGCAGTCCTGTTTTCTTTGGCGAAAGGGTGATCCAGTCCAGCTGTCCGCTCATAGGATAAGCTCCTGAAGTTTCGATATGTACTGTACATCCCAGTTCTTTCAATCTGGAAGTCAGTACTTCTAAGTTCCACATTAGAGGTTCACCACCCGTTAGGACAATTGTTTTACAATGTTTTGCAGCCATTTCTGCAATTTCTACTGTATTCATCAGAGGATGGAGTTCCGGATCCCAGCTTTCTTTTACATCACACCAGTGACATCCTACGTCACAACCTCCCAGTCTGATAAAATAAGCGGCTTTTCCTGTGTGCGCTCCTTCTCCCTGTAAAGTGTAAAAATGCTCCATTACAGGGAGCATTTTACCTTCTTTTAATAAAATATCTTCTTCTTTATTCATCTTAAAATTAGTCGTTATAGACCGAAGTTTTGTAAGCAATGATGGTGTTTTTCATTAACATCGCTCTTGTCATTGGGCCTACTCCTCCAGGTACCGGTGTAATCCAGCTCGCTTTTTCTGCGCAGCTGTCAAAATCTACGTCACCTGCAAGGTAATATCCTTTTGGAGAGTCATTATCTACTCTGGTAATGCCCACGTCAACAATTACGGCTCCTTCTTTAATCATATCTCCTTTTAAGAAATGAGGATCTCCCAAAGCGGTAATTACGATGTCTGCTTTTCTCGTATATTCTTCAATGTCTTTCGTATATGAGTGTGTAAGGGTAACGGTAGAGTTTCCAGGGAAATCTTTTCTTCCCATCAGAATACTCATTGGTCTTCCTACAATTTTACTTCTTCCGATAATGACACAGTCTTTCCCTTTAGTTTCAATATTATATCTTTCTAATAATGTTAAAATACCAAAAGGAGTCGCCGGTAAGAAAGTATCCATTTCAAGAGCCATTTTTCCGAAGTTTTCAGGGTGGAAACCATCCACATCTTTTCTTGGATCAATAGCGTTGATGATTTTTTCCTGATCAATTTGATCTGGTAAAGGCAACTGAACGATAAATCCGTCAACTGCTTTAGATTTGTTAAGCTCGTCAATTTTTTCCAATAGTTCAGATTCTGAAACTGTACTTGGAAATTTGATTAAGCTGGATTGAAATCCTACTTCCTCACAGTCTTTTACTTTAGAGTTTACATAGGCTTTGCTTGCTCCATTATTTCCTACAAGAATTGCTACCAAATGCGGTGCTCTTCTTTTGCTTGCGAGAATCTTTTCTACTTCAACCTTGATCTCTGCTTTAATTTCCTTGGATACTTTAAGTCCGTCAAGAATTTCTGCCATTTTTACTTTTTTACTTTATAGATTTACTTTTACTTTCTTTTTACTTACTATTTGTTTTCTTTATAGTAATTAATCAATCCATTGGTTGAGCTGTCATGAGAGCTTATTGCTTCATTATTTTCAAGCTCTGGAAGAATCTTATTGGCTAATACTTTTCCTAATTCCACTCCAAACTGGTCAAAACTGAAAATATTCCAGATTACTCCCTGAACAAAAATTTTGTGTTCATATAAAGCTATCAATTGACCTAATGAAAAAGGAGTTAACTCTTTGAATAATATGGAATTAGTAGGTGTGTTTCCGTGGAAGACTTTGAAATTGACTAGTCTATCTATTTCTTCATCGGATTTTCCTGAATTTCTAAGCTCTTCTTCAACCTCTTCTTCCAGCTTTCCGAAGGCAAGTGCTTCAGTCTGAGCGAAAAAGTTAGCTAATAATTTATCCTGGTGATCTGAAACTTTGTTCGGACTTTTTGTATAGGCAATAAAGTCTGCCGGAATCAGTTCAGTTCCCTGATGGATCAATTGATAGAATGCGTGCTGACCATTTGTACCTGGCTCTCCCCAGATAATAGGCCCCGTTTCATATTCTACAAATTCTCCGTTTCTGTCTACACATTTTCCGTTACTTTCCATATCTCCCTGTTGAAGATATGCTGCAAACCTGTCCAGATATTGTGAATAAGGTAAGATTGCATACGTGGTTGCTGCATAGAAATTACGATACCAGATCCCCAGAAGTCCCATTAAAACAGGAATGTTTTCCGAGAAATCTGCAGTCTGGAAGTGCTGGTCAGTATCAAAAGCACCTCTTAGAAGCTGCTCAAAGTTTTCATATCCTACAGAAAGCACGATGCTTAATCCGATCGCACTCCATAGAGAATATCTTCCACCTACCCAGTCCCAGAACTCAAAAATATTTTCCTCAGCAATTCCGAACTTCTTAACTTCTTCAATATTAGTAGATAGAGCAACAAAATGTTTCGCTACATCTTCCTGTTTTCCGGCCTTCAGGAACCAGTCCTTTGCTGAGTTTGCATTGGTCATTGTTTCCTGAGTCGTAAAGGTCTTGGAAGCAATGATGAATAAAGTGGTTTCAGGATTTAAATCTTTTACCACTTCTGCAATATGATTTCCGTCCACATTGGAAACAAAGTGAGCGTTTAATCTTGTTTTAAAATGCTTTAAAGCAGAACAAACCATTACAGGACCTAAATCTGATCCCCCGATACCGATGTTTACTACATCCGTAATTTCTTTTCCACTGAAGCCTTTATGCTCTCCTGAAATGATTTTTTCAGAAAAAGATTTCATGTGATCAAGAACTCTTTTGATCTGTGGTTTGATATTTTCTCCGTCCACAAGAATTTCACGGTCTGAGAAATCTCTTAATGCCGTATGCAGTACAGCTCTTCCTTCTGTTTCATTGATTTTATCGCCGGAGAACATTCTTGAAATGGCATCTTTTAACTGGCTTTCTTCAGCCAATTGTAATAAAAGATCCTTTGTTCTGGAATCAATTAAATTTTTAGAATAATCAAAAAGATAGTTGTCCTTTTGCAGGGAAAACTCATTAAAACGGTTCGGATTGTAATGAAAAAGGGTTCTAAGGTCAAAGTCATTTCCACCGAAGTGTTCATCAAGTGCTTTCCAGCTGTTAGTTTGTGTTGGATTTATTTTTGATAGCATATTACAGAATTTTTATCATTCAGAAAATCATGTATTGGATGAAAATAGCTCATAATCCATAATGATTTATTTCTGATTTGCAAATTTACGGAAAAATAAAACCTCAGATAAATTTGAAGACGATAAATAACATTTTTTTAAAAAACAAAACCTCAGAGTTCATCTGAGGTTGTATAAAAAGTGTTTTATGATAAGAATTTAAGATCTTATTCATCTATTTCGTTCAGGATATTTTCCAGTTTTTTGGCGCTTCCTCCATAGATATATTTTGTCCATAGAACGATACTTGTAATGACTCCCAAAGTCCCTAGCAGTACAGCGATGATTAATCCCTGCTGATGAGAAGCCGTAAGTTCTGTCAAAGATTTTCCCTGCTCTTCCATTGTGTTATAAATGACAAGTCCTATTGTTACCAGAAAATGAGGGAGTAATAAAAATCCGAAAGACTGGTATCGTTCCATGTTCAGGCGCAGTTCATGGTATATCTTCCAAAGGCTGTTTTTGGTGTTTCCGGTGTAAAGTTCCGTCTGCTTATAGAATTTATAAAATCCTAACAGGTAGTAAGATGAAATAACTACCATCATTGTATAAGACACATAATAAATAATGTACTGTGAAGATGGAAATTTAAACTGAAGAGGAAAAAAAGCAATCAGAATAATAGCAAGAATCTGCATAGGAAACTCTCTCTTCATATTCTTTTGAATCTTTTCTATAGGGTGTTTGCTTTCCTTTAACTGTTCTATGGTATCAGGAATATGGACGTCGCTGTCTTCTTTATTCCATCGTTCTTTTAATTGATCAAAATTCATAGCCTGATTTTTTTATGATTTGCTGTATTTTTTCTTTTGTTCTGTTGAGTTTTACGCGGGCATTGCCTTCGCTGAGACCTAAATTATTTCCTATTTCTTTATGTGACATCCCTTCCATGAAATAAAATATGACGGCTTTTTCTAAAGAGTTTAGTTCCTGAACGGCAGTATAGAAGATTTCCAGTTGTCTGTCTTTTGTGGGATTATAATCTTCCTGCTGTACTTCAAAATGGGAAGGAGCATCTGTATGGTTATTGGATCTCTTTTTTTCCTTTTTTAAATACGTAATCGCAGTATTGATGGCAACCCGATACATCCAGGTGGAAAACTCACTGTTTCCTTTGAAATTCTGATAGGATTTCCAAAGCTGGATAAGAATCTCCTGCTGCAGGTCTTCGCGGTCTTCTATAGAATCTGCATAGATCCGCGAGGCTTTATATAAAATACCTTTGTGCTGGTTGACAAGCTTTAAAAAAGCAGTTTCAGTGGGATTGCTCACAGTCTTTTCGTGGTTTGGTTATGGTTATAAACCTGATACAGGTTTTACGGTGTAGCCTTTTGCCTGAAGAAGAGGAATAATTCCGTTTTTACCCATAAGATGAGATCCCCCGACAGCAAAGAAGGAACCTTCTTTTTTCATCATTTCCGGCATTATTTTTACCCAGTTTTGATTTCTGTCAGTCAGCATTGCTTTTTCCTGTTGGGAATTCATAAATCTTTCATCCTTAAAAAGATTGTAAAGAGATTGTACATTTTCATTTTTAAAAGCTTCGATCATCTGCCTGAATAATATTTCATATTCCTTATCCATTTTCAGTTGGGTGATGGTGCTTTTCAGATCATAAGCTTTGTTAATAGACTTCATCTGGTCCTCTACTTTCTCCAATCCTCTGATGCTCTTCTTGTCTTTTATTGCTTTCTGCAGAAGTTCCATTTCGTAAAGTTTTATTTCAGTCTTTGGACATGGAATAGCCTTTGTGGAAAGCAGAGCATACAGCGCCTGAGGGCTTGAAGAATCTATGCTTTTCAGATCAGTTCCATAATTGGCAAGAATAGTATTCAATTCTTTAGCTTCATCAGAAGAAAGCTGATCAGATATTTTTTTATCTGCAGTAAACATTTTTTGCAGTGACATCATTTCAGCGGGATCTGTATAATTGATTTCCATGACAAAGTTTTCAGATTTCTCAAGAGCTTTCAATACTTTAGGTTTTATTTCAAAATCTTTACTGCATAAGATATGAAAAGTTCCGGTAATGTAGGAAGGCTTAGAGAGACCGTTCCCTGAGACTTCCCAAAGCAGGCTGTTGTCTTTTTCAGAACTTTTACTTTGAGCATTTGTTGTCATTGAATTCAGTGATAATAACACTGCAGCTCCGAGTTTTATTAAATTTTTCATAGTATTATTTTTTTTGATTTTTTTTTCTTTTAAATAGTAGGTAAAGCAGGCATTACAATCGTTACAGTTTTTTTTTCAAAAAAAAATAAAAACCTCCCGAAAACAGGAGGCTGTAAAATCTAAAATTATGATGATAACCAATTGGTTAGGATGGTTTTTTATTCCTGTATTTTTGAATGTTCAGGTTTTGAAATTTTTCTTTTTCTTAAAAAATAGAGGATTGCAGCAGCAATTAATAAAAGTGGCCATACATTGATAAGAGCTACTATGATTCTCTGAATCAGATAGAATCCGTATACAAAACCATCTTTAGCATCATAGATGAAATTGTATTTATACTTATTGTCAATACTTGTTGTGTTGGTAACAGCAATTTCAGCAATGCGCAATTGAGGTTCTTTGATGTAGATGTCAATCGTGCTGTATTTCAAATCGTCTGTCATATTCATACTCTGCAGTTTTTGAAGATTTCCTTCAGACATATTTTCATTGTCCAGTGTTATTTTATCTTTATTTGTTTTCAGTTTGCTGATATTTTCAGAAGTTTTTTGATTTCTTTTTCCTTCCAGTTCAGAATATTTGATGTTGGCCGTCACATCCTCAGCATTGATGGATCTTGAATTAAGAAATAATTTATTTGTATTGATTGCTGTTAAAAGTTCACCGAGCTTTTCCGTAGGAATACGCACTTGCATCCTGTTCTCTGTCTGATATTTCTTGATCAGCATAGCTTCTTCATTAGATGTGTTGTAGGTGTTTTCAGAAAGCACATTACTCTGAAGATTGCTATTTGTAACAAATCCTCCAAGCTCCTGTACTGATTTTTCAATGGCAACAGTTGCATTATACACATCTTTTACTTCCATATTCACATCTGCGGTCTTAATGAACTGTTTGTCCTTTACCTTCATATCTGCAACAGATGAAATACTGTCTGAAACAATAGCAGATGCTGAATCTGTTGTAGCATAGGCATCAAGATCTGTTGAAGAAACTTCGCCTTTTTTACATGAATAAATACCTAGTAAAATAACAGCAGATAGAGATAATTTAATGTAAGTCGTTTTCATAGCGTTGATTTTTATTGTTTTCCTGAAGTCAAAGTTCAGTCAGGATCTTTTGTAACGCTTGAAAATCAAAAGTAAAAAGCTTGTAAATAAAGTATGATGTTTTAATTGATTGAAATTAAGTGTTTTGTAAAATAGAGCAGGACCTGGTGCTTTGCTTTCGGAGCAATTTTTGCTTATCTTTTACAAACCAAAACTACAATCTATCACTATGTCAAATACCTTTTCCAAAATCAGAAACGTAATAGGACTATTCACATCCATAGATTTTGATCAGTTGAGTGCCATTTCTCAGAAGGTGGATCTTTCAAAACTGATGCATAATTTTTCAAAACTGGATGATAAACAGCTTTCCGGGCTCATGAAAATGCTTGATCCGGAAAAGAAAAAGAAAGAACTACCTCCTATTGATGGAGATTTTTATGATATCTACCATACCCTTACTCCTGAACAGCGTGAAATTCAGCTTAAAGTAAGAGCTTTTATGGAAAAAGAAGTAAAACCTCTGGTGAATCATTATTGGCTCAGAGACGAATTCCCTTTTGAATTGATTCCGAAATTCCAGAAGCTTGATATCTGCGGTGTTACTTATGAGGGCTATGGCTGCCCCGGAATGCCTTTCCTGATGGAAGGTGTTATCGCGATGGAAATGGCAAGAGTGGATGCCTCTATAGCTACATTTTTCGGAGTACAATCCGGGCTGGCAATGGGTTCTATCTATATCTGCGGATCTGAAGAGCAGAAGCAGAAATGGCTTCCACAGATGCAGAAATTTGAAAAAATAGGAGCCTTTGGGCTTACGGAGCCGGAAGTGGGTTCCGGTGCTGCGGGCGGACTTACGGTAACCTGTAAAAAAACACCGGAAGGCTGGGTTTTGAATGGTCAGAAAAAATGGATTGGGAATGCCACTTTTGCAGATCTTATCATTATCTGGGCAAGAGATCTGGACAGTGGTGAAGTGAAGGGGTTTATTGTAGAAAAAGATAATCCTGGATATTCTGTAGAAAAAATCAAGGGGAAAATGGCTTTAAGGATTGTTCAGAATGGATTGATTACTTTAAAAGACTGCCTTGTAACTGAAGAAAACCGTTTGCAGAATGCCAATTCCTTTAAAGATACCGGAAAAGTACTGAGAATGACCAGGGCGGGAGTAGCTTGGATGGCTACAGGCTGCGCACGCGGAGCTTATGAAAGTGCTTTGGATTATACCCGAAAAAGAGAGCAGTTTGGAAGACCTATTGCTTCGTTTCAAATGATTCAGGGGCATCTGGTAGAAATGCTGTCAAATCTTACTGCGATGCAAACTATGGTTTTCAGGTTGTCCGAAATGCAGGATGAAGGGATTTTAAAAGATGAACATGCTTCTTTAGCTAAAGTTTTCTGTACACTCAGAACAAGAGATATTGTTTCCAGGGCAAGAGAGGTGATGGGAGGAAACGGAATTCTGCTGGAGTACGATGTAGCCAGATTTGTTGCCGATGCTGAAGCTATTTATTCCTATGAAGGAACGAAAGAAATCAATTCATTAATTGTAGGACGCTCCATTACAGGCTTCAGTGCTTTCGTATAGGGAGCAGATGATAGGTTGTAGTTTTTAGTGCGTCTTTCAAACTGATTAACAACAGTAAATTTTAATTGAACACCATAAAAACTGCAACCTATAACCTATTATCTGCAACCTTAAGAAACTAAATGTTTATATTTTTCCTTGTTGTCAATAATCATCCAAAGATTGATCAGGAACATCACACCGGCAATCCCCATTCCCATTGGAGATTTATCCATAGTGAACACATGGGTGACAATTCCTACCATGACAGGTAGAATAACAATAGCTCCCAGTGCTCTTGTTTTTGGAAAAATGAATAATAAGCCACCAATGATTTCTACAACACCCACTAATGGCATCAGCCAGCTGATTTCTCCAAAAGCTGCGAAAAGTTTCATCTGCTCCGGAGTGGGTTTCTCCATGGGCATATAATTAAAAAACTTGTTTAATCCGGCATTAATAAACATAAGCCCGAAAAGTAAGCATAAAATGAATTTTATTATTTTCATGATTGATGATTTAATATCAAATGTAAAATAAAAATAGGATATGTTGAGTTTGATTTAACATAAAATATGAAATCAATTGTTAATGTACGTTAATTAGTGCTTTTGTGTAATTTTTATTGTATATCTTCGAAATGCAAATTAAAACTAATAACTCATGCAAAAAAATCTTAAAAAATTAAGCCGCACGGATTTAAGAGAAATCCAGGGAGGAGTAGGTATTGGAAAATGTGATATTGGCCCAATAGGATGTCCATGTAAAATTCCACCGGGAGATCCTTGTTTAGGTGGTCCTGGAGGAGAACCCGGAGGCCCGACTTATGGTTACTGTCCGGACAGTCAGAACTATATCCTATGTACAGATGCTTGTCCAAATGGAACAAGTCCTTTGTGTCCTCTTTCATAACAAAAATAAAAAGACTGTCTTGAAAAAGGCAGTCTTTGTTATTTAAAGTCCAAAGTTTAAGCATTCAAAGGTGGACTATATTAGTTATTGTCCTTTGTCTATTACTTATCACTCATTATTCATGATCAGTCCATCTCCTTCAGCGTAATATTCTTGGAAATCTTATAAGTTTTCTTCTTCTTATGAGGTCCCGGTTCTTCCCCAAGCAATCTTCCCCAAGGTTTAAGATCGTCTACTCTTTCACAAATAATCTTAATAATGGCAATCGCCGGAATACACAGGAACATACCTGCAATTCCCCAAAGATGCTCTCCTAAAAGAATACCAATAAAAGAAAATAAAGCATTAATTTTTACTTTGGAGCCGACCACAAATGGAAGAACAATATTTCCGTCTACTGCGTGAATGGCAATATATCCCAAAGCAACATAAATACACGTTGAAGGAGTAGAAGTTGCAAAAGCTATAAAACAGGAAATTAAAAGTGAAATAAAAATTCCAAGGTATGGAATAACGTTTAATAACCCAGTAAGAACCCCTAAAAGAATAGCGTATTTCACTCCCAGAATTGTAAGAAGAGTGGAAGTAAGAACGGATACGATAATTACCTGAAGAAAAAGCCCGAAGATGTATTTCTTGGTCATGATACGAATCTCATTTACAGCTTCCTGTACACTTGATTTATGTCTTTCGTTGAAAACGGTAACGATAAAGTTATTTAAAAGCCTTCTGTAATTTAAAATAAAGATAAAAAACAGGGTGAAAAATATAATAAAGCCGAATCCCGTGGAGAAAATCCCAAAAGTAAATCCTAAAATAGCCCCTGAAGAAGACAGGAGTTTATTCAGTCCTTGGTTGATATAATCTACCTGCTCATCTACTTTCACATTGAATGTTTTGGAAACCCAATGCTGCAGACCATTAAAAACAGTTGTAAACTGCTCACTGAGATGAGGAAGATCCTTACTGAAGTCAGATAACTGATTGGTGAAAAAGTAAATGATTCCACCTAAAATGATCAACATGATGAACACTGAGGTCATTGTGGACATTGATCTTGGAAATCTTAACTTTCTTTCCATGAAAGTTGCCGCTGGCAAAAACAGCATGGCCATAAGGAATGCAAGGAAAAACGGAGCTAAAATACTCTGTCCTAATGCCAGAAGATAGCCAAGGCCAATGATGGAGATCACAACGAGCGTAAGCTTGACAAGGAAAGGAAGTCGAAGAAAATTCATAATCTAAAAATCTGCAGTGTGGAATAAAAGTAAGAAAACCCCTCTGAATTGAAAAATTTTTTTATTCAATCCTCAGAATTTTATTCTATTGCATCAAATTTTATTCCACGTAATGAAGAAAAGTATGTATTTGTTTATAAAACAGAAACACGCTCTGATACTCAGAACGTGTTTCCTTATTGAGAAGTTAATATGTTAAAGTTGTTTATTCTTCAATGGCGATATCAATGACTTCTTCCATTCTGCTTACATAATGTACATTAAGACCTTTTAAATAATCTTTTTTGATCTCTTCCACATCTTTTCTGTTGGCTTCACAAAGGATAACATCTTTAATTCCGGCTCTTGTAGCGGCAAGAAGTTTTTCTTTGATTCCTCCTACAGGAAGTACTTTTCCTCTTAAGGTGATTTCTCCGGTCATCGCAAGGTGAGGTTTTACCTTCTTATTTTTAAAAGAAGAAACCATTGAAGTAAGCATTGCAATACCTGCAGATGGCCCATCCTTAGGAGTTGCTCCTTCAGGAACGTGTACGTGAACATTTTTCTTGTCCAGTTCCTCCTGAGGAATTCCCAGTTCGTCATGCTTAGCCTTAATATATTCAAGAGCAATAGTAGCAGATTCTTTCATCACTGTTCCAAGATTTCCGGTCATTGTCAAAGAACCTTTTCCATTGCTTAGAATACTTTCAATATAAAGAATATCTCCACCTACACTTGTCCAGGCAAGACCTGTTACAACCCCTGGAACTCCAGTGATTTCAGATAAGCTTTTTGGTCTTGGAACCCCCAGAATTTCATCTACTTTTTCAAGTGAAATTTTTGGATCATATTCTTTTACCAAAGCCGTCTGAAGAGCGACCCATCTTCCAACGGCAGCAATTCTTTTCTCCAGAGTTCTTACACCGCTTTCCGAAGTGTGGGCTTCTATAATATGCTTAAGTTCTGCATTTCCAAGTTTGAATGATTTTGCATCCAGACCATTTTCCTCCTGCTGTTTCTTGATTAAGTGTCTTTTTGCAATCTCAATCTTTTCCTCCAAAGTATAACCGGCAATCTGAATGATCTCCGTTCTGTCTAAAAGAGGAGTCTGTATTGTTGAAAGAGAATTGGCCGTAGCAATAAACATTACTTTTGACAGGTCATAACCCATCTCAAGGAAATTGTCATAGAAAGACTTATTTTGTTCAGGATCAAGAACCTCCAGCAATGCTGAACTTGGATCCCCATGAAGACCCTGTCCGATTTTATCTATCTCATCAAGAACAATTACCGGGTTTGAAGTGCCGGATTTTTTGATAGACTGTAAAATTCTTCCCGCCATAGCACCGATATAGGTTTTTCTATGTCCGCGGATTTCACTCTCATCATGAAGGCCGCCTAATGATAATCTTACGTATTTTCTTCCTAGAGCATCTGCAATAGACTTTCCTAAAGATGTTTTACCAACCCCCGGAGGCCCTACCAACAGTAGAATCGGAGACTTCATGTTGTTTTTTAATTTTAAAACAGCCATGTGCTCCAGGATTCTTTTTTTGATATCTTCCAGCCCAAAGTGAGCTTTGTCAAGCACTTTTTCTGCTTTTGCAATATCAAAAACGTCTTTTGTATAAGTTTCCCAAGGGAGATCCGTAAAGAAATCCAGATAATTTCTCTGTACATTATAGTCCGGAGAATTAGGATTCTGACGTTGCAGTCTGCTGATTTCCTTCTGGAAATGTTCCTCTACTTCCTTACTCCATTTTTTGGTCTTAGCCTTAGCAATAAGATCTTCAACATCACTTTCGGGGCCACCACCCAATTCTTCCTGGATGGTTCTGATCTGTTGATTCAGAAAATATTCTCTCTGCTGTTTGTCAAGATCCTTGGAGGTTTTCTGATGAATCTGACTTCTCAGTTCCAGTTTTCTGAAATCTTCATGCATCATTTCGTAGCATTGATTCGCTCTCGTCATCAGATTTTTCTCTTCAAGAAGCTTTTGCTTTGCTATCGAAGAAAAATTAGCATTGGTGCAGATGAAATTCAGAAGATCGTCATTATTAGTAATATTTTTGATCGCAAAATTTGCGGCATTAGGGATATTCGGATCCAGTTCAATGATTTTTAAAGCAAGATCTTTGATGTTTTCCAGTAATGCCTCGTATTCGTCTTGATTTTTAGGACGTGTATCTTTTAATTTTGATATTTCTGCCCGGAAATAAGGTTGGTTTTCAATGATTTTTTTAATCTTGAATCGGTGGAAACCTTTGGTTATAGCTGTAATATTGCCTTCCGGAAGCTTGATGATCTTAATGATCTTAGCCAATGTACCGGTAGAATAAATATCTTTTTCGGAAGGTTGTTCCATATCCGAATTTTTCTGGCTTACAATTCCAATGAAATCTCCGTTCTTCTGTGCTTCCTCAAGAAGCTGTATAGAGTTTTTTCTCCCTGCTGTAATAGGAATTACTACATTAGGGAACATAACCATATTTCTTACGGGAAGTATCGGGAATATTTTCTGTTCGGAATTTTTATCAGTCTCTGCGAAGTCGGAAAGATTGATTTCTTCAGCTACGATATCAAATCCATCGCTGATCATTTCTTCTAAACTAATATCTTCAAATTCTGTCATAGTCAATCGAATGACAAATTGTCATTTTCGTTTTTTATCGTTAAAGGGATTTTTTATAATATGCGCTGAAAACGTGTGGCATATTATAATATTCTAAAAATGCACAATACTTATGCCATTTGTTTTTTACTTAAAAATACGGTCAAAATTTCCTTTTTTAGATAAACTTTGCATTAAAAATCAAAATAAAGCAGTTCTGTTTCTGTAATTTCTTAAAAATGTGTATTTTCGCAAACTGATAAAAAACTATAATTTATAAAATGGCAATTTTAGGACAGATTAGGAGTAAGCCTTGGCTTTTAATGGGAGTAATAGCCTTAGCGCTTTTGGCGTTCCTGGTGAACCCCGATAGTATCGACAAGGTTTTTGGTAAGAATCCTGACGTTTTAGGAAAAGTAAATGGTGAGAAAATCACCCGCGAAGAGTTCAATGATCAGCTTTTCGTGTTGCAGCAGCAGGCTGATCAGCAAGGACGTTCGAAAAGCGGTCTTGAAGAGCAGGCTTGGCAGTTACTTGTACAATCTAAACTTATCAAACAACAGTTTGAGAAACTAGGCTTTGAAATGACTGATGATTATTTCTGGAACCAAATCCAGTACGATCAGATGTTTGCTCAAAATCAACAGTTCTTTGATGAGAAAGGTAATTTTAAAACTCAAGAGCTTAAAAAAGAAATTGAAACATTAAAAAACACCAATCCTGAAGGGTATAATCAATGGTTGAAAACTAAAAAGACGATTGAGTACAGACTGATGGCAAGACAGGTGTTTACCAATATTTCAGCAGGTATCACTACCGGTAAGAAAGAAGCAGAAGAATTGATGAAGCAGAGAGATCAGCTTGCTGATATCGACTTTGTGAAAGTGGATTATGCAGCGTATCTTCAGAAAACAAAAATCAATGTTACAACACAGGATCTGGCAGATTATATCAAGCAGCACCCTGTAATGTTCAAAGCTGAACCAAGCAGAAATATCGGTGTTGTATATTTTCCGTCAAAACCTAGTGCCGCAGATGATGCAGCAACCTTGAAAGAAATTACAAAATTATATTCAGGAGGTACAGATGCAAGCGGAGGTACTGAAAACTTCCAGAATACGAAAAATGATTCTATGTTTGTAATGGCAAATTCTGATGCGCCATTCAATCCTCAGTATATGAATCCTGCTCAATTGCCGCCAACGATCAAAGATCAGATTACAGCTGCAGCTATAGGTCAGACTTTTGGTCCTTATAAAGAGCAAGACGTTTATGTAGTTTCTAAACTTGTAGGTAAAAGAGCTTCAGATTCTACTTTATCAAGACACATCCTTATTGCATTCAAAGGAAGTCCTGCAGGTGAAGGGGTAACAAGAACTAAGGAGCAGGCTAAGAAATTGGCAGACTCTATTGGTGCTATTGTAAAAGCTACTCCTGCTAAATTTACAGAATTCCTTAAGCTTTCAAGCGATCCGAATTCTGCAGCACAAGGAGGAAGCTTAGGATGGACAACTCCTGAAACACCTTTCGTTCCTGAATTCCTTGCTTACCTTGCAAGCAATCCTAAAGGAGCTACAGGTGTAGTAGAAACACAGTTCGGTTACCATATCATCAATATTGAAGATAAAAAATCAGGATCAATGGGGTATAAAGTTGCTAACCTTGTGAAAGCAATCAAACCTTCAGATGCTACTGAGGCTGAATCAGACAAGAAATCAAGAAAATTCATTCAGCAGGTTCAAGGGAAATCTTTCAACGATTTCGTGAATATTGCTAAAAAAGGAAATTACCAGTTCTCTAATCCAAAAGCGGCAAAAAGATTTGAAGGTCAGATTCAGGGCTTAGGTACTGAAAAAGATGCAGAGATTCTTACTTGGGCTTTCGATAAGAAAAGAACTAAAGGAGATACTGAACTATTTACTGTAGATGGAACAGGCGATAAAATTGTAGTTTATCTGAACGGAAAACAAGATGCAGGTCTTGCTGATCCGGAATCTGTAAGAGATCAGATCGAAGTTGTAGTTAAAAATAAATTGGCGGCAAAACAAATTTCTGATAAGATTACAGCGGCGAAAGCTTCTAGTCTGGATCAGGTTGCTAAATTATTTGCAGCTCCAAAACAGTCTGCTCAGGTAAATCTATTGAATCCTTCAGTAGCGGGTGCTATGGAACCTAAAGTTGCCGGTGCGGCATTCGGTGTTGCAAAAGGTAAGCTTTCTAACCCGGTTGAAGGAGGAACAGGAGTTTATGTTTTGATCAAAAAATCAGAAACGGTAAACAAACAACCTGGAGATCTTAAGCAATTTACAGAGTCTCTTACTCAGAGAAGTTCTGGAATGTTCGGACAGGCTTGGATGAAAAGTCTTCAGGACAATGCAGATATTGAAGATTTTAGAATTGAAATCTGGGGTAAACTTGGAAATCAGCAACAATAAGAAATTCATTTCAATGATATAAAAAGCGACAAATTTTTTTGTCGCTTTTTTTTGTATTTAACGCAGAACAATATTGGAAAAGATTTATTTAAAATGTGTTATATTTGCTTATTAGAAAAAAATTAGCAAGTGAAGTTCAGTAAAGAATTAAAAGCTGGTGTGATCACACTTCTGGCTATTGTAGGCTTTGTGGTGTTGTTTCAGTTTATGAAAGGGAAAAGCCTTTTTACTACCGATAATATATTTTACGCAAAATATGATAACGTAGAAGGCCTGGCGCAGTCTTCGGCTGTTTCTATCAACGGGTTGAAAGTAGGGCAGGTGGATAAAATTATTCCGCTGACCTCAAAAGACGGAAAAATTAATTTTGTTGTAAAAATTACAGTAGATAACAAATTCGAATTCTCAAAAAATTCATCATTAGAAATCTTTGAACCGGGATTAATGTCCGGTAAAGAAATGAGAGTGAACCTTGCCTACGGAGGCCAGACGGCTAAAGACGGAGATACTCTGAAAGGTGCTTTCAAACTGGGAACGCTTGGAAGTCTTTCTTCTCAGGTAGGTCCGGTAAAAGATCAGCTGCAGGTAGTTCTGCACAGAGTAGACTCTTTAATGGCTAATGCCAATCTGCTTGTTGATGCTCAAAACAGAGCTGAAATAAAAGCTTTATTATCCAATCTTAATAAAACAGTAGGAGCATTACAGACTACTGCCGGAAGTGTAAACAGCCTGGTAGGACACAATGACCCTAAATTGCAGAAAGTATTGGATGATGCAAGCCTTACGATGCAGAGCGGAAAAGTTACCCTGGATAAATACGGAAACCTGGCTCAGAGCATTGATACTAAACAGTTGAATGCAACTATCGCCAATTTGGATGCTACGGTAGGGAAATTGAATCAGGTGATTGGTGGAATAGATAAAGGAGAAGGAAGTTTAGGCAAACTGATGAAAGATGATCAGCTTTACAATAATCTGAACTCAGCTTCTTCCAATCTGAATACATTAATTGAAGATATGAAAGCGAATCCGAAGAGATATATCAATTTCTCGGTTTTCGGTAAAAATAATAAAGACTAATTCACTTTATGCAGTACATCGGTAACATTATTTTCCTGATTTTATTAGTGGCCGGATTTGGTTTGTTTGCCAAAAGCCTTCTAAAGATCTATAGAAATATCAGGTTGGGTCACGAAATCAACAGAAATGACAGAAAAGGAGAACGTTGGGGAACCATGGCTCGTGTAGCAATGGGACAGAGTAAAATGACAGCACGCCCTGTTGCAGGAGTTTTACACCTTTTTGTATATGTAGGTTTTGTGATTATTAATATCGAATTAATAGAAATTGTTGTTGATGGAATATTTGGGACACATCGTTTCTTATCAAGCATTTTAGGACATACATTTTATAGTTTCTTCACTGCAACACTAGAAGTTTTAGCACTTTTGGTAGTGATTGGTGTTGTCATTTTCTTTATTCGTAGAAATTTTTACGGAGTGAAAAGGCTGACAATGAAAGAACTTTTCGGATGGCCGAAAAATGATGCAAACTGGATTCTGATCATTGAATTCGCTCTGATGATGGCTTTCTTTATGATGAATGCTTCAGATTTTATTTTACAATCAAGAGGTGTTTTTCCTGAACATGGAAGCTTCCCGATTAGTGAAATGACATTGGTTCCCTTTTTGGAAATCTTCAATTTTGATAGCGGATTTTTGATTTTTACAGAGAAGGGAGCCTGGTGGTTTCATTTTGTAGGAATCCTTTTCTTCATGAACTATCTTTATTACTCAAAACACTTGCATATTATCCTTGCATTTCCAAGTACATGGTATGCAAACCTTGATAAAAAAGGAAAATTCAATAATCTTGAGTCTGTAACGAAGGAGATCAAATTAATGATGGATCCTAATGCAGATCCTTATGCTGCACCGGCTGAAGGAGCTGATGCTGATGTACCTTCTAAATTTGGTGCTGAGGATATCTTTGACCTGAATCAGGTACAGCTGCTTAACGCTTATTCATGTACAGAATGCGGACGTTGCACTTCCGTTTGTCCGGCAAATATTACCGGTAAAAAACTTTCTCCGAGACTCATCCTGATGAAGACAAGAGACAGGCTTGAAGAAGTAGGAAGAAACATTGATAAAAACGGAAAATTCGTTGATGATGGTAAAAAACTACTAAACGATTATATTACAAAAGAAGAACTTTGGGCTTGTACAACATGTAATGCATGTACAGATGCTTGTCCGGTATTGCTTGATCCACTTTCCATTATTTTTGAAATGAGAAGATTCCTGGTGATGGAACAGTCTGCTGCTCCACAGGAACTGAATCTGATGATGACCAATGTGGAAAACAATGCAGCCCCTTGGCAGTATAATCAGGCTGACCGTCTGAACTGGGCATCGGAAAACTAGATAATTAATCAATTTGAAAATTTGAAATTGATACAGATCTGCATCATTTCAAATTTCCAAATTCTCACATTTTCAAATTGAAAAGAAATGGATTTCAATATAAAAACAATGGCAGAATATGCTGCCGAAGGAAAAGCCCCGGAAGTTTTATTTTGGGTTGGATGTGCGGGAAGCTTTGATGACCGTGCTAAAAAAATTACAAAAGCATTTTGCAAGATATTAAATAAAATAGGGGTAGAGTTTGCCGTTTTGGGACAGGAAGAAAGCTGTACCGGAGACCCTGCAAAAAGAGCAGGAAACGAATTCGTTTTCCAGATGATGGCCCTTACGAATATTGAAGTGCTGAACGCTTACGAAGTAAAGAAAATCGTAACAGCTTGTCCACACTGTTTCAATACCCTGAAAAATGAATATCCAAGCTTAGGTGGTCACTTTGATGTAGTACACCATACTCAATTCCTTAAAACCTTAATGGAAGAAGGAAGACTGAAAATAGAAGGAGGAGCATTCAAAGGGAAAAAAATCACTTTCCATGATCCTTGTTACCTCGGACGTGCCAATGACGAATATGAAGCTCCGAGAATTTTGCTTGAGAAGCTGGATGCAGAGCTTGTAGAAATGAAACGTTGCAAGACCAACGGTCTATGCTGTGGAGCAGGAGGAGCACAGATGTTTAAAGAGCCTGAAAAAGGAAATAAAGACATCAATATCGAAAGAACAGAGGAAGCTTTATCTTTTGAACCAAAGGTAATTGCTACAGGATGCCCTTTCTGTAATACCATGATGACAGATGGTGTAAAACATTTTAACAAAAATACCGAAGTTGCCGTAAAAGATATCGTTGAACTTCTTGCTGAAGCAGAAGATTTATAATTGTAATCTTATACAGGTTTATGAAGGTAGAATGGAGACTCTCCTTTTTGTTTATAATTTCAATACTTGCTGCTCTTACATTCTGGAATTACCAAAATAGAGTATATGACTGGGATATGCCGGGTTATTTAGGGTGTATGTATACTTCTGAATTTCCGAATTCACCGGATAAAGTTCGAATCATCACCTATGATGAAATAAAGAAAGAGGCTCCTGCAGACCATTATACAGACATAATCGGAATAAAGCAGTGGGATATTCCAAGGCAGTATTTCGTAAAAAATACACAATCTTTTACAGAACAATTACCCTATTTTCAAATCAAAGTAGGGTATATTTTTGTAATCACTATTTTTTATAAGCTTGGACTTTCATCCCCAATGGCCGTTCTGTTTACAAGTCTTATTTCTTACTTCTTTTCAGGATTATTATTATTTTATATTCTAAAGCTCCTGTTTCCGAAGAAATACTGGGTTGCAATAGGACTAACGGTTGCCGCCATGCTTTTGCCACCAATGGCGCATATGTCCAGAACTCCCACCCCGGATATGTTTATTTTTCAGTTTATCCTGATCTTTATTATTGGGTTGATCAAAAAATGGAGCAAATGGGGCATGTTTGTGCTTTTGTTTGCAATCACTTTTATACGTCCGGACTATATTACATTTACCCTCACTTATATTATTGCTGTTTTCTTATTTTACTACTTCAGAGAAAAGAAAATTGATGCTTCCCTTATTGCACAAGGCACAGTACTTTTAGTGATGTATCTGGCGATCATTAAATTTTATCATTATCCCGGTTGGAAAGACGTCTTTTATGATACTTTTATCGAGAGAAGGGCTATTATTTCAACACATCCCATCGAAGTCAGCTTAAAAGATTATCTAAGCATTATTTATATCAAAATTATCTACTTCAAAAAAGTGACCTTGTCTGTAAGCATCATGATTGCAGTAGTATTTTGGCGTTCCAAAGATGCATGGGTAAGGATGATTTCAGTACTTTTTCTGGCGAATGTGTACATCAAATTCTTTTTCTTTCCACAACCGGCTGCATTAAGGTTCTTCTTTCCGTTTATTTTTCCGCTTTTCATTATGATGCTCTATGTGCTGAGTAAAAAATACAATGATCTCAAACTCGAGAAAATTGCGTAATTTTGTCTTTAAAATGATAAGGGTTTGAAATCACGATTACAGTAACATTCTGTTCAAGAATCAGAATTGAAAGTGATTGCACAGTTCCTTGAAAAATAAATACTTACATTATGAAAATCGAAGAATCTAATATTGTAGAAACCAACGACTACAGAGTCATTATATATCCGGCTTCAAGACCTTTTGAAACGAAAGAAGCAAAAGCGATTACCGAAAAACTGTTTGATTTCCTTGCTACATGGGCAGCTCACGGAAAGCCGCTTTCTTCTTCATTTAAAATTGAAAAGAATCAGTTTATTGTAGTATGTGTAGATGAAGAAAAAGAAATGGCTTCAGGATGCAGCATTGATGCTTTAGGAAAGATCATGAGAGAAATTGATGAAGAATATCAGTTGGGGCTTTTTGACAGAATGAAAGCTAGTTTTGTAGAAAATGGTGAAGTGAAAACTTTAAAGCTGATTGATTTTAAAACGAAGTTGAGAAACGGAGAACTTTCAGACGATATTCAGGTTTTTGACTTCTCAAAAAACACTTACCTTGACTTTTTGAGCCACTTCCTTCTTCCTTTGGAGAAAAGCTGGGCGGCTTCTGTAAAATAATCGCTATTAAGCTAATTTAGGCGAATAATCATAAAGTGGGAACCTGTTTCTCACTTTTTTGTTTTAATGTATCTTTGCATAGATTCGAGTAAGACTAATGCCTAAAGTACTTTTTTTAACGACATCCCACAGCTATAATGATGACCGTATTTTTTATCATCAGGCAAAAGCTCTTAGAGATAATGGGTATGAAGTAAAAATATGCAGTTTATATGCAGAATATAAAGGTGTTATTGACGGAGTTGAAATAGAGTCCTATGCCATTCTGGAAGAAAGTATAGAAAAGAAAATAGAAACGTTCCGTAAGGTTTGTGATCATTTTAAACCCCAGACTATTATTTGTTCCGAACCTCTTGCTGTGGCGGCATCAAAGAAATTTGTAAAAGAATATCATGCAGGCTGTATCTATGATGTTACGGAATGGTATCCTTCTATGTCAATGCTTGGCAGGTACCGATTTCCGGCAAAAATCTTCCAGGCAGTTAAGTTTTCTCTTATTCAGTGGTATGCAGGATTTTTAAGCACTCATCTTATTTTTGGTGAAACTACCAAAAAGTTTCCTTTAGCATATTTTTTTTACTTTAAAAAACAGATGATTCTTCCTTATTATCCGGACCCTGTTTATATCAGTGAAAATATCAAAAGTCTTGAGCCTAATACTATCACTTTATGCTATACAGGTCAGATTTCTAAAGATAAAGGAATTGAAAACTTCTTTAATGCTATAGATCAGCTTCGCCAAAAAGCTCCTGCTCTTGATATCAGTATTCTGATTATCGGATCGACAGTACAGAGAAATGATGAACTCTATTTTTCAACATTACTAAAGAAATATTCTTTTGATAATATCGAGATCAGAAAATCTACGGCTTTTGAGCGGTTTACAGAAGCATTTGCAGATGCTGATATATGTTTTGATCTTCGGGAAATTAATTTTGAAAACGATCATTCACTGCCAATAAAATTGTTTTACTTTATGGGAGCAGGAAAGCCCGTGATCTATTCAAACCTGAAGGGAATCCGAAAACATTTGGGTTCGCTTTCATTTGGTAGTCTGGTAGATCCACAGAATGCTGATGCCATTTCAGAAGTTATCCTCAATTATGTAAGAAATCCGGAGCTGTATCGTTTGCATGCTCTCAATGCCCGGAAAGAATTTGAAGGAAAATATAACTGGAGTATGATAAAAGAGTCTTTTGTTGATTTTGTAAAAAGATCTATTGATAAATAACCGCTATGCAGCTTACTATTATTAAAACATTTGTCTCACGTTTTCTTATTCTGATCCTAAGTTTCGGGCTTGTGATCTATTCTACGAATATGTGGGGAAGTGAAGGTAAAGGAACCATTTCAATTGTGGTTGCCAATGCTGCAGCAGTAAGTTTTTTCAGCAGTATCTTTTCCGGAAGCAGTGCTTCTTATTTCGCTTCAAGGTTTAAAATAGAAAAAGTTTTATTGTATGCCTATTTGTGGTCACTTTTCACAGGACTTTTAATCCCGTTTTTATTTGGTCTAGCCTCTATTCAGGGCGAATATCTATTTTATCTTATCGGAATTTCCGTTTTTTCTTCACTTCTATCTACCAATATCAGTTTGTTTATTGGAACACAGGATATTAGGAAGTTTAATGTGTATACTGTCTTACAACAGCTGGTACATATTATCTTTATCGGAATATTGGTATATCTGTTTGGTAAAAAAGATGTTTCAGTATACTTTCTTGCACAGATTGGATGCCTGGGGCTTCTCTTTCTTACCAGCTTTTTTCAGATCATCAAAAAATGCAATATTTCTGAAATATCATTCAGTAAAGAGGTTGCCAGAAATATGTTTGAATATGGCTGGAAAACCCAGTTAAGTGCTTTTGTTCAGTTTCTGAACTATAGACTTTCCTTTTATTTCCTGGAATATTTTGAAGGGATCTCCAGTGTAGGGATCTTTTCGATAGGAGTAACTTTTTCTGAAGCTATATGGACAATTACCAGAAGTATTGCTGTAGTTTTATATTCAGATGTGGTGAATAGTAAAAGCAGGGAAGAGTCTGTAGAAAAAACCAAAGAATCTTTAAAGCTGACCTTTATTCTGATGATAGGTTTTATACTGGGAATAATCATTATCCCGTCTCAGGTTTATGAACTGATTTTCGGAAAAGAATTCAGGAATACAAAAGAAATCATGCTCCTCTTATCCCCGGGAATTTTTGCTATTGCTGTAAGTGATATGGTAGGACATTACTTCTCAGGAATGAGAGAGCTCAGGATTCTCAATGTAAAATCAATAATTGGACTTGTTGTTACGGTGGTATTTTCTTTCATTGCAATACCCAGATGGGGAATTTTGGGAGCCTGCCTTGCTACCACATCATCTTATTTGGTTTCAGCGTTCTTGCTGTTCCGGAAATTTTATAGTTCTACTCCGTTCAGTTTGAAAGATTATACAGTATCAAAAGAGGAAATTCAGCTTTTAAAAGAAAAGTTTTTGAAGAAATAATTTATTCTGTTCAGGTACAGAAAACAAAGTCATTTTCCTATTTTTACAAATCTATTAAGTCATACTATGTGCGGAATCAGTGGTTATTATTCATTTCATAAAAGTATTTCCTCAACAAATATTCTGGAAATGAATCAGGCGATCAAACATCGCGGACCGGATGATGAAGGATTCTGGCTGTATAATCATGGTCAGGGGATTTCTTTTTCAGGAAATGATTCTACCACAAAAATTAAAGAACAGTTTCCGGTTTTACAGGAAAGGAGTTCTGAGATTGCCCTGGGCTTCCGCAGATTATCTATTGTTGACCTGTCTGAAAAAGGCCATCAGCCCATGCTCTCAGAGAATGAGCAGATTATTATCACTTTTAACGGAGAGATTTATAATTTTAAAAAAATAAGGAAAGAACTTGAGATTTTAGGACATGTTTTCCGAAGTAATTCCGATACTGAAGTTATTCTCAAAGCTTATCAGGAATGGGGAAATTCAGTTTTTGTAATGCTGGATGGGATGTTTGCGATCTGTATTGTTAATCTTGTCAGCCAACAGCTTATACTGGCAAGAGATAGAATAGGGATGAAACCTCTCTTTTATCATCAAAGTGAAGAAGGATTGGTTTGGGCTTCAGAAATAAAAGCATTGTTGAAAAATGAATTTGTAAAGCCTGAAATCAACTGGAATGGAGTGTATACCAATTTTCTTTTTCAAACAACATTGGCTCCGCAAACTTGTTTTCAGGATATTTTTTCTCTGGAACCTGCTTCTTTTATGACTATTGATTTAGCAGATCATAAAATTACCAAAGAAAAATTCTGGGTACTGCCTTCATCATCTGTGAAAAATGTTTCGGAAGAAGAAGCTGTAAGGAAAATAGATGAACTGCTTTCTGAAAGTATATCAGAGCAATTATATGCAGATGTTCCTGTGGCAGTAATGATGAGCGGAGGGATAGATTCTACCTTAATTGCTTCAAAATCAAAATCTTTTAACTCTGATATCAACACATACACCATTTCTTACCCGTTTTCTGAGGAAGAAGTGAAAAATGCATCTCTGGCTGCCAGGCATTTTGGCGTTTCGCATGATATAAAAGAGGTGAGTGATCATGAAGCGTTGGAGCAGCTTAAGGAAAATATTCAGCATTTTGAAGAACCTTACAGCGGCTTTGAAGTTTTGATCAATGCCGCAAAATATGCACATGACAGAGATTTTAAAGTAGTATTAAGCGGAAATGGTGCCGATGAACTTTTTGCCGGCTATTCCCATACGCTGAAACTGAATAGATGGCTGTTGATGCGGAATTTCAATTTTGTAAGCCCTTTTATTTTTACAAAAGATAAATTTTCTCAGCGGGTAAAAAATTATTTCTCTCAGGATGATATGTTTGATTTTTTCAGACAGAGCCAGATCAGTATGAGACCTTTGGAAGCTAAAAGTCTTATAGCGTCAGATATTTACAGTAAGATTGATTCAAATTTTTCAAAGTACCATATTTCGGAATCAAAAAACTATTCCGGGTATTTTGAATATGATATGAAATATTCGCTGTCTTCCCATCATGTATTCCGGGATGATCTGAGTGCAATGAAATACAGTGTGGAATTTCGTTATCCTTACCTGAGCAACAGCCTGATTAATTATGTGGCTTCATTACCTGAAAAGATTAGATTTAATGGAACTCAGAATAAACCATTACTTCGTAAAACAGCTGAAAAATATCTCCCTGAATCTGTTTTGAATATGCCTAAAAAAGGGTTTTCTTTTCCGGTTCATTATTTCATTAAAAACGAAAAGCGAGTAAGGGATTTTATTGTTGAAAACCTTGAAAGTTTAAAAAAGAGAAACTTCTTCAATAGTGTAGTGATTGACGAGTGGTGGAATCATCAGGAACATGAATACGACTGGGTGAAAATATGGCAGCTGGTTACTTTTGAACTGTGGTATCAGAAATATTTTGAAAAATAAAGAAGCAGTCTAAAGATTAATATTTTACCTTTGTATTTATGATGAAATATTTTTGGGGCATACTTGTTGCGGTTTTTGCATTGGTAAGTTGTAAAAGTGATGATGATTCTTTGCAGAGAATAGATCAGTTAATGAATATCTATGTGAAAAACAGCGCTGGACAGGATCTTCTGAACAGTAAAAAAGCCGGGTCTTATACAGGATTTTCGGTAAATGATATTTTTGGAACTAAGGATATTGCTCCGGTAAGTGTTTCATTAAGAATGACAACGGATTCATTATTTTATATGGAGTATCTGGCAGGAGCAAAAAGAAGAAGGCTGGATTCTATCAGTCCTGATAATCCGGGGACAGGAAATTCTTACTTTTCCAAAATGCAGATTACCTATACAAAAAGTACTAATGTGGCTGATAATGTGATTGATACTTTGGAAATTCAGTATCGTAATACACCAACTGTATTCCAGGTTTCAAAAGTTTTGTATAACAGGGTTCCGGTATTTTCAAAAGATGCTGATGCACCAACTTCGATAAATACAGTTACGATCACAAAATAATTTTTAAATTTGTACAATTGTTAGCTTATTATAAGCTAAACATCTAATATTTAACATCTAAATAAAATGTTACAAGTCAATTTTTTGCGCGACAATAAAGAACGCGTTTTAGAAGGTCTTAAGAAGAGACAATTCAAAAATCTTGAGTTGGTAGACGAGGCTATCGCTGCCGACGACGAAAGAAAAAGAATCCAGTTTGAACTAGATTCCCAGCTTTCCGAAATCAACAAAATTTCGAAAGAAATTGGGCTTTTGATGAAAGAAGGGAAAAAAGAAGAAGCGGAATCAGCAAAATCTAAAACAGCACAATACAAAGAGTCGAGCTCAGAATTGAAATCCCAGTTAGAAGTTAAAGAAAACGACTTACTGAATATTCTGTACCAGCTTCCGAACATTCCAAACGAATTGGTAAAAAGCGGAGCATCTGCTGATGATAATGAAATGATTTTCCAGTCTCATCCGGTAGAAGGGCTTGGTGAAGGCGCTATTCCTCACTGGGAACTGGCCAAAAAATATAATCTTATTGATTTTGAATTAGGGGTGAAAATTGCAGGAGCAGGTTTTCCTGTTTATTTAGGGAAAGGGGCAAGATTGCAAAGAGCTTTGGTTCAGTATTTCTTAGATAAAAATGTAGAAAAAGGATATACAGAAGTGAATCCTCCTCACGTTGTAAATGAAGCGTCAGGTTTTGGAACCGGGCAGCTGCCTGATAAGGAAGGACAGATGTATTATATCAACGAAGATAAATTATATCTTATTCCTACGGCTGAAGTTCCCGTAACGAATCTTTACCGTGATGTATTGCTGGATGAAAAAGATCTTCCGATTAAAAATACAGCATTCTCTCAGTGTTACAGAAGAGAAGCAGGAAGCTATGGAGCTCACGTAAGAGGGTTAAACCGTCTTCATCAGTTTGAAAAAGTTGAAATCGTAAGAATTGAAAAGCCTGAAAACTCTTATGCTGTTTTGGAAGAGATGGTAGAGCACATCAAAGAAATTCTTACAGATCTTGAGCTTCCATTCAGAGTACTAAGACTTTGTGGTGGTGATACTGGTTTTGCTTCTGCGATGACATACGATTTTGAAGTATGGAGTGCTGCTCAGGAAATGTGGCTGGAAGTAAGTTCTGTTTCTAACTTTGAAACATTCCAGGCAAACAGATTGAAATGCCGTTACAAAGGAGATGGTAAATCTCAGCTGGTTCACACCTTAAACGGGTCAGCAATGGCGTTACCAAGAATTATGGCTGCATTGCTTGAAAACAACCAGACAGCGGAAGGTATCAAGCTGCCTAAGAAGATTGCAGAATATGCTAGATTTGATGTAATTAACTAAACAGCGATCAGTTTGTTTAGCATACAAATAAAAACCCACCGGATTCCGGTGGGTTTTGTTTTATTCTGTAACAATGATAATCTTTTTATCTTCTTTTTTGAATTTTGAATCTTTATCATAAATGGCTTTCAGATCATATTCTATTCTTATGGAATGATCATCAATCTGCTTTATCCAGTCATGTTTGCCTGTAATTGATTTTATGGGACTCTCAAACTTTAAAGTAGTGCCGATCTTTTTGAAAAACATAATCATCATTCCGGCCATTTTCTCAGCTTCTTCCTTTGAGCTTTTGGAGCGAATAGCCTCTTCAATACTTTTAAGATTAAAGTTTTCGGTATCAATCGTCAGGGTTTTTCCGTCCCAATTATTATAAATATTCTGATCCAGCGGGATTTTTTCAGTTTTTGTAAAACTTTTCAGAATCAGATAATCTTCCGGTGAAAAATGATCCATCTTAAAAGAAAATCCTGCAAGTGTGTTATTTTCTTTCGTAGACTTCATGAAGATTTTTTTCATGATTTTGATGGAATCGGGATTTTCTGTTTTTAATTTTCCTTCTTTTCTGGCAACATCATACATACTTATCCAGGTAGTTGGAAGTCTGTCCATTTCTCCAAATTCCTTTTGCTTTAATGAATCTGGTGTCATAGCCATCATCTCTGCCATAAACTCTCTTGTATCAATATCCATTACGGAAGTAGAAGCGGCGTCCTTGTGATAGACAATTTCAGAATTCACACTGCAGGATTGCAGCATAAAAAAGCTTATCAGAAATAAGGCAATGGTTTTCTTCATGGTGTATTTAAATACAAATTAATGGCAGTTAACAGCCCCGTTTGGATCTTTAATGATGGTCATAGCTTCAGCTTTCGGAGAAACATAGGGAATTCCCAGCTCAAGACCTCTTAGAATGAATAATCCTCCCAAAATGATCATGATCACCGGAACTGCTTTTAAAACTTTTACCCTGAAGGCCTGATTCATGAGATTTCCGGCTAAAACGATAGCAAACATAAACGGAAGGGTTCCAAGGCCAAATAAAGCCATATATAAAGCTCCCTGCCATATTCCTCCTCCTGCAAGGCTGGCAGTAAGCGCCATATAAACCATTCCACACGGTAAAAAGCCATTTAACAGACCTGTTGTAAATCTTGAACGGTAATCCGCTTTCTGAAGTAATTTTCCCAGATTCATTTTTACGCTGTACAGAAATTTAGAGAGAAAAGGAATTTTTGAAGCAAAATCTTTTCCGCCAAATGAAAATACAGCCATAATGATCAGAAGAACTCCGGCAGTAATGGTAAGATATTTCTGAAAACCTGCCATTTCAAATCCCTGCCCGATAATTCCCAGAAGTGCACCCAATAAGGAGTAGGTGAAAATTCTTCCGAATTGATAGGTAAGGTTCTGAAGATAGAAGTTAGCTGCCTGCTTTTTGGTTAATCCCATCGACAGGGCAATAGGACCGCACATTCCGATACAGTGAAAACCGGAAGCAAAGCCTAAAGCAATAGCCGATACAATAAGTCCTATTTCCATATCACATCATAATCCATTCGGTAGTCTGCTTTATCTTTTGTCCAACTTAATCTTAATGTGTAGTTTCCTACTTTCAATACCTGTGCTGGTATTGTGAAAGACTGGCTGGCATCAAGCTGTACAGATTTTTTGATATCTAAATTCTGGTCGTCGGTTCTGTTTAAAACAAATTTTACCGTAGTATTTGAGTTGTTATATTCTTTTGGAAAAGTAATTTTAATTCCTTTGGCATCCTGGCTGTATACAGGTTTTTCCTGTAATTCATCTGCTTTTTTCTTCGCATCAATCACATCCTGGTACTTCAACTCCTCTTCGTAATAATTATCTGTTACCATTTCAGAGTTTTTCTGCCCATTTGGGAAAAGAAACATCATGGATAATATAAAAACTATGAATGCAAGTAATGCAATTACAACACCGTGTCCCCAACTAAAGTTCTTCATTTTTTTCTAATTAAAATTGCAGTTTAAATGGTCCTTCAAAATATGTCTGATATGAATCAATCAGTTTTCCTTTCATATCATAAACACCAATTGTGATATTCTGTTTAGAGAGTTTCATTTCATCTTCCGGGAAGCTGATATTAATCGTTCCTTTCGAAATTTTATCTCTGTCTACCTGAATTTTGCTTGATGCACTATAAGTAATTTCACCATGTGCCGGATCAATTACTTTGATGGTAACGATTTTTTTGTCGTTCGTTTTATTAAGGAAAGTATAATTATAGGTATTGGTAATTTTACCATCTCTTACAAAGAATGTACTCCCTGCCGGCTTGATGAATTTAGCTTCCATCTCACCACGGCTGTACAGAAGATATCCTAAGAATCCTACCAAAAGGAATAAGAATACTGTAAATCCTTTCATTCTGCCTGTAAACTTAAATTGAGTTTGTTTTTCAATTTCGTTTTCAGAAGCATACCGGATCAGTCCTTTTGGAAGCCCTACTTTTTCCATCACTTCATCACAGGCGTCAATACAGGCTGTACAGTTTATACATTCCAGCTGTTGTCCGTCTCTGATGTCAATTCCCGTAGGACACACTACTACACACTGGTGACAGTCTATACAATCTCCTTTGCCGGCAGCCTGACGGTCTTCACCTTTTCTCCATTTTGATCTGTTTTCCCCTCTTTTGAAATCATAGAAAACATTGATGGTGTCTTTATCAATCAATACCCCCTGAAGTCTTCCGTATGGGCATACCAATGTACAAACCTGCTCTCTGAACCATGCAAATACAAAATAAAATGCAGCGGTGAGAAGAATCATTACAATAAAATTGGTAGGATGTGCAAATGGTCCTTCACCAATGATCTTAAATACCTCTTCATATCCTACAATGTACATGAACATAAAGTGGGTGATGATTAATGAAATAATGATATAAACAGACCATTTTAAACTTCTTTTCCAGATCTTTTCACTGTTCCACTCCTGTCTGTCCAGCTTCATCTGCTTATTTCGGTCACCTTCAATCAGATATTCTATTTTACGGAAGATCGATTCCATAAAAATTGTCTGAGGGCAAATCCACCCGCAGAAAATTCTTCCGAACGCAATCGTAAAAACAATAATGAAGATTAAAGATGCAATAGCACCTAAAGTGAGGATAAAAAAGTCCTGTGGATAGAAAGGCTGTCCAAAGATGAAAAACTCTCTGTCTATAACATTGAACAACAATAATGGATTACCATTGATTTTGATAAACGGTAATGTAAAATAAATAATTAATAATAAATAGCTTACAATGTTTCTATAGTTGGTATATTTCCCTTTAGGTTTTCTAGGAAATACCCATCTTCTTTTTCCGGATTGCTCCATTGTCCCTATAGAATCTCTGTAAGTCTCAGGGTCCAGAACCTGTCCCTGTCCGCCGCGTACTTCTATTTCTTCTATGTCTGACATATGTAATAGGTTTTAAAAAAGAAAAAACATAATTCGTTACTATTTTTATCTAATAACAAATTATGTTTTTTTCATATGTTTCTAATTTTTTAAATTATTCTTTTTCCCAATGTGCTTCAGTTCCTTGAGGAGCTGCTCCTCCTTGAGCCTGAGTCACTGGTGGTTGTTCCTGATTGATGTGATATACATACGCTGCAATCTTTTCAATCTCTGCACCTGAAACTTCTCCGTTTTTACCGAAAGCTCTCATCGCAGGGTTAGTAGGAGAACCATTCCAGTCCATATGGAATACATTTTTGAATAACGTTTTCTCAGGCTGGTTGATCCAGTAGTTATCAGTAAGGTTTGGTCCGATACCACCACTACCGTCTTCTTTGTGACAAGATGCACAGTTTGTTTTAAATAATTCTTTACCTTCTGCAATATTATCAGCAGAGTATTTTGCTGTTTCTATCGTTACAGGAGGTTGAGTTTTTTGGTATTCTTCAATACTTGCCAACTGTTCTTTATATTCTTTTTCATATTCGCTTAATGGGTGAGCGAAGTCTGTGAAAGAGTATGCAGCAATATATACAATACAAAATGCGGTCCCAAAATAGAATAAACCTACCCACCATTTTGGTAACTGGTTATCCAACTCCATAATTCCATCGAAACCATGGTCGATAAGGATATCTTTTTCTTCAGTTTCAGATTGCTTTTTGAATGCAGCCAAATACATTCTTTTTAAGAAAGGAACTTTCTTTTCAGCTAAATAAGCTGCTTTTTCCTCCGGAGATAATTTTTTGAATTTGTTGTTTTCAATCAGATCTCCAATTGCACCATGGATATAGGCAAGGATACCAGCGATCACAACAGTTCCCCAGAAGTAAGGCGAAGCTAGGAACGCGTAGCTCTGTACAAATAAATAATAAAAAACTATTAAAAGCCCGATTATTATTAAGATGTTTACGACAACAGGTGTTCTTTGTTTCATAAAAAATAGTTTAATTTTTTAAATTAAAATCGTCATCCTCATCATCCCCAAGTGGTGCTTCTTCTTCTTCTTTGTAATATTTCTTAGGTCTGCTAAAAACATAGATTACTAAAGCTATGAAGAACAGCATAAAGAAAATCAGAGCCAGCGTCTGGTAGAAACCAGCGTTTTCTGTATTGGATAATATATCTTTAAAGTTCTGAGGAATCATATGAACCTTTTAATGTTTAGTTATTACTTGCTGTTTTGATTTCAGTTGTTTTGATATCTGTACCTAATCTCTGAAGATAAGAAATAAGAGCTACAATTTCTTTTTTCTCTAGTTCTCCCTGAGGTCTCTTAGCATAAGCCTGCTTAAGGTCATTTGCTTCAGAGAAGATATCTTTTACAATTTTTGCTGATTGGTTGTTAGCCCATTTATCTGCAGAATCGATTTCAGCCTTAGAATAAGGAACATCGAATACATTCTTCATCAGCTTCATTTTGTCTACCATCTTAGTTCTGTCTAAGTCAGTAGCAATTAACCAAGGGTAACGAGGCATGATGGAACCTGCAGAAGTTGATCTTGGGTTATACATGTGCTTGTAGTGCCAAGAACTTGGGTTTTTACCACCTTCTCTATGTAAATCCGGTCCTGTTCTCTTAGAACCCCATAGGAATGGTCTGTCGTATACGAATTCTCCAGCTTTGGAGTATTGTCCGTTTTTACCGTTGAATCTTGTAATCTCATCTCTGAACGGTCTGATCATCTGAGAGTGACAAGCGTTACATCCTTCACGGATATAGATATCTCTACCTTCAAGTTCTAGTGGTGAATAAGGCTTCACTGCAGAAATCGTAGGTACACTTTTCTTAAGAGATAGCGTAGGAATGATTTCAATTGAACTACCAATAGATATTGTGATGAAAGATAAAATACCTAATAATACCGGAGTTCTTTCCAACCAAAGGTGAGTACCTTCTCCTTCTTTTCTGTTCTTACTGATGTTTGCCAATGCAGGCGCTTCAGCAGGAACCTCTTTCTGGAATGATCCTTTTCTTACCGTAGCAATTACGTTTACGATCATTAAGATAGATCCTGAGATATAGAATAAACCTCCTACAAATCTCATTTTAAAGTAAGGGATAATAGCAGTTACCGTATCCAACCAGTTTTTCCATAATAATGTTCCGTCCGGGTTGAATTGCTTCCACATTAATCCTTGTGTAAATCCTGAAATATACATTGGAACTGCATAGAAAATGATTCCTAAAGTACCTAACCAGAAATGCCAGTTAGCTAATTTTACAGACCAAAGTTTTGTTCTCCACATAATTGGTACCAAATAATAGATAACTCCGAATGCCATGAAACCATTCCATCCAAGAGCTCCTAAGTGTACGTGACCGATAACCCAGTCTGTAAAGTGACCAATTTTGTTGATGTTTTTAGTTGCCAAAAGCGGTCCTTCAAACGTTGCCATACCATAACAAGTAACAGCTACTACAAAGAACTTAAGGATAGGATTTTCTCTTACTTTATCCCAAGCTCCTCTTAGCGTAAGAAGACCATTTAACATTCCTCCCCAAGATGGTGCAATAAGCATGATAGAGAACCCTGTTCCTACCGCCTGAGCCCAAGCCGGAAGAGCTGTATACTGAAGGTGGTGAGGACCAGCCCAGATATATACGAAAATTAATGACCAGAAGTGAATAATAGACAGTTTATAAGAGAATACCGGTCTGTCTGCAGCCTTCGGAAGGAAGTAATACATTAAACCTAGAACCGGAGTCGTCAATACGAATGCAACCGCATTGTGTCCATACCACCACTGTACAATAGCATCTTTTACCCCTGCATATGCTGAATAAGATTTCCAGCCTGTGAAAGATAAAGGTACTTCAAGGTTATTGAAGATGTGAAGCATTGCTACCGCAATCCATGTACCAATGTAGAACCAGATCGCTACATAAAGGTGTCTCACTCTTCTCTTTGAAATAGTCAGGAACATATTGATACCGAAAATGATCCATGAGAATGCGATCAATATGTCGATCGGCCACTCATGTTCAGCATATTCCTTAGAGGTATTGATTCCCATAAAGAACGTAACGAACGTAGCAACGATCATAAACTGCCAAGTCCAGAAATGTAACCAAGACAATGTGTCACTGTACATTCTTGTTTTTAATAATCTCTGTAATGAGTAATAAATACCCGTGTAAACAATGTTACAAACGAATGCAAAGATTACGGTGTTGGTGTGCAGCATTCTGATTCTACCAAAACCAAATGCACCATGAGTGTTTATTAAACCTTGAATATTTCCCGATGCCAAACTTTTGATGGTTGTGTCATCTGTCCCGAAAAAGAATTCAGGTAATTCAGGGTAGAAAAGCATTAATGCCGCCGTAAGCCCGAACGTAAACCCTATAAGACCGAAAACTAAGGTCGCATAAAGGAACGCACGGACAATACTATTGTCATAACTAAACTTCTGTGTTTCCATATCAACTATTCACTATTTTTCTCAATTTTTATTATTTTCTCCTATTTCTTTCTCGTCTTTATCTTTGTTGCCTGCTTCATCATTTTCTTTGATTTTTTCATCATCAAAAAGGATTCTGACAGCCGGAGATTCATCATCTTCAAACTGTCCTTTTCGGGCATACACTATAAATACGACCAAGAAAATCGCAGCCAAAGAAACACTGCAGAGGATCATTAAATATAGAATATCCATTGGACAACAAAATTAACCTATTTTCGGGGTTCAAATTTAGTGAAAAATAATGACATTCATCACGAAATGCCGATTTCAGCTAATTTAAAATCAGTCTAAATAAGGGCTTCTACGCCTGTTTTTTGAAATGTTTACGTCCTAATATCCAGGTTGAAAGTGTAGTAAAGGTAACCACCGTGATGGAACTGATTGGCATGATGATTGCTGCGAAGAGCGGATGCATATGTCCTGTAACAGCGTAACTTAAACCAACGATATTGTATAGAAAACTGATTATAAATGTCATTTTCACAATGGTGATAGAGCCCTTACAAACGTTCAGGTAATTGTCTAATGTAACCACTTTATCACCGTTCATAATTACATCAGAAGATGGTGTAAAACTGTTGGTGTCATCAGCAATTGCAATTCCTACATTACTTTGTTTTAAAGCTCCCGCATCATTAAGGCCATCTCCAAGCATTGCTACTTTCATGTGCTGATCCTGAAGGGCTTTAATATAATTCAGTTTATCTTCCGGATTCTGATTAAAGGCCATTCCTTTATAATTTGGAATAAGCTCTTTAAGTTGGCTTTCTTCTGAGGAATTATCTCCACTCAGGATAAATATTTTGTAGTTGGTAAGTTTTGTGAAAAGTTCTCTCAGTTTCGGGCGGTATTCATTCTTAAAGATAAATTTCCCTAAGTATTCATCATTTTTACTGATGTAAACTGCTGTTTCAAGGTTTTTGGGTTCCTGGTTGTTATAGCGTGCCGAACCGATTTTATAAAGATTTCCTCTTATGCTGGCTTCATATCCTTTTCCTGAGATTTCAACAAATTTCTCTACCGGGAAATATTCATCATTTACTTCGATGAATTCATACAGAGATTTTGAAAGCGGATGGTTGGAATTCTTTAATAATGTTTTAATATTCAAGGAGTCAAATTCGCTGATTTCGGGCCCTTCGTATTTGATATTTGATTTTTTTCTGTGGGTAATCGTTCCGGTTTTATCAAAAACAATGGTATCAAGCTTCGCGATTTTTTCAATCGTTAAAGTATCTTTTACATAGAACTTATTTCGACCTAAAATCCTCATAATGTGTCCAAAAGTGAACGGTGCAGACAACGCAAGCGCACAAGGACATGCAATAATCAGAATGGCAGAAATAACCTGGAACATCTTCTCCAGATCAATAAATGCCCAATAGGTTCCCGCAACGAGAGCAATGCCTAAAATTATGAATGTGAAGTATTTACTGATGTTGTTTGTCAGCGTGTCAAGTCCGGTCTCGTGTTTCTTAAAGGCCTCCTTGTTCCACAACTGGGTAAGATAACTTTGATCTACGTTTTTAATCACTTCCAGTTCCAGGGATGATCCTATCTGCTTACCTCCGGCAAAAATCTTATCACCAGGTTGTTTGCTGATACTTTCGCTTTCTCCGGTAATAAAACTGTTGTCAATATTTCCTTCTCCGTTGATCAGAATAGCATCTACCGGGATGATTTCCTGGTTTCTAACCAGAATTCTGTCACCCACTTTTATTTCAGACAATAAAATATTATCCTGTTTTCCTTCGAAATCAACTTTCGTTACAGCAATAGGATAGAAAGATTTGTAATCTCTGTCATAAGAAAGAGCACTGTATGTTCTTTTTTGGAAAATTTTTCCGAGAAGCATGAAGAATAATAGTCCACAAAGAGTATCGAAATATCCTGGACCATAATCTGTTACCACTTCGTAGATGCTTCTTCCGTATAGAACAAAAATTCCTAAGACAATCGGAACATCAATGTTAACAATCTTATTTTTTAAACCGTACCATGCAGATTTATAATAATCTGAAGCGGAGTAAAATACGACAGGTGTTGCCAAAAGGAATATCAGGGTTCTGAATAAGCCTCTGTAATGTTCCATCCAATAATCTTCCCCTCCGATATATTCAGGAAAGGCAAGGAACATTCCATTACCAAAAGCAAAGGCAGCAATGGCAAATTTTACTAATAAAGATTTGTCAAGATGATCTTCATTTTTATCAGCGGTTTCAAGGCTGATAACCGGTTTATATCCTAGATTGGTTAAAAATTTAGCTAGTTCGCTTAATTTCATATCATTATGATTGAATGAAATCTGTAAGGTCTTTCTTGTGAAATTAACCTGCGAATATTTAATATGCTTATTTAACGTGTGAAGGCTTTCTAATAGCCAGATACAAGAAGAACAGTGAATAACAGGGATTTTGAATGTAACGAGACTGGTGTTTCCTTCAGAAAAATCAGTCACTTTTTCAAAAATTTCCGGTGTGTCCAAGTAGTCAAATTGAGAAGAATTTTCATCATTCGGACGAATTCCCGCTCCTTTATTAAGCTCATAGAAATTGCTTAAATTATTTAAATTTAGAATTTCGTAAACAGACTTACATCCATTACAACAGAAAGTCTTTTCATCAAATAAAATTCTCTCTTTTTCTATCCCTTGACCACAATGAAAACAGTTCTCGCTCACCCCATAAAATATTGAACTACAAAATTATAACAAATTTTTTTGTTTATCGCGTTAAAAAGTTCTATTTTTGTGATAAATATCATATAAAATGCCGCAGGAACAACAGATAGCAATTGAAGAGAGGTTCGCCAGAGTTTTTAATGATAAATCATTTAAAGAAAGACTTTCTAGCGCAGATTTTGAGAAATACATTAATGGCAAAAAGAAACTGAGTTTTCAGAAACACGATACCATTTTCGAGGATGGCGAAACTCCAAAAGGAGTGTTTGTTCTGGAAAAAGGGGCTGCCAAACTTTCAAAATCAGGAGCGTTCGGGAAAGATCAAATTTTAAGATTTATCAAAGAAGGGGATATCATCGGCTATCGTTCTTTGCTTTGCGGGGAAAATTTCCAGGCCAAAGCAGAAGCAATGACAGATATTGAATGTGTTTTCTTACCCGCAGATATCTTTATGTATCTTCTGGAGGTAGATCCACAGCTGTCTTTCGTAATGCTTCAGAAAATCTCATACGAATTAGGAGAATCTTCCAATACCATCACTTTCCTTGCTCAGAAAACGGTAAGAGAAAGGCTTGCAGAAATTCTGTTGCTTCTGGAACAGAAACTGGGAGTAGATCCTGAAGGTTTTATCAAGATCTCATTAACGAGAGAAGAAATTGCCAATATTATCGGTACCGCTACAGAAAGTGCCATCCGTCTGATATCAGAATTCAAACAGGATAGTCTCATTGAAGTAGACGGAAGAAATATCAAGATCTTAAATCACGACAAACTCATGAAACTCGGTCACGTAGTTTTATAAATCATACAAAAACTTAAGTCGGCCCAAGGCCGACTTTTTAACTTTTAAAAATAGATAAATTATGTCTGTTCACTCTGAAATTAAAAAAGTTACAACTGAAACCTTGCGTAAAATGAAATTCGACAAGGAAAAAATAACAATGCTTACAGCCTATGATTTTACCACTGCAAAGATGGTAGATGCAGGTGGAGTAGATGCTATTTTAATTGGAGACTCTGCAGCGAATGTAATGGCTGGTTTTGAAACTACATTGCCTATTACGCTGGATCAAATGATTTATCATGCTCAAAGTGTGGTAAGAGGAACCGACAGAGCTTTGGTGGTAGCAGATTTACCTTTCGGAACTTATCAGAGTAACCCTGAAAAAGCACTGGAGTCTGCGGTAAGAATGATGAAGGAAGGTGGAGCGCATGCTGTGAAAATTGAAGGCGGAAAAGAAATCTCCAAGTCTATCAAAAAGATCATCAATGCCGGAATTCCGGTAATGGGACATTTGGGATTAACACCGCAATCCATCTATAAATTCGGAACTTATAAAGTAAGAGCTAAAGAAGAGGCAGAAGCCGAAAAACTGATCGCTGATGCACAGCTTTTGGAAGAATTAGGATGTTTTTCAATTGTATTGGAAAAAATTCCGGCAGAATTAGCGAAGAAAGTAACTGAAAGTATTTCTATCCCTACCATCGGAATCGGAGCAGGTTCAGATTGTGACGGACAGGTTTTAGTGTATCACGATATGGTAGGAATGAACAAAGGTTTCAGCCCGAAATTCTTAAGAAGATATCTTGACCTTTACACAGAAATTACAGGAGCTGTTGCTCAATACGTAAAAGATGTGAAAAGTGTAGAGTTTCCAAATGAAAACGAAAGCTATTAATCCATGCAGAATCAACAATCAATCCAGGGAATATTATCTATCGCAGCTTTGATTTGTCTTGCTGTAGGATGGTTTAATCTATTTTCTCCGGAAATCAATCATTTACTTTCAAGAAAAGTTTTTTATGTGCTGATAGGAGCAAGCTTCTTTATTCAGGCTCCGCTGCTTACGAATAAGAACTTTGTGTATGCAATGTACGCTGCTGCAGCGATCTGTGTACTGGGAGCATTTATTCCGGAAGATTCAAAACTTTCTGCTGTTAAAACTGTAGGTCTTTTGGCAGGGATTATCCTGTCTTTATCCAATAGAAGAAGATAGATGAAAGAAATATGAAGGAGCAGATTATATATGAAGACAACCATCTTCTGGTGATTAATAAAAAGGTTGGTCAGCTTGTACAGGGTGACAAAACCGGAGATGAATCACTATTAGAATCCATCAAGAATTTTATAAAAATAAGAGATGCTAAGCCGGGAAATGTTTTTCTCGGCTTGGTTCATCGTATAGACCGTCCTACATCCGGACTGGTGATCTATGCAAAAACTTCTAAAGCACTTTCCCGTCTTACACAGATGGTAAAAAACCGTGAAGTGAAAAAAACGTATTGGGCCGTTGTAGGAAAAGAAATGATCCCGCAAAGTCAAAAGCTGGTTCATTACCTAAAGAAAAACGAGAAGAATAATAAAGCTATTGTTTTTCCAAAAGCTACGGAAGGAGCAAAAGAAGCGATTTTGACTTATAATGTTATTAAGACTCTGGATAATTACCTACTTCTTGAAATTGATCTTGAAACCGGTAGACATCACCAGATCAGAGCACAATTGTCCAAAACAGGAATTCCAATCAAAGGAGATCTGAAATATGGAGCACCGCGTTCCAATCCTGATGGAGGAATCAATCTTCATGCAAGAAAACTGGAATTTATTCATCCGGTAACCAAAGAAAACATTGAAATCATAGCTCCTGTTCCGCAGAATGATGCGATCTGGAGGGCTTGTGAAGAATAATAAGAGAAAAATAATAGATAGGCTGGGAGTGTTACACTTTCAGCCTATTTTTTTTGATTAAATAATTTCCTGTTCTCATTATTTAGCTTTCTGTTCTGCCCTTCAAAAAATTTTGCCCATTCTAAAAAAATGTCTAACTTCGTCCCAAACTTTAGGGGTGTCTGTTACCAACAGACTGAGACTTTACCCTTTGAACCTGATCTGGATCATACCAGCGTAGGGAAAAGTAGATGACTTTTGCTGTACATTCTATTGTACAATAATAGCCATTCCTAAAGTATATTTAAATTATTAGGAATGGAACTTATTATCAACCACACCCGAAAAACATTTGATGTACTTCCTGCCAACCTGGAAGCATTATTGGCTATTGAGCTACCCGGAAAGAAGAAAGGTATTGCTGTAGCCCTCAACAATCGCATTATTCCCCTGTCAGTCTGGGCGGAAACCATCCTTAACAATAACGATTCAGTTTTAATCATTACTGCCACTCAAGGCGGTTAATTCTCATATTTAATACCAATACTTATGGCTCACTCCATTACATGTTCGCCATTTCCGAACTCAAAGAAAATCTATATTGAAGGAACATTACACCCTATCAATGTAGCAATGCGTGAAATACAGCTTAGCCCGACCAAATTGACCAATGGCGGCTTTGAACATAATGCCCCGGTTACCATTTATGACACTTCAGGTCCTTATACCGATGAAAATGCAGTTATTGATATTCAGAAAGGACTTCCAAGAATCAGAGAACAATGGATTCTGGACAGAAATGATGTGAATATTCTGGACGGAATAACATCTGAATACGGAAAAGCCCGTTTAGCAGATCAGCGTCTTGATGAACTGAGATTCTCCTATGATCATAAACCTAAAGTAGCACAGGAAGGAAAAGAGCTTACTCAGCTTTACTATGCAAAACAGGGAATCATCACTCCGGAAATGGAATATGTGGCGATCAGAGAAAATCAAAGAATAGAACAGCTTGACTCTGTATCCAAAGAAATGGCTTTTCAACATCCCGGACATAGTTTTGGAGCCAATACTCCGAAAAGTAAAATCACACCGGAATTTGTAAGAGACGAAATTGCTGCCGGAAGAGCTATTATTCCCAATAACATCAACCACCCGGAAAGTGAGCCGATGATCATTGGAAGAAATTTCCTGGTGAAAATCAATGCCAATATCGGAAACAGTGCCGTTTCATCCAGTATTGAAGAGGAAGTAGAAAAAGCAGTATGGGCCTGCCGATGGGGAGCTGATACCATTATGGATCTTTCCACCGGGAAGAATATTCACGAAACAAGAGAATGGATCATCAGAAACAGTCCGGTTCCTATTGGTACTGTTCCTATCTATCAGGCATTGGAAAAAGTAAAAGGAGTTCCGGAAGACCTGACGTGGGAAATCTTCAGAGATACCCTTATTGAACAGGCAGAGCAGGGAGTTTCCTACTTCACTATTCACGCAGGAGTTTTGTTGAGATACATTCATTTAACAGCAAAAAGAGTCACCGGAATTGTTTCCAGAGGAGGATCTATCATGGCAAAATGGTGCTTATTTCATCATAAAGAAAGCTTCCTGTATACCCATTTTGAGGAGATTTGTGAAATCATGAAGAAATACGATGTTGCATTCTCTCTGGGAGACGGTCTTCGTCCCGGATCTATTGCAGATGCCAATGATGCCGCTCAGTTTGCAGAACTTGAAACTTTAGGTGAACTGACCAAAATTGCATGGAAACACAATGTACAGGTTATGATTGAAGGCCCCGGGCACGTTCCGATGCATATGATCAAAGAAAATATGGAAAAGCAGCTGGAAGAATGTCATGAAGCTCCGTTTTATACCTTAGGCCCTTTAACAACGGATATTGCACCAGGTTATGATCACATTACTTCCGGAATCGGGGCTGCCATGATCGGATGGTTTGGATGTGCCATGCTTTGCTATGTAACGCCAAAGGAACATTTAGGTCTTCCGAATAAAGATGATGTAAAAGTAGGAGTGATTACCTATAAGTTGGCGGCTCACGCTGCAGATTTAGCAAAAGGTCATCCGGGAGCACAATATAGAGACAATGCATTAAGCAAGGCAAGGTTTGAGTTCAGATGGGAAGATCAGTTCAACCTTTCATTAGATCCAGAGACAGCAAGAGCCTATCATGATGAAACACTTCCTGCAGAAGGTGCAAAAATTGCCCATTTCTGTTCCATGTGCGGACCAAAATTCTGTTCAATGAAAATTACTCAGGAAATTCGTGAATCTGCAGAACAGGGAATGCTGGATAAATCACAGGAATTCATTGAAAAAGGGAAAGAAATTTATATATGATCCTCGTTATCACTCCTGAATTGATTGCCCCGAACGAAACAGATACAATTAATCAAATGTTTCAGGAAGGACTTGGCTTGCTTCATATCCGTAAACCATGGCTCAGCCGCAATGAAATGATTGAATTCATCACCCAGATTGATGAACCCTTTCATTCACAATTGGTTTTACATACGCATTATGATCTTGGGAAGGAATTTAATATTTCAAGATTTCATTTCAGGGAGATTGATCGAAAGGAAGAAGTATATAAACCTTTTGCAGAAGAAAATATCATTTCAACTTCGGTACATGATATCACAACCTATAATACTTTGGATAAAGAATGGGAATATGCTTTCATAAGCCCGTTCTTTCCAAGTATCTCCAAAAAAGGATATGGAATGGATTCCACTATTAAAGAAGAAATAAAACACCGGAACAATCCGGATGTAAAATTGATTGCCCTTGGAGGAATTAATCAGGATAATATTAATGAAGTTTTCGAAGCAGAAACAGATGGAGCCGCGTTATTAGGTGCCATCTGGGAAAATGAAGACCCTTTAAAAGTATTCAGAAAATGCAGGAACGGCCTTATGTCATAAGTATCGCAGGTTTTGATCCCAGTGGTGGAGCAGGCTTGTTATCAGATAGTAAAACCTTTGAACAGTCGAAAGTTATAGGACTGGGAGTATGTACTGCACTGACATTGCAAACCGCTGCCAAATGCCTGAGCTTAGAATGGCGCCCTATAGATGAAGTAACGGAAGCCATTCAAGTGTTGATGGAAAATTACCCCGTTTCAGCCGTGAAAATTGGAATAGTGAAGGATGCTGAATTTCTGGGTAAGATTGTAGAAACAGTTCAAAAAGGAAATCCTGAAGTGAAAATCGTGTGGGATCCTATTCTGAAAAGCACTTCCGAATTTACATTTTTTGATCTTGAAACACTTCCTCAATTGAAAAATACGGTTAATCAACTCAGTTTAATAACCCCCAATTATAATGAATACAGTGTTTTAAAGGAAAATAATCTTTTGTCAGATACAAATCAGTGCTCATTGCTGATCAAAGGAGGACATCGGGAAGATCATTTAGGAACGGATATTTTAGTTGAAAACGGAAAAGAAACTCTTTTAGTTCCAACCGAAAGCAGTGCAGCCTATTTTCCTAAACATGGCTCCGGCTGTGTGTTATCATCAGCCATAACTGCAGAACTTGCGAAAGGTGAAAATAGGGAAACTGCCTGTAGAAATGGGAAATTATACATCGAAAAATTTTTAAAAAGCAATCCCTCTTTACTGGGAACGCATTCATAGAAAAATGGAAAAATTACAATACATATCACAAGGAAATACCCTTCACGAACAGGAACTTTGTATCCGAAAAGTCTTAGACAACGGGATCAAATGGGTGCAGGTTCGATGGAAAAATGCACCTGAAAATGAACTAATCAACCTTTGTGAAATTTCAAAACAACTTTGTTCAGAATATCAGTCGGTTTGTATCATCAATGATCATGTACAAATAGCCAAAGAAATAGATGCAGATGGTGTTCATTTAGGATTAAACGACAGCGCCATTGAAGAAGCAAGATTGATTTTAGGCGAAAATAAAATTATTGGAGGAACGGCTAATACCCTTTCAGATGTCATTCAGAGAATCAAAGAATCTTGTGATTATATCGGTTTAGGACCATTGAGATTTACCACAACCAAAGAAAAACTAAGCCCTGTTCTTGGATTTGAAGGCTATCAGGCGATCATTGATGGATTAAGAGAAAAATCAATAGATATCCCTAGAATATTTGCCATCGGAAGCGTTACCCTTGAAGATATTTTGCCGTTACAGGGAATCGGGATTTATGGTGTTGCCGTATCCGGGCTCATTACAAAGCAGCCGACTATTATTAATGAACTAAAAAAAGTAATGATATGAACAATCAGAAATTAGAAATAGCAGGAAGAATTTTTGAATCAAGACTGTTTTTAGGAACAGGAAAATTCGGGAGTATGAGAGATATGGTACAATCTGTCATCGCATCAGAAACCGATATGGTAACGATGGCTCTCAAAAGAATTGATGCCCAATCTAATGAAGATGATCTGCTTGATTCATTAAAAGAAACCAACGTTCATCTTCTGCCGAACACCTCCGGGGCAAGAACTGCCAAAGAAGCGGTATTGGCAGCACAATTAGCCAGAGAAGCATTGGAAACCAACTGGGTAAAACTGGAAATTCATCCGGACCCGAAATATTTACTGCCGGATCCTATTGAAACTTTATATGCCACTGAAGAATTGGCCAAATTAGGATTTGTTGTAATGCCTTACATTCATGCAGATCCTGTTTTGTGCAAACGTCTTGAAGATGCCGGAACAGCTGTAGTAATGCCTTTGGGTGCACCAATTGGAACCAATAAAGGATTAAGAACTCAGGACTTTTTGGAAATAATCATTAACCAGAGTAATGTTCCTGTAGTGGTAGATGCTGGAATTGGAGCACCATCAGATGCTGCAAAAGCAATGGAGATGGGAGCAGATGCCGTTTTGGTGAATACCGCCATTGCCGTTGCCGGAAATCCACTGAATATGGCTTTAGCTTTTAAAGAAGGTGTGATTGCCGGAAGAAGAGCCTTCGAATCTGGATTGGGAGCGATTGCCAACCATGCTGAAGCTTCAAGTCCGCTTACTTCGTTTTTATTTGAATAAATCATACTCATGAAAAGCTTTAAAGATGTTTTTGAAAACTACCAGTGGGATGAGGTAAAGGATAAGCTTGAAAAAGTAAATCTGGCTGAGGTAAGATACAGTCTTCAGAAAAAGAATAAAACTCTTGATGATTTTCTGAATCTCCTGTCACCAGCCGCTTCTCATGAACTGGAACTGATGGCAAGAATGACGCAGATGCTTACCCAAAAAAGATTTGGAAAAACCATTCAGTTGTATGCACCGCTGTATCTCAGTAATGAATGCCAGAATATCTGTACCTATTGCGGATTCAGCCTCGATAATAGCCTGAAAAGAAAAACACTTTCCGATATGGAATTGATGATTGAAGCCTCAGTACTGAAATCCATGGGCGTGAATCATGTGTTATTGGTAAGTGGTGAAGCCAATAAAATAGTGGGAGTCCCTTATTTTCAGAATGCTGTCCGTAAGCTAAAACCTCATTTTTCCAATATATCCATTGAAGTACAGCCATTAATGGAAGAAGAATACAAACTGCTTCATGAAGAAGGAGTACATTCTGTTTTGGTGTATCAGGAAACCTACCACCAGGATGTCTACAGAGAATACCATCCGAAAGGTAAGAAATCAAACTTTCATTTTCGACTGGAAACTCCGGACAGAATTGGACGAGCAGGAATTCATAAAATAGGACTCGGAGTTCTCCTTGGACTTGAAGATTGGAGAGTTGATAGTTTTTTTAATGCATTACACATAGATTATCTTCAGAAACAATATTGGAAAAGTAAGTTTTCTGTTTCCTTTCCAAGGCTCAGACCGGCAGAAGGAATCATTGAACCTAATTTTATTATGGAAGACAGAGATCTTCTTCAGCTCATTTGTGCTTACAGAATCTGGAATGAAGACCTTGAAATTTCCATTTCTACCAGAGAAAATGAAGTATTCAGGAATAATATAGTGTCTCTGGGAGCAACAGCCATGAGTGCTGGATCAAAAACCAACCCTGGAGGTTATGCTGTAGATAAAGAATCTCTGGAACAGTTTGAAACCAGTGATGAACGAAGTATGGATGAAATCAGACTCATGATCAAAAAAGCAGGCTATGATCCTGTGATGAAAGACTGGGATTCCGTGTACAGTGGATTTTAAAGAATCTTAATGGTTCAGTTATAATTATGAAAGAAGATCATTTTTCACGATACAGCCGGCAGATATTTATCGAAGAGATAGGACTTGAGGGACAAAAGAAAATAATAATTTCCAAAGTTCTTGTCGTTGGAGCCGGAGGTTTAGGAAGTCCGGTTATACAATATCTTGCCGCCGCAGGAGTAGGAACTCTAGGCGTTATCGATTTTGATGAAGTTGAACTTCATAATCTGAATAGGCAGATTATACATACCGAAAACAGAGTAGGATTATCCAAAGTGAAGAGCGCAGAAACATTTGTAAAAGAACTCAATCATCAGGTGAAATTGATAGGAATTGAAGAGAAAATCAATAAAGAGAATGCCGAAGAAATCATTTCTCAATACGATGTTATTGTTGACGGCTCAGACAATTTTTCAACAAGATATCTGGTGAATGATACCTGTATAAAATTGCATAAAACTTTGGTTTACGGAAGTATCTTAGGATTTTCAGGACAAGTTGCTGTATTTAATCATAATGGAAGCAAAAACTTGCGGGATATTTTCCCTGAACCACCTTTTGATGAAGATGTGCCGGATTGTGACAGCCTTGGCGTATTGGGAGCTCTTCCCGGGATGATAGGAAGCATGATGGCTCTTCAGACGTTAAAAATTATTACTAATCTTCCTGTGAGTGTTAATCAGCTGACTTTGGTAGATACGCTGAGTTGGAGATTTCAGACGATAGATTTCTGATGTTAGTATAAACACTAATATCACGAATCTTTCACAAATAACACCATTTTAATATCAATAGAAACGGGCTTTAGCCCGTTTTACTTTTATAAAACCGTCCATTGGCTTTAGCCAAAAACTTACCTACAAAAAAATAGACGATAATTATTTACCGCCTATTTTTATTCTATTACAAAAAAGGATTATTGTGCCTGCTGCATTACACCTCCGTTATCTTCTTTTTTAGTTTGGTTCAGGATATTCGGGTCCTCTTTCGCCAGTTTATTTCTTGTCGGAATTTTATAGTTGATGGAAAATCCGAAATTCCTCGTGTCATATTTACTGCTGATCATTACCGGAGTTCCTGATGGCGGGTTAGAACGTACCTGCATCATCTGTCCATTGAAAATATCATTCGCAAAAACAGAAAGTGTCAGACGGTTGTTCATAAACTTCTTCGTCAACGTAATATCAAGAGAGTTGTTGAACGGTTTCTCTGCCGTGAAGTAGAAATATCCTGCCTTTGGAGTCAGATAACTGTAATTGGCTGTCAGTTTGATGTCTTTCGGCAAAATAATCTGAGTCATGATATTAAAAATCCAGAACCCTTTATTATTCAGATTGTTGATTTCATGCTTCTGATATCCTGCATATAAGTACATGAAATTAATTTTATCAGGATTGAAATTAAACTTCATAATTTCGCTTAAAGGCTTGCTGAAAATCATAAAAGGAACCGGTAATCCCACGTTGAAGTTGTGAATTTTCATATTTGAAATGTTCACCTGCTCGTTGAAAAGTTTTCTTCCATCTTTTCGGATGATCTGTGCTACCTGATTGCTTGCCGAACTTACGCTGTATCCGATAAATGCATAATCAAAAGCCGAAATTTTCAATTCATAGTTATCAAAAATAGTAGGCTGTAGATTGGGGTTACCATTTACTTCTGTACTTGGTCCGGAGAACGTCACGTTATTCGGGTTCAGGGCAGAAATACTAGGTAAACTGATTTTTCTGTTATAATTTGCGGCAATATAAACCTGATTCATCATGTTATACTGTACACTCGCATTCGGGAAAAACTTAAACTTATTGAAAGGAATCAAATTAGCCTCTACCAATTTCGCATCTTTATCAAAATATCTTGTTACTCCTGAAATATCATAGTTCTCAGCACGGGAACCTAATGTGAAGTCAAATTTTTTCAATTTTGCCTGAAACTCCAAATAGGTAGATGCCGTTTGTCTCTGATATTCAAGATTGGTTAAACCAAAACTTTCCGTATCATAATCCTGTTTCTCGTATAAACCTCCAAAGCTTACTTTTCCGCCATCAAGAAGCTTGATAGGCTGGGCATAATCTACTTTGAAGTTGGCAATATTCATCACAGATTTATTGTTCAGAATATCTTTCAAACCATTGGTAGGACTATTGATTGGCGGGTTTGCAGGCATTACAAATGTCCCATCCTGAAAGAAATTATCCTGAGAAAATTTACTGTCTGATCTTGTATACCCAAACTGAAAGTCCAGTTTTTGAGATTTGTCAGCAAAACGTTTTTGATACGTTACAACAGCTTCCTGTCTCAGGCTATTGGTATGAGCAACATCCGAAGATGTATAAAAAGCTTCTCTTAAATCTTTTGGATTATTCTGGAAAGGCAAATCTCCATGACCATTACTTAAAGTATAATTGTCATTATTATTGTGATAAATATCGTAGTTTAATAATAATCTGTCCTGCCCCAAATCAAAAGTTAAGCCTGATTTTGCAAAATATCCACGTCCGTATCTATCGGTATGACTTGTTAAAAGCTCATCCTGCTGGCCATTCAGCATACTTTCACGGTAATTTTGACCTACGTTCAGCTGCCATCCGAAATATTTATTTCTTGCATTTAAATTAACAGAATTGGTTGTTCTGTTTCTGTATTTATCATAATTCGTGAAAGAATAATTCCCGGAATAAGTTGCTGTTAAATATTTATTGGCGTTTTTATTAGTGATAATATTCATGATCGCACCTCCGGAAGTAGCCGGAAATTCAGCGCCGGGCTGGGTGATTACCTCAATTCTTTCTACAGAGTTGGCGGGCATTCCTTCAAGGAAGGAGTTTAATTCATTGGAAGTGATGTTCAAGGGTCTCCCATTCAGATACACTTCAAGCATTTTTCCCTGATACATCATTCCTGCGATGTCGGTAGATACAAGTCCCGGAAGTTTTTTAATTCCCTCCAAAACGTTTCCGTTGTTCAGCTGAGGCTGTTCGGAAAAGTCAAAAATAGTACGGTCTGCTTTTTGTTCAACGGCTTTTTTAGTTTTGGTGATCACTACCCCTTCAATTTGTTTTTCCTGAGGTTTATTACTTTTCTCCTGCGAGAAAACAAAAATAGAGCCTAATAAAGATAAAGCGAAAATCGTTTTTTTCATAATGTTTTTACTGATATCCGGTTAGACGCTGAAAAAGATAATTTGTTACGCTAAAATTGTGAAAATCGAAAAACTAAGCTTAAATTTTTTTTATTTCCGAAATAATTATATCTTTGCCAGGTAATTATCAAGAATCTCTAGATGGGATAGCAACCTGCAAAAACAAGCAAGGTGCTGCAATCGATAAGCCGGATCTTCCGGAAAAAATGTTTATCATTCTATCATTACTTCCATCTTGAATTTTTGTTTTAAAGGTAAAGTCAAATGTTTAAAGACAAGGGAAATCACATTCCATCAGTAATTTTTTATTCTTCAGATCATGAAGTGAGTCTTCATTATTCTGATATGTTTTCATGCCATTTCTATATGCGCATGTGTTGTTGCTTCTAGCATTTTCTATTTAAAAAAATAATACAAACATTCCGAACATCAATGGTAACCTTACATTTTAGGGTTACAGGATTTGTATTGCTCAAAAAACAATTTTTAACAACAAAAAGTAAACAACCAACAACATGCATAATTTCAAAACAAAAATATTTATTCCTTCTTTCGCGCTTATCTCTACATTTTATTACGCACAGACGGACACTTTACAATCTAAAAAAATAGATGATGTGGTTATCCTTGGGTCAAGAGGTTCCGGAAGATCATTGACGGATACCCCTGTTCCGGTAGATATCATTAACATATCAAAAATTTTAAAGCAAAGCCCGACGAACAATATCAGCCAGGCTTTAAATTATATTGTCCCTTCATTTTCATCCACTTCACACACGGTGAACGATGGAACTGACTTTGTAGATCCTGCTCTTTTAAGAGGATTAGGACCGGATCAGGTTTTAGTGTTACTCAATGGAAAAAGACGATATCAGTCTTCATTGATTAATGTAACGCTTACACCGGGAAGAGGCTCTGTAGGAACTGATCTTAATGCTATTCCCGCTTTTGCTTTGGAAAAAATTGAGGTTTTAAGAGACGGAGCTTCTGCTCAATATGGTTCTGATGCCATTGCAGGAGTAGTTAACCTGGGATTGAAAAAAAGATTAGGACTTTCCGGACAGGTATTTCTCGGTGGATATGCTTCGCCTGTTGCTAATAATTTCTCAGGAGGAGTGGACGGACAAACCATTTCTGTAGATCTTAATTATGGAGCGAAAATTGGAAAATCCGGATTTATTAACGTGACAGGTTCTGCGCAATACCGTGATCCTTATTCCAGAGCCGGAGTAAGGGAAGGAAATATTTTCAATGCGTATAATGCTATTAATTACAGAGCATTACAGGACGGAGTTAATATTGATGGTTTGTATAAAAATATTACCAACACCTCCAATACTCAGCAGATTATCAATACGGTAAAACAATATGCGACTAAGGTTGGTTATTTTGGAACTGATTTCCAGTCTCAGATCTCAGGGGCAAACAGTATTGCTGACCTTCAAAAAATATTAGGTAAAGATTTTACTTCCCAGGAACTTAATTACAGAGGATTGGAAAGAAAAGATTTTAGCCTGAGAGCCGGACAGTCTAAGCTACAATCGGGGCAGCTCTTCTTTAATTCTGAAATTCCTGTGAATGAGGATTGGAAAGTGTACTCTTTTGGAGGCTATAGCTACCGTCTTGGAAATGCCGGAGGATTTTACAGACTCCCAAATACGGAGAGAAACATCAATGCAGTTACTCCTAATGGATATCTCCCTCAGATTGAAGCAGCTGTAAATGATTATTCTCTTGCTGCCGGAATTAAAGGAAAATGGAATGGCTGGAATGTAGATTTCAGTAATACATTTGGCAAAAACGTTTTCGGTTTTGGAGTTGTCAATACCTTTAATGCATCGCTTACAGATAGTTCTCCACGAACTTTTGATGCTGGAGGGTCTGAGTTTTCACAAAATACCGTCAATCTGGATTTCTCCAAAAAGTATGATGTCCTGAAAGGATTAAATCTAGCATTTGGCGCTGAATACCGACATGAAAATTATAAAGTAAATGCAGGAAAAGAAAATTCTTATGCTTCGTACGATATTTATGGACGTGTGGTAACAGCCAAAACCCCTGAAAATGAAAAAGTAACCGATTTCTTCGGAAGTATAAGACCAGCCGGAGCACAGGTGTTCCCAGGGTTTAGTCCGGAAAATGCCGTTTCAGGAAATAGAAACAGTATTGCAGCTTATGCAGATGCAGAACTGGAAGTTACCGACGGATGGCTGTTGGAAGGAGCTTTACGATATGAGAATTATTCAGACTTCGGGTCTACATTCAATTATAAGCTGGCAACCAATGTAAAACTGGCTCCCAATCTAAACTGGAGAGGAGCTGTTTCTACAGGATTTAGAGCACCTTCATTAGCGCAAATTTATTATAGCTCTACTTCTACACTGATTCAGCAGGGAAAAACCACGCAGGTCGGTACTTTTAGAAATAATTCTGAAGCAGCACAGGCACTGGGTATTCCGAAATTAAAACAAGAAACTTCACAATCCTACAGCACAGGAATTACATGGAAAATTCCGTCATTAAGTCTGACTTTTACAGCAGATGCTTATTTAATAAAGATTAAGGATAGGGTAGTGCTTACGGATCTGTTTTTCCGTCCGGATAAAATTAAAAATGATGATGATCAGGTATTGCAAAGTGCCTTTGATCTGGCAAGAGCTAGCGCTGCCAACTTCTTTGCCAATGCAGTAGATTCTCAGACAAAGGGGTTGGATATTACCATTTCTCAAAATTCAAAAATTTCATCGGGAGTTTCCTTAGAGAATAATCTGGGAATTAACTTTAATCAGACCAAAAGAATCGGAGATATTCATGCGTCGCCTAAACTGGTAAGCCAGATTGATAATTATTTCTCAGAACCGAATAGAGTGTATTTTGAAGAAGCTGTACCCCGCGTAAAAGCTACTTTATCTAATACTTTAAGAGTTTCCGGATTTACTTTCCTGCTGCGTAATTCTTTCTTCGGTAAAGTGACGGATGCAGATGTTTTAGATGCTAATTTTGACGGAGTAACAGGAAGTACAGAGCATTTTGTTCTTAATAACCGCTTTGTGACAGATTTATCCGTAGGATATGATTTTAATAAAAATATTTCAGCAACTATCGGAAGCAATAACATCCTGAATATACTGCCTTCCAAAAGCCCGAATATAAGTTCATTAACGGCTGATAACCAGTTTGTATATTCCAGACAGGTTTCTCAGTATGGAATAGGAGGAAGGTTCTTATTTGCAAGAATTGAATTCAGGTTCTAAATGTTGGGATGAATTATTTAAACAAAAAACAGAGCTATGCACTCTGTTTTTTTTATATATGATGATGGTTATCTCAGGAAAAATTCCCTGAGCTTAGTTTTTTGCAGTTATTGGGCACGGTTTTTTTCTTCAAAATTAACCGCTCTGTTATTTGACTTTACTTTCTGATTTCCAAAATTATAGGTGATGCTGAGGTTCATTCTTCTGGCATCCCAATAGTTGTTGAAAGATTGTGTATTATCAGTAAAATACATATCAGCTCTCAATCCGGACTGTCTGAAAATATCGCTTACAGAAAGATTGACCTGAAGGGCTTTTTCCGCAAAACTCATTTTTACTCCTGCATCCAGACTTGCTGTGTTTTTCATAGAAAAATATCCGTCTCTGGAAGGAAGATTATTCCAGTAATTGACAAATAGCATGAATGTCTTAGCTTTATTCAGTTGGAAAGTATTGTTCAAAGAAAAATAAAATGACTGTCCGTTTTTAGGAACCAGATTGAATTTTGTAATCTGGGTCTTATTAACACTGAACGAAGTTGAGATATTACTTTCCCAGATTTTGAAATAGGTATCTGTATAATTGAAATTGATCCCATAAACATTCTGATTGTAATAGTTTTCATAAGTACTGACAAGGTTAATTCCGTTCAGGAATGAAATCTGGTCAAAATTATTCGTGGTTCTCTGGTAGTAAAGGTTGGCAGAGAGTTTACTTTTAAAAATATAATTGAATTCGATATTATGATTAAAAGAGGGCTGCAGGCTTGGGTTTCCGGTATAATACGTATTAGGATTAGAATACCATCGGAACGGATCTAAAGCCCGGAAATAAGGGCGATTGATTCTTCGGGAATAATTAATGCTGAACTGATTATCCTGATTGACTTTATAAGACAAATAGGCTGTTGGGAAAAATTTTCCGTAATTATTCTCAGATTTAGATTGTGTAGTAGGAGAGAAACCGCTGGTTTGTGAATATTCATAACGGAGTCCGGCTTTTACTGACCATTTTTCGCCAAGGTCTTTACTGGCACTGATATAAGCTGCATAATTCTTTTCATTATAATCAAAAAGATTACTCTTTGCCGGATCTATGATATAATTTCCATTGTTAAAATTAAAATATGCGATGTCTGAATTATTAGAAAACTGGCTGTATTTTGCACCTGTTTCTACCTGAATTTTTTTGAAGTTTAAAGTCAAATCACCCTGTCCGGAGTAGATTTTATAATCTACGGAAGAAAGGTTTCTCACAACCTCTATTGCATTGCTGGTGACATTTCTTGTCGTAAAATTAACTTCCGTATCAGGTGAATTTCCATAATAGTTGGCTCCAAAACTAAGTTTATGCTCCCCCAACTTTTGATCAAAATAGAGATTAAGCATTTGGGTTGTAAAAGGAGAACGATGCTTTGAATCCGTCTCTGTTTGTAAAGTAGGCATACCATCTGTAAAGTAACTTTGTGTTGAATGGATATCCATATTGGTATGTCCCTTTGTAATATCGTATACCAATCCGATATTGGAATTTTTAGAAAGAGAATAGTCAAAATTTGCATTCAGACCGAGTCCGTCATTCATATCCCTTCTTTCATCCTTGCTGACAGAAGAATTTTGGCCGATAATATTATATTTTTCCACTGATCTTTTATCTCCGTCATAGCCCATTACTTTTACGGAGGCTTTTACTTTTTCATTCTGATAATTTACTCCTGCTACACTGCTGAAACCAGCATATGTTCTCTGTGTGTAATTGGTATTCAGATAGCCGCTCCATCCAAGATTCTGATTCTTTTTAAGAACGATATTGATAATTCCACTGTTTCCCTGAGCTTCATATTTGGCAGGTGGAGTAGTAATAACTTCAATTTTCAATATGTTTTCAGAACGGAGGTTTCTCAGATAATTAATCAGTTCAGATCCGGAAAGATTCAGCATCCGGTCATTCACCATCACAGAAACACCGTTTTTTCCGGCAATAGAAAGAAGACCTTTATTTTCATCCACTTGTAATAATGGAGTGCCAGCCAACACCTCAGTTCCGGAACTACCCTGTGAAAGCATAGAATTCTGAACATTATAAACCAGGCGGTCCACTTTACGCTCTACAAGAACTTTTTTGCCATTCATCGTTACTGCCTCAATTTTGTTGACGTTAGCAGTGTCTTTTGTTTGTGCTGTTATAAAAGAACAAACAAGGGTAGTTATTAATAAAAGGTGCTTTTTCATAGGTTATCAATGTCAGATTAATTGATCTTTATGTTGAATTTCTCTGACAAAAGTATAGGGAGAGCCTTTGATTGGAAATAGCGTTTAGACGAAGCCCAGGATTATGCATGTAAAAATAGTTTCGTCGGAAAAAAATAGGTTTTTATCGAAAAGGGTTGATGAATTATCCCCACAGAGATTTATATTTGAATATGAATAAAAAGCAAATTATCTGGCTTCAGATTTTTTATTGGAGTTTCAATTTTATAGGAAACAATATCACCCCTTATTTCTTTTTTCCTGAGCGAAGAGGATTTGAAACGTATGTGCTGAATTTTACTTATTTTATTACTGAAATTTCTACTTTTTATCTTTTGTATCTGGTTATTATTCCGAAAGTATTAAATCTGGAGAAACTTTATTCTGCTGTTTTAGTTTTTTTGATCTCTATTTTAAGTTTTGGTGTCATTCGGTATGGAATTGAAGAAGTGCTGCTTCCTATTACTCTTGGATTCAGAAATTATAATAAAGATACCGGACTTTTATATTATTTGACAGATAATATCTACAATGCATCATTGACCGTTTTCATTGCAGGAATTTTGTGGATTGTAGAGAAATATGGTGTTGCTGAAAATGATAAAAAGCAACTTCTGATTGAAAAAAAACAGGCAGAACTTCAGGCGTTGAAAACCCAGATCAATCCTCATTTTATTTTTAATTCATTAAATAATATCTATTCCCTAGTGTATCAAAAATCGGATAAAGCACTTCCTGCCATTGAAGAACTTGGGCAATTGCTGAGGTACAGCACAAAAGATCTTGAAAAAGACTCAATTTCTCTGGATAAAGAAATTGGATATATTGACAGTTTAATTGCGCTGGAAAAGCTTAGAATCAGAAATCCTGAACTGTTGAGTATCGAAAAAGATATTCAGCACCCACAGCTTAAAATTTCACCGATGCTGTTGGTTCCTTTTGTTGAGAATGCTTTCAAACATGGTGATTTCCGGGATAAAGGTTTTGAAATGAAAATTTCAGATCATGATAAGGTGCTGCATTTTTATCTTTTAAATTTTAAAACACATAAAATGAAAGATACCGTTTCAGGAATAGGAATCCAGAATGTAAAAAAAAGGCTGGAAATATTATATCCTAAACATCAGCTTGAGATCCGTGATTCAGAAACAGAATTTATTGTAGATTTAAAAATTGAATTACGGGATGAATAAGATCAAATGCATCATTGTGGATGATGAGCCACTGGCAATCTCTCTTCTTGAACATTATGTAGAAAAAATCTCTTTTCTTGAACTGGTTTTTTCTACAGAAAACCCGATTCTTGCTTTAGAATATCTTCAGAAAAATGATTCCGACCTCATCTTTCTGGATATTCAGATGCCTGAGCTTACAGGAATCAATTTTATGAAGATTGTTGGGCCTGATCAAAAGTATATTCTGACAACAGCCTATTCAGAATATGCTCTGGAAGGATATGAACATAATGTTGTGGATTACCTTTTAAAACCTATTTCCTTTGAAAGATTTCAAAAGAGTGTATTAAAGGTTCAGGAGCGGTTTTCTTTTCCACAGGAGGAAAATACCCATTTCTTTGTGAAATCCTCCGGGCAGAGGCATCGTATCGGCTTTCACGAGATCCTTTACGTGGAAAGTATCAAAGATTATGTTAATATCCGGACGGAAAACGATGAGTTTATTGTTCTGGATACTCTTAAATCAATGGAAAATCAGCTTTCTGAAAGGTTTGTACGGATTCATAAATCTTTCATTGTCAACCTGGATAAAGTCAAAAGTATTGGAGCTAAAAAAGTGATTCTTCCTGAATATGAGATTCCTATAGGAGAAAGTTATAGAGCAGGTCTTCTTGATAGATTAAAGTGATAGAATATCATGATATTAATTTGAGAGTTAAACCTTACAGGTTTCTAAAACCTGTAAGGTTTGGAACATTTACCAAAGTTCAGCAAAGAAAATTTTAATACGGTTAAAATAAAAAAAGACGGCTTCAATTGAAGCCGTCTTTATATTAATTAATCTAACAATTAATCTTATTTTTCCTGTTGTTTGATCAGGTTCAGAGCAGAACCAGCCTTAAACCAATCAATCTGCTGATCGTTGTAAGTGTGGTTGGCCATGATGATGTCTTTAGTTCCGTCAGCATGAACGAATTCTAAAGTCAACTGTTTTCCTGGAGCAAACTGATCAAGATCTAAGAAGTTAACAGTGTCATCTTCCTGGATTTTATCATAATCAGCTTCATTAGCGAAAGTGATTCCAAGCATTCCTTGTTTTTTAAGGTTGGTTTCATGGATTCTCGCAAATGATTTTACCAATACTGCTTTTACACCCAGATGTCTAGGCTCCATGGCAGCGTGCTCTCTTGAAGAACCCTCACCATAGTTCTGGTCTCCCACAACGATTGTTGGAACGCCTGCCGCTTTGTAAGCTCTTTGCACAGCCGGAACTTCACCGTATTCACCGGTTAATTCATTTTTAACTTTATTGGTTTCCATGTTGTAAGCATTTACAGCCCCAATCAACATGTTGTTTGAAATATTGTCTAAGTGACCTCTGTATTTCAACCATGGTCCAGCCATAGAAATGTGGTCAGTAGTACATTTCCCGAAAGCTTTGATCAATACTTTAGCTCCTTCAATGTTTTTACCATCCCAAGCCGGGAATTCTTCTAATAACTGAAGTCTGTCTGAAGTAGGGCTTACGTTCACAACAACGCTTGAACCATCTTCAGATGGAGCCTGATATCCGTTATCGTCTACCGCGAATCCTTTTGAAGGAAGTTCATAACCTTTAGGCTCGTCAAGTTTTACCTGTTCACCTGCTTCGTTAGTTAATGTATCTGTAATCGGGTTGAAGTCTAGTCTACCTGAGATCGCCACAGCAGCTACCATTTCAGGAGAAGCTACGAATGCGTGGGTATTTGGGTTACCGTCAGCTCTTTTGGCGAAGTTTCTGTTGAAAGAGTGAATAATAGAGTTTTTCTCTCCTTTTTCAGCGCCTTCTCTATCCCATTGTCCGATACATGGTCCACAAGCATTAGTAAAGATTCTTGCGTTTTCAAATTTTCTGAAAGAATCTAAGAAACCATCTCTTTCTGCTGTGAATTTTACCTGCTCAGAACCAGGGTTGATTCCTAATATAGCTTTAGGTTTTACTCCTTTTGATACTGCATCTTCTACGATAGAAGCAGCTCTTGATAAATCTTCATAAGAAGAGTTGGTACAAGAACCGATAAGAGCCCACTCAACTTCTAAAGGCCATCCGTTAGCTTCAGCTTTAGATCTGAATTCAGCAACCGGAGTCGCCAAGTCCGGAGTGAAAGGTCCGTTTAAGTGTGGAGTCAGTTCAGAAAGGTTAATTTCTATTAATTGGTCGAAATATTGTTCAGGGTTAGCATATACTTCAGCATCACCTGTTAAGTGTTCAGCGATTTTATCAGCAGCATCTACTACATCCTGTCTTCCTGTAGCGGAAAGATATCTTCTCATAGAATCATCATATCCGAAAGTAGAAGTTGTAGCTCCGATTTCAGCACCCATGTTGCAGATAGTTCCTTTACCTGTAGCGGAAAGGGATTCAGCACCTTCACCGAAATATTCTACGATGCATCCTGTTCCTCCTTTTACAGTAAGGATTCCTGCTACTTTTAAGATAACATCTTTTGCAGAAGTCCATCCGCTCATTTTACCGGTTAATTTTACTCCGATAAGTTTAGGCATTTTAAGTTCCCATGCCATTCCTGCCATTACATCTACTGCATCAGCACCTCCTACACCGATTGCTACCATTCCCAGTCCTCCTGCATTTACCGTGTGAGAGTCGGTACCGATCATCATTCCTCCAGGGAAGGCATAATTTTCCAGTACAACCTGGTGAATGATACCTGCTCCCGGTTTCCAGAATCCGATTCCGTATTTATCACATACAGAACTAAGGAAGTTGAATACCTCAGAATTTTTGTTGATCCCTTCCTGTAAGTCTTTGTCAGCACCTACTTTCGCCTGGATCAAGTGATCAGCATGGGCAGTGGAAGGAACAGCTACTTTAGTTTTTCCTGCCTGCATGAACTGTAAAAGGGCCATCTGTGCAGTGGCATCCTGCATTGCTACTCGGTCTGGTGCAAAGTCTACATAAGAGTTTCCTCTTTCATAAGCCTGTGTAGCATTTCCTTCCCAAAGGTGGGTGTAAAGGATTTTTTCTGAAAGGGTAAGAGGTTTTCCTACAGTTTGTCTTGCCGCAGCAATTCTTTCCGGGTAACGCTCATACACCTTTTTGATCATATCAATATCAAAAGTCATATCTTAATTTAGTTTTGTTCTTTTTCCGTTAATGCTTCTTTTTCTACTGTCTGAAAAAGAAAAATCACTTTTTTATATATCAAAAAACGTTCCTATAATCCATAAACAGGGGTGTTTTTGATTCCAAAATCAATAGATTTTATAACTTTCAATTTAAGAAAAATTAGAATTTATTTTCCGGATTTTATCGAAAAAAAAACGTAACTATCTTAAAATAGAAGCGTTCTAAACAAAAAATTGGAAGATTTTAAATCTTTAAGGATCAAAATCTTCCAATTATATAATTTCTAATAGTCTTACGACTAATTCATTAATCTCTTAGTGAGCACTTGTGCTAGTCAATTCTTTAATAGAAGGTACAAAAGTGGTAAGGTCAATCCCTTCAACTGCAGCTTTATACTCATCAATGCTAGGAATTCTTCCGATAATCGCAGAAAGAACAACAACCGGAGTTGAAGCAAGAAGAGATTCTCCTTTTTTACGTTCAGAATCTTCCACTACTCTTCCCTGGAAAAGACGGGTAGAAGTAGCTAAAACAGTATCTCCTTTAGCTGCTTTTTCCTGGTTACCCATACAAAGGTTACATCCAGGACGCTCCAGATACATTACGTTTTTATATTCAACACGAGCTTCTCCTTTTGGAGCATTATCATCAAATTCAAAAGCTGAATATTTTTCTAGTAATTCCCAGTCTCCTTCTGCCTTTAATTCATCAATAATGTTGTAAGTAGGAGCTGCTACTACAAGAGGAGCACTAAATTCTACCTTTCCTTGTTGTTTTTCAATGTTTCTAAGCATCTGAGAAACAATCTTAAGGTCTCCTTTGTGAACCATACAAGATCCTACGAAACCAAGGTCTACTTTTTTCTCACCTCCATAATAAGAAAGATCTCTGATGGTGTCGTGAGTATATCTTTTAGATACATCGTCGTTGTTTACATCCGGGTCAGCAATCATTGGTTCAACAATTACGTCAAGATCTACTACTACTTCAGCGTAATATTTAGCGTTTGAATCCGGAGTTAAAGCAGGCTTTTCTCCTGATCTGATCTCTGCAATTCTCTTGTTTGCTTTGTCAATTAGGCCCTGAAGAACTTTATTATGGTTATCCATACCCTTGTCAATCATGATCTGGATTCTGCCTTTTGCAATTTCCAGTGATTCAATCAAGGTATTGTCTTCAGAAATGTTGATAGAAGCTTTTGCTTTCATTTCAGCAGTCCAGTCTGTAAAGGTAAAGGCCTGGTCAGCAGGAAGTGTTCCGATGTGAACCTCAATGATTCTACCCTGGAATACGTTTTCTCCTCCAAACTGCTTCAGCATCTGAGCCTGAGTTGCATGAACCACATCACGGAAATCCATGTGTTCTTTCATGTTTCCTTTGAATGTTACTTTTACAGATTCCGGGATTGGCATTGATGCTTCACCTGTAGCTAATGCAAGAGCAACAGTTCCTGAGTCAGCTCCGAAAGCTACTCCTTTAGACATTCTTGTGTGAGAGTCACCTCCAATGATGATTGCCCACTCATCTACAGTGATGTCGTTAAGAACCTTGTGGATAACGTCAGTCATTGCGTGGTATTCACCTTTCGGGTCACGGGCTGTAATAAGACCGAACTCGTTCATGAATTTCATTAGCTTCGGAATGTTAGCCTGAGCTTTTTTGTCCCAAACTGAAGCGGTATGACATCCTGACTGGTAAGCACCATCAACAATTGGAGAAATCACCGTTGCTGCCATGGATTCAAGTTCCTGAGAAGTCATAAGACCTGTCGTATCCTGAGATCCAACAATATTTACCTGTACACGAACGTCTGAACCAGCGTGTAATACTTTTCCAGGAGTAGTTCCAACAGCATTTCTGTTGAAAATCTTTTCTACAGCAGTAAGTCCTTGTCCTTCGTGAGAGATTTCTTTTGACGGAGCAAAAACAGCAGGTGCTTCAACTCCTAAAAGCTGAGCTGCAAATGTCTGTAGTTTTTTACCAAATACGATAGCGTAAGATCCGCCCGCTTTGATGAATTCCATCTTTTGCGGAGTGAAAGATTTGGTAAGGTCGATAAGTTCTTTATCGCCGTTATATAATTTCTTTTCTTTTGTATTGATTGTTAGAACAGTTCCTGTTGCTACTGAATATGCCTCTTCAAGAACGATGTCTCCATTTGCGTTACGAATTGGGTTACCGTTTTCGTCAACTTTCTTTACCCAGTTTTTAAGGTCAACACCAATACCTCCGGTAACGTCAACTGTTGTAAGGAAGATAGGAGAAATACCGTTTGTTCCCCCTACAATTGGAGCGATGTTTACGAATGGTACATATGGGCTGGCTTGTTTTCCTGTCCAAAGAGCAACGTTATTTACTCCTGACATTCTTGATGAACCTACACCCATTGTCCCTTTTTCAGCGATAAGCATAACGCTTGCATCAGGATGTTGTGCCTGCAAAGCTTTAATTTCTTCCTGAGCCTGAGGAGTGATCATACATTTACCATGAAGTTCACGGTCTGATCTTGAGTGTGCCTGATTACCCGGAGAAAGTAAATCTGTAGAGATATCTCCTTCACCAGCAATGAATGTTACTACTTTAATTTCTTCAGCAACTTCCGGCAGCTTCGTAAAGAATTCAGCTTTTGCATAGCTTTCGATGATTTCTTGTGCAATTTCGTTACCGCTGTTGAAAGCTTCTTTCAGACGGTTAGTATCCGCCTCATAAAGAAAAACCTGTGTTTTAAGAACAGCAGCAGCTTCTTTAGCAATAGCAGTGTCATTACCTAAAGCAAGATCAAGCAATACTTCAATAGAAGGTCCACCTTTCATGTGAGATAATAGTTCAAAAGCATATGCCTGAGAAATTTCTTCTACTATGGATTCACCCAGAATAATTTCTTTTAAAAATTTTGCTTTCACTCCCGCTGCACTTGTAGTTCCGGGTAGCGTGTTATAAATGAAAAATTTAAGAGAATCCGATCGGTCTGCATTACCTGAATCTTTAATCTGTGTAATGATTTCGCTTAGTAATTCAGCACTGTCAATTGGCTTTGGATGAAGCCCCTGGGTTTTTCTTTCTTCAATCTCTTTGATGTAATCCTTATAAATATTCATAATAGAAGGTCTTTCAACATTAAAGGTAGGCCTGCTTCTTCTTTACCGGTCTGTACAAATACAGTTAATGACATTTTGAGTTCTCGCATTTTGATGCAACATTAACCGAATAAAGTCAGCATAATCTACACTTTTTTAAAAGTTTTTTAAAATTATCAAACAATTCAAAATGTTCCCAAAATTACGAATTTTTAATATTTTATAGAAACGAAATTATTTAGATTCTTTATAAATATGAATTTTATAATATCTATTTTTGGTCATATTTTTGTAGACATATGGCGAATATGAAAAATATCCTTAACGTTTTATGTATTTTTACTTCGGTTTTTGTTTTTTCACAGACTAAATCTGTGAAGAAAATAACGACGAAGAAAGGTGTGAAAACTACAGTTAATAAAGGGCCTGCAGCCAATAAGCCTAATCCTGATTTAGTAGTAATCAATAAAGATCTTCCGGTTTTGATTCCTAAGAAGAAAGGAGATCATTTCGGGTATGTCAACCAGAATGGAAAATTTATAATTCAGCCGGAATATCATATTGCCGTATTTTTTTATGAAGACTGTAATCTTTTGAATTCGCCTAATGAAAAAGTCAGGAAATTTGGAACAAAAAACTATGCTACAGTAGAAAAAGATATGATTTCTTACAGGATAGACCAGTCTGGGAAGAGGGTATACCAATTCAAAGATGCAGATTTTGGAAAATGTAAATTTGAAGAGTACAAGCAGCAGCTGTTTCAGGCTTATACTATGAACGGCTTTTACGGAATCATAGAAAAATCAAAATTTGTCAATGCCGCAGATTACAGGCAGTTCCAGATTTATCCTCAATATCAGTATTTGTACATTATGGAAGGAGATGATGTAGCCAATCCAATGATTGTTGCTTCCAATAATGATAAATTTGGAGTTATTGATGTTAACAATAAGATTATTATTCCCTTTGAGTACGCTAATATTAAAAGAAACTTCAGCTGGAAGCTGGGGAAGATGTTTGAAGTCTCCAAAGATGGAAAAAGTTACTATTATGTTGATGCGGATAATAAAACCTACTAAAGAATTATAAATTATGAATGATGAATGATTCATCCGATAACTCCTATTTTCCATTCTACTTTTTTCTATCCCATAACTCAAAACCCCGCACCTCGCACCCCGAATCTCAATTCATATATTTTTTGTAATTTTGCGGCTGAAATAAAGGGGTGCTTTAACAGGCTGAGATTATACCCAATGAACCTGGAACAGGTAATGCTGTTTAGGGATGCGTCTTCATCAGGCGCTGAATTGTATAATATCTTATCGATCCCCTTTTATTCATTAAATGTCAAAGATTTATAGAATGAAAGGATTATTTTTTTTAGGGCTTAGTGTAGCCTCTGTGGCTTTTATGCAGGCCCAAAATAAAGATTCTCTGAAAATCAGAGAAATTGAAGCGGTCAATTTTACCAAAAGACTTCCGGTAGCGAAGGAAATCATCAATGTACAGAAAGATTTAGACGGGAAAAATTTAGGACAGGATCTTCCTATTCTTTTAAAAAATCAAACCTCTATTATTTCTACTTCAGATGCGGGAAATGGGGTAGGATACACCGGCTTTAGAATCCGTGGAGTTTCAGGAAGCGGGATTAATGTAATGATGAATGGGGTTCCATACAATGATTCTGAAAGCCAGGGAACATTTTTTGTCAATGTTCCGGATTTAACAAGTTCTGCTTCACAGATTGTCATTCAAAGAGGGGTGGGAACTTCCAATAATGGTGTTTCAGCCTTCGGAGCAAGTATCAATGTGATTTCTAAAGATCCTGAAGACAAATTTTATTTTAAAACAGATGACAGCTATGGCTCATTTAATACCTATAAATATTCTGCTGAGATAGGTTCCGGTAAGTTCTGGAAAAACCGTCTTTCCGTAATGGGAAGATATACTCATATTCACTCTGACGGATATATTGACAGGGCTTCATCAAACTTACATTCCTATAATTTTACGGCCTTATTTGAAGAAGGGAATACCAAGTTACGCTTAATGGCTTTTGGTGGAAAAGAGAAAACGTATCAGGCATGGAACGGTATTGATCGTAAAACGTGGGAAACGGATCCTAAGTTTAATGTTTCAGGAGCAATTTATGATGCCAATTGGGAGAATATCGTAAGTTTCTATAACAACGAAACAGACAATTACAGACAGAACCACTATCAGCTGCTTTGGGAGCAGAAATTCAGTGACCGATGGAATCTTGAAACTACTTTTCACTATACCAAAGGAAAAGGATATTATGAAAACTATAAGCAGGGAGATCCTTTTTCAAGATATAATCTGCCGGATATAACAGAAGGTGGACAAATTATAAAATCTTCAGATTTCATCAGAAAAAAATGGCTGAATAATGATTTCTATGGAATGGTTTCAACGCTTTATGGGAAGTTTGAAAACTTAGATTTGAACGTTGGGGTAGTAGCCAACCAATATTACGGCAGACACTACGGAAATGTTACTGGTGTATTTTTTCCTCAGATTGATGAAAGTGAGTACTACAGAAGCCGCTCGATAAAGAATGAAGTATCGGGCTTTGCAAAAGCTTTGTTCAGGGTAGATAACTTTGAGTTTTTTGGTGATTTACAGCTCAGAAAAATAAATTACAATACCAAAATCCTGATGGCTGGTGATGGCGAAGGTGCAGATTTAAGCAAAAACTGGCTATTTTTTAATCCAAAAGCCGGAGTAAATTACAGAATTGAAGGTGGTAAAGTATTCCTGTCATATGCTCATGCCCACCGTGAACCGAACAGAGATGATCTGATGGCAAATAACGATGTGAAAGCTGAAAAACTTCACGATATTGAAGCTGGTTTTGAAAAACAGTTCGGGATCGTATCATTTACTGCCAATGTTTATTATATGTATTATGTGAACCAATTGGTTTTGAATGGAGAACTTAATAATGTAGGAGCATTCATCAGAACCAATTCCGGGAAGAGCTACAGAAGAGGAGTGGAACTTGGTGCTTTGGCAAAATTATCCAAACAATGGGAAGTTTCAGGAAATGTAACCTTAAGCCAGAGCAGAAACCAGGATTTCAATATTCAGAATGGAGATGTTCCCAAAAGCCTTGGAAATACACAGATTTCATTCTCCCCGAACGTGATTGCCAATTTAGGACTGAAATTTAATCCTACAAAGAACTTTCAGTTTGCTTTAATGAATCAATATGTAGGAAAACAATACCTGGACAATACGGAAGATGCGAACCTGCAGCTTAAAGATTATTTCCTGACAGATTTCAATGCTCAGTATCAGTTTAAAATTGCTAATAATGAAGTTGCATTAAAACTATTGGTGAATAACCTGTTCAACAAAAAATATGTCAACAACGGATCTGTTTATGAAGGACAGCCGTATTATTTTTCACAGGCAGGAACCAACTTTATGTTTGGAGTGAGCTGGAAGATTCAATAATGAGAAGGTTAGGGAAGCAAATAAGTGAATTTGTAATTCTGCCCTTTTACTCATTTCATTATAATTGTTAAGCTTAAAAAAAGAAGTTTAAATACCCGTATTCCTGTTTTGATACAGAATAAGCAAAAGACTGTTTTGGCAGTCTTTTTTTATATAGGTTAAATATCTTAAAAAGTCATGAAAAAGTTATAAATTTGCTGCCAAATGAATATTTCAGCATACATTTTAGAATACTTAAAACAATTTGGAACTGCCACGGTTCCAGGCTTTGGGGTGTTTTCACTGAAAAATTCTAAGGCAATTATCAATTCCGAAAACGGGAGCATCTTACCTCCAGCCAGTCAGATTGAATTTACAATAGACTACGAGGTGCAGGCTGAAGATCTTACTGCTTTTATTGCAGGACAGAAGCAGATGTCCTTAGAAGCTTCAAGAAGTGATCTGAAGATCCAGACAGATTTTTGGAAGAAGAAACTTCAGGCCGAACAGGTTCTTGAAATTCAAAACCTTGGAACAGTCTTCATTGAAGAAGGACATACCCACTTCAAAGGCAAAAGAATAGAATCAGGACGTCCGGACTTTTATGGACTGGAAGAGATCAGATTTTCAGATATCAATAATGGAGAAAAGGTTAACCCTTCAGTTAATCGCGAAAAAGATTTTAAATTCAGAAAGACTATTCTCTGGGCCTTTCTTTTGATTATTCCGGTTTTGGGGATTTTATACCTTGCATTTACCCAGCAGGAACTTCTTTTTGGTAAGAAGTCTTTCAATAAGGTTTCTGTACAGACCTCTACCCACAGAATTGTAAAAGATACAATTAAGGTGATGGTACACACCCCGGAAACATCCGTTTCAGATTCTTTGAAAAAAGATTCATTAAAACCTGTCGGAAAAGGAGTAAAACAAGCTCCGGCCGTTCCAAACAACACTAAGACTAGATGGCAAAAATAAAAAAAGCGTCAGAATCTCTGACCATTATGACCAATATCGTTCTTCCGAACGAAACCAATTCTTTAAGAAATCTTTTTGGAGGTGAACTTTTAGCGAAAATGGACCGTTGTGCGTCTATTTCTGCAGCAAGACACTGCGAAAGAAGAGTAGTAACAGCTTCTGTAAACCACGTATCTTTCAATCATCCGATTCCGGAAGGCGGAGTAGTGGTATTGGAATCTAAAGTTTCCAGAGCATTCTCTACTTCTATGGAAGTATATGTGGATGTATGGTTGGATGACCCTATCAATCAGAAGAAAATTCACACCAATGCCGGTATTTATACCTTTGTTGCTGTAGATGAATTCAACCGTCCGATTCCTATTCCGGAAATGATTCCTGAAACAGAAGAAGAGAAAGAAAGATTTGCTGCAGCATTCCGTAGAAAAGAACTTTCATTAATTCTTTCCGGAAGAATGAAACCTCTGGAATCTGTAGAACTTAAAAAGTTATTCCAGGAACCACAGGAGCCTAAGAAAGACAAGAAATAAAACACAAAAAACACAAATGGTTGGCACAAATTTTCACAAATGGTTTGTGCTCAGCCAGATGAAAAAAAATAATCAAAATGGATATTTCAGAAAATGATATATCAAAAATTGTTTATGAAGCAGGGTATATAGTTCATAAGTCTCTGGGACCAGGACTTTTGGAAAGTGCTTATGAAGAATGCCTGTTTTATGAATTAAATAAACATGATATTCTTGTAGAGAGACAAAAACCGATGCCATTAGTTTATGATGAAATTAAAATGGATGTTGGCTATAGACTTGACTTTTTGATTGAGAGAAAATTTGTACTGGAAATAAAATCTGTAGAATCATTGCATGATATTCATCTGGCACAGATACTCACTTACCTTCGTTTAAGTAATTGTAAGCTTGGTATGTTAATCAATTTCAATACACTTCAGTTTAAAAATGGAGTTAAGAGAGTGATTAACGGTGCTTTGTAATTTGTGCTATTTGTGAAATAAATTAGTGTCATTTGTGTTTAAACTATGAAAATACTTCTTTTAGATAAAAATCATCCTCTTATCACTGAACAGCTTTTGGCTCAGAATTTTATATTGGAAGAGGATTTTACATCGTCTTATGATGAGGTTTGTGATAAAATTGGAAATTACGACGGGATTATTATCAGAAGTCGTATTCCGTTAGACAAAAGCTTTCTGGAAAAAGGTAAGAATCTGAAATTTATTGCAAGAGTAGGAGCTGGAATGGAAAATATAGATATTCCTGTTGCTGAAAAGCTGGGAATCCAGCTGATCAATTCTCCGGAAGGAAACAGAGACTCTGTAGCAGAGCATGTGGTAGGAATGCTGCTTGTGATTATGAACAGACTTTTTATTGCTTCTCAGGAAGTAAAAAACGGGATCTGGAAACGTGAAGAAAACAGAGGAGATGAATTGCTGGGAAAAACTGTGGGGCTTATCGGATATGGAAATATGGGGAAGGCTACTGCTAAAAGGCTTTCAGGATTCGGATGTAAGGTGATTTTCCATGATATACTCCCTGATCTTTCGGATGAATATGCAACGCAGGTTTCACTGGAAGAATTGAAACAGTCTGCAGAGGTTTTAAGCTTACATATTCCTTTGACTTCGGAAACGCATTATCTTATTGACGAAAATTTCATCGCAAAGATGAAAAACAACTTCTATTTTGTTAATACGGCAAGAGGGAAAAATGTAAAAACTAAAAGTTTAGTAGAAGCATTGAAGTCAGGAAAGGTAAAAGGTGCCTGTCTGGATGTATTGGAGTATGAAAAGTCTTCTTTTGAGCATATTGAAACAGAAAATGAAGATTTAAAATACCTTCTTGAATCTGAAAAAGCAATTGTTACACCGCATATTGCCGGATGGACCCATCAGAGTAAAGAAAAACTGGCCCAGTTTATTGTAGATAAAATTATAGCTTCACATTGTTAGGCTAATAAACGAAGAAAATAAAAAGCTAAAAAGGCGGGTTTGCAAAAAAGTGAACTCGCTTTTTCATAGATTTTCAAACAAGTAAAACGATGTAATCATGATCTGGACACCAATACCTATTGAAGAAATCTTAGAAATTATTTTCTCAACAGAAAAAGAGTTAAATGGTAATCTTTTAAACTTCTGGGATTTAATCAAAATAGATCCTGAGAAATGGTATGAAGAAGATTACGGGCAGGAAGGCGGCGGCTTTTGGGTAGTAGGATTAATGGGAAGAAGAGTTATCTATTATAATGATATTGAAGAAGGATTTAATATTTCAGAGTATACAGAATACGGTACAATTGATCATTATTATTGTAATCAGGATGAACTCCGGATAGCAATTTTGAATCTTTATAGTATCATCACATTTGGAGGAAGAGTTATAGGGCAGGCAGGTCCTCCTATTTAGAAAACAAATTTGCGTTTCTGGTAATCGTGGTCATTTTGCCTATTCGCGATTTTTTCTCTCATTTATGTTAAATAATTCATAATATCCCTCTCTTATTTATTATTTATTTTTGAGTTTTATTAAATTGCCGCTCATTTTGAATCTCATGACGAAGCGTAATTTTGTACTTATCCTAACTGTTCTTTTATCAATATTTTCTTGTAAAAAAAAGACTGAAGCCAAAGAGACTTCAGCGGAAAATACGACCAATCTTCCTAACTATGGAAACGTAGATCTTGGAGATGTTTTCACTAAAGGTGATGGACAGCTTCTGAACAGGCAGACAACAGTAAGCTATATAGACCAGTACTACAAAAAAATATGGGACGGAGGAGATCTTAGCGGCGGAATTCTGGTTGCTAAAGGAGATGAAATTCTTTACGAAAACTACAGAGGTTTTGGAAGAGAAGGCAATCAGATGCCGATTGATAAAAATACACCTTTGCATGTAGCTTCGGTTTCAAAAACATTAACAGCAATGGCAATGATGAAACTTATTGAGGCGGGAAAAATAAAACTTACAGATCATCTTACCCAATTTTTTCCGGGGTTTCCATATCCGAATGTTACCGTTCAGACTTTATTGGATCAAAGAAGCGGTCTTCCGAAATACGAATATTTTATTACCAAAATACAGCCTGCTCCGGCAGAACTTTCCAAACCGTTTATTACGAATCAGGATGTATTGAATATGATTATCAAATACAAACCTGATCTGGCAAGAGATACCGATACTGGGTTTATGTACTGTAATACCAATTTTGCTCTATTGGCTTTATTGGTTGAAAAAGTTACAAAAACTCCCTTCCCACAGGCGATGAAAGAAATGATTTTCACTCCGTTGAAAATGAACCACACGTATATCTTTCAGGAAAAAGATATTCCTACAGCTTCACAGTCTTTCTATTATGGAGGAAATAAATTGTATCCTTTAGACAGGCTGGATCTTATTTATGGTGACAAAAATGTATACACTACTCCAAGAGATTTGTACAATTTCTCAAAAGCAATGTTTTCAAAAAACTTTCTGAAACCGGAACTGATGGAGATGGTTTTCGCCCCTTACAGCAATGAAAAGGCAGGAATGAATAATTATGGATTAGGATTCAGGATGAAAATCTTTGATAACGGTGAAAAACTGACGTATCACAATGGCTGGTGGCATGGTACAAACTCTGTATTCGCCCACCTTTTAAAATCTAAAGTGACCATCGTAGCTATTGGAAACAAATATTCAAACAAAGTATACACAGCCCTTGCGTTATCCGGATTATTCGAGGATTTTCCTTTACAGAAGGAGAAGCTGCACACCGTTATGCATGACAATAAAGATACTTTAAATTCCGGACAGGAAGTTTTTGGAGAATAATGTTTATTTTTGCTTAAACATTTTCATGAAAAGGTTTCTTTTATTATTTATTATCTGTTTTCTTGTACATTCTTGTGCAAGAGTGGGATCTCCTGTTGGGGGGCCTAAAGATACTCTAGCACCAAGGTTTTTAAGTTCAAATATTGATACTACAAGAATTAATGTCAAAAAAGATATTCACGAGCTCCGTCTGGATTTTGATGAATATGTGACATTGAAGGACATCAATAAGAACCTGATTATTTCACCTCCTATTAAAGGGATAACAAGGATTCTTCCTTCAAATATTGCCAACAAATTTGTGCTGATCCAATGGACGGATACACTTCAGGCCAATACAACTTATAATTTCAATTTCGGAAACTCTATTGTAGACAATAACGAATCGAATATACTGAGGTATTTTAATTTTGCTTTTTCTACGGGAGATAAACTGGATGATCTTTACATCAGTGGCGAGGTAAAAGATGCAATGGATATTAAAAAGAAGACAGGAACAACAACGGAAAATAAGCTTGTGGTTGGTTTGTATCAGGTAAAAGATACCATGGATTATAAGAAAAAACCTTACTATATTACAAAGGTAGATGAAGATGGATATTATGAATTGAATTATCTGACCCCTGGAAAATATAAAATTATTGCTTTTGACGACGAGAATGGAAATTCTATGTATGACCCCGGAAAAGAAAAGGTTGGGTTCCAGAAAGATCCAATAAATGTAGAGAAATCTATTTCAGGATTGAATTTAAAAGTATATCCTTCCAAAAAAGCAGTGAAATATGTGGAAATGAAAGAAATCGCAGGAGGAGCTTTAATGACATTTGAAGGTAATCCTGATGAAGTAAAGGTTCAGTCACTGAATGAGAAAATAAAAGATATCAAAATAACGCATAACCCAAAATCCGACTCTGTCAGAATCTGGTTTGATGCGGTAAAAGATGATGTAGGGCAGACAGCAAATGAAAAACTCACGTTTACCCATAATAAAGGCATGAAAAAAGATAGTGTCTACAACGTTTCTTTATTTTACAGATATAATAAGAAGAATTCGATGGATGTCGTGAGCGATAATGACGGAACTTCAATCGCACCAAAAGCAGATTTAAAGCTTGCATCAAACTATATTGTAGATAAAATTGATCCTTCAAAATGGACGTTAAAGATCAAAGGTGACAGTTTAACAACTATACCATTTACAGCTAAAATTTCAGAAACAAACCCTTATCAGATCCATGTGCAATCGGATTTTGTGATGGGAAAAAGCTATGAGCTTACTGTTCCTAAGGAAACGGTCTCTTCATTCTACGCAAAAAACAGCCAGTCAAAACGATTTGATTTTGATGTTGCTAAAGTAGATCAGTTTGGAAGTGTTGAGTTCTCTATTTCAAATGCTCCGGAAGCAAATTACTGGATTCAGCTGATAGATTCTTCGGACAAAATTGCTTATCAGAAATATATAAAAGGAGATAAGGTAAAGTTTGATATATTAAGACCTGCAGAATATATTGTAAGAATTCTGGTAGATAATAACGGAAATAAATACTGGGATGAAGCAGATTTCGCTAACGATGTATTTGCCGAAGATGCCTATATCTTCCATAAAAAAGTGATCGTAAGAGGATTGTGGGAAACAAGAGAAGATTGGGACCTGAAGGATACCAGAACACTCGATAGCCCTAAATCAACTTCTGCTGCTCCAGCGCCAGCTTCAACCTCTATTCCGGTACCAGAAACTCCGCAGCCTGAAACGCCTGCAACAACGAAGGAACCGCTGAAAAAAGAATTTAAATCCGGTAACGCTGTTTTAACTCCGGCAAAATAAGCAGATAAAAATGGCTAAGAAAATCATATTTTGGATATTAGTGGGTTTTGCCCTGATTCAGTTTTTTCCTATTGACAGGACCAATAAGCCGGTTGATTCTGCCACAAACTTCGTTGATGCAAGGAAAACACCGGAAAAGATCAGAACGCTGCTTAAAAATGCATGTTATGACTGCCATTCCAATGAAACAGTTTATCCGAAATATGCTTTTATCGCTCCTGTATCATGGTCTGTAAAAAGCCATGTAAATGAAGGCCGGGAGCACCTTAATTTTTCTACCTGGGAAACTTATAATAAGGATTTGAAGAAGAATATGATTACTAAATCTATTCAGACTATCCAAAGCAAAGCAATGCCAATGCCGGGTTATATTGTTTATCATAAAGAAGCCAATCTTTCAGAAGCAGAAAGAGCATTGCTGATTCAGTACTTTGAAGAAATGCTTAAGGCTAAAACCTATTAAATTTATAGCAAAAAAACTCTCGCAGATTTTGCCAACTGAGCAAGATTGTAAAATCACAATCATCTGCTGAATCTGCAAAATCTGCGAGAGAATATATATTACAAAAATTATTTCTTTAAATAATTCTCGAAAAACCTCTTCTGAGAATCAAAAGCAATATCTTCTAAATTTAAATCCTGTAAAGGAATCCAGACTGCTTCTGAAATCTCCGAGATCTCAAGGTTTACCTCAAATTTTTCCGAAACACTATACTCATAGAAGAGATCGATGGTATTATAATCGATTTCCTTGTATTGATAGATGTTAGGGAGACTGGTAAGGTATTTCAGGTTAGAAATATCGATGTCAAGCTGAAGTTCTTCAAAAAGTTCTCTTTTACAGGTTTCCTCTGCACTTTCTTTAGGGTCAACGAATCCTCCGGCAAGATCAAGTTTTCCTTTTTTAGGATCTCTGTTTCTTCGGGTAAGGTAAATTTCGTTACCACATCTGATGACAACCGCCACGGCGCCTGCCACATTATTGTACAAAGTAAAACCACATTCCGGACAGCTCCATTTCTTTTCGCCATCCCATTGTAAGGACTCTTTGCCACAGCTTGGGCAATATTTCAATAGTTTCATTGAGCAATATTAATATTTCTCGGGTGATAACTCAAAATAACATCCCTTAATTCTTCCGTCTTCAGATGCGTATAGATTTCCGTTGTTGTAATACTGGAATGTCCCAGCATTTCCTGAATATAACGGAGATCTGCTCCATTCTGCAGTAAATGCGTAGCAAATGAATGTCTGAAGGTGTGTGGAGATATTTTTTTGTTAACCCCTGCTTTATCTGTAAGTTCTTTAATAATAAGAAATACAATCACTCTGGACATAGAGGTCCCACGGCTGTTTAAAAACAGAGTGTCTTCATATTTCTTATTGATCTTACCTTTAGAACGTACCTCTTTGATATAACTTTCCAGCAAATCAGCAGTATAATCAGCCAAAGGAACAAAACGGGTTTTGTTTCCTTTTCCGTTTACCTTGATGTATTGCTCTTTAAAGTTGATATTGGAGATCTTCAGATCAATCAGTTCAGAAACACGAAGTCCGCACCCATATAGTACCTCTATGATGCAGTGGTTTCTTTTTCCAAGATCTGTATTGACTTCAATAGCAGCGATAATTTTGTTGATATCAGGCAGGCTTAAGGTATCAGGAAGATATAATCCCAGTTTAGGGCCTTCAAGTAACGCAGCAGGATTGTCTTCACGGTATTCATCCTCAAGTAGAAATTTGAAAAAGGCTTTGATGGAGGATATCCATCTTGCTTGTGATCTCTCACTGAATTTCTGTTTAGAAAGATTGAAAATGTATTCCTGCAGGTTTTCATAACCGATAGAATCTGGACCGACGTTTGCCAGATCTTCTTTTGCATAATCTTTTAATTTCTTAATGTCCCGAACGTAGGCGTCGAGAGTGTTTTCTGAAAAATTTCTTTCGAAACGAAGAAATATTTCAAAATCTTTGATCTTTTCATCCCAAGTCATTTGTGCTTATTTTTTTAGTTCACAGTCCGATATTTGTTCTATTTCAATGTTATGGTTTCTCAGGAACGATATTCCATCGTCATCCGAATACTCATTAATATACACCAGTCTCGTAATTCCTGCCTGCAGAATCAGCTTACTGCATTCTTTACAGGGAGAAAGCGTCAGATATAACGTTGCTCCTTTTGCAGATTGAGTAGAAGCAGCCAGCTTTAAAATAGCATTGGCTTCCGCATGCAATACGTACCAGTGTGTTTTTCCCTCTCCATCTTCACAGCAGTTTTCGAATCCCGAAGGAGTCCCGTTGTAACCATCTGAAATAATCATCCTATCTTTTACGATAAGAGCTCCCACCTGTTTTCTCTTACAGTAGGAGAGTTTTGCCCATTCCTGAGCCATTTTTAGATAAGCTTTATCAAACTTATTCATACCACAGCATTGTTTTTTTCGAAATAATTTGGATTAAAATCTTTTAGAAAGTTTAGAAGTTCGGCTTTCTCTTCTCTAGAAACGCAGTAACTCCCTCTTTCTTATCTTCCATTTCAAAAAGTTCCCCAAAATATTTAATTTCAGTTTCAAAACCTTTCTCCGTGTCAGATAAATTCACGGCGTTTATAGCCTTGGATATTGCCATTGGTGAATTGTAGGCAATAGTATTTGCTAATTCTTTCGTTTTGGTTAATAATTCTTCAATAGGATATACTTCATTGACCAGGCCGATCTCTTTTGCTTTTTGGGCAGGGATCATTTTGGCAGAGAAGATCATTTCGTTGGCAATACCTTTTCCTACAAGCTTTGGAAGCCTTTGAGTTCCACCGTATCCCGGGATTAATCCAAGAGTTACTTCAGGAAGCCCTAATCTGGCGTTTTCCGATGCGTATCTGATATGGCATGCCATGGCAAGCTCTAAACCTCCGCCTAATGCAAAACCGTTTACGGCTGCAATGACAGGTTTAGACATATTTTCAATTTTATTGAACAATGTATTTTGTCCGTTTCTTGCAAGTTCTTCAGCCTTTTCCTGTCCGAAGTCGCTGAATTCCTTGATGTCAGCTCCCGCTACAAAAGATTTTTCTCCACTTCCAGTAAGGATAATTACCCTGCAGGAAGTATCAGCATTAAGCTCATCCAGTGCGGTACTGATTTCCTGAATTGTTTTTGCATTTAAAGCATTTAAACTTTCAGGTCTGTTTATGGTAATGATAGATAATTTATCTTCTTTTTTTAATAATATGTTCTCGTAACTCATTTTTCCACTTTAAAATATCATCCTTTGCAAATTATGAATTTTTTACAAAAAAAAGGAAAAAATATTATTTTTTTTTCCTTTTTTTTAATTTATCATTCAATATGATTATTTGGAATGATTCATCATATTTGCATCAATATTGACGTTTAGTTGAGAAGCCACTTTCATGCCAAGCTCAATGTTGGCACGGAAAAAGTGACATAGCTGTCGGTTGATAATCTCATCTTTTTTCGGTCCGGTGATACCATTCATGCTGCCTACAATATTTTTGATCAAATGATCTCGGTCTTCTGCATTCATTGCTTTTGAATAAAGCAGCCCCGGCTGAGTATAATGATCACTGTCGTTATCATTTCTGTTATAACTGGCTACATGAGCACTGTCTAATTCATACTCAAAGTTTTTATAATCAGAATCTGCCTTGATATCATCAAAGCTGTTCGGATGGTAATTTGGTTTATCCTGATAGTAGCTTGAATCTGCCATATAGCCATCTCTCTGGTAGTTATTGACAGCAAAAGGACATCGGTTCACCTCCAGTTGATGTGCATTGACACCCACTCTGTAGCGGTGTGCATCAGGATAAGAGAATAGTCTTCCCTGAAGCATTTTGTCGGGTGAGAAACTAATTCCGTTAATCAGGCTGCTTGGTGAAAAAGTAGATTGTTCAACATGAGCAAAATAATTAACAGGAACTTCATTGAGCTCCATTTCTCCTACCTCAATCAAAGGAAAATCATCATGGAACCATACTTTTGTTACATCAAAAGGATTCCATCTGAAATCTTTTGCCTGCTCTTCAGTCATTACCTGAATGTACAGGGTCCATTTCGGAAAGTCCCCATTTTCAATAGCATTGCACAGGTCTTCCTGAGCGAAATCCGGATTTTTGCCGGCCATTTTTACAGCTTCTTCATCAGTGAAGTTTTTCACTCCCTGTTTGGTTTTGAAGTGGAATTTTACCCATACTCTTTCATTTTTATCATTGATCATGGAGAAAGTATGAGACCCAAATCCATGCATATGTCTGTATCCGTAGGGTGTTCCTCTGTCTGACATTAATATGAGAACCTGATGAAGTGATTCTGGATTTAAGCTCCAGAAATCCCACATCATTGTAGCACTTTTTAAGTTTGTCTTCGGAACTCTTTTTTGAGTATGGATAAAGTCCGGAAATTTTTTTGCATCCTTAATAAAGAATACCGGAGTGTTATTTCCTACAAGATCCCAGTTTCCGTCTTCAGTATAAAATTTTAAAGCAAAACCTCTAGGATCTCTTGCAGTATCCGCACTTCCTTTTTCTCCTCCCACGGTAGAGAACCGGGCAAACATTCTGCATGAATTTCCTACTTTTGAAAATAGCTTTGCTTTTGTGTACTGGCTGATATCATGGGTTACGGTAAAGATTCCGTATGCTCCGCTTCCTTTAGCATGCACTATTCTTTCAGGAATTCTTTCCCTAACGAAATGGGCAAGATTTTCCTGAAGAATAAAGTCTTGCAGCAATACCGGGCCTCTTGGTCCTACCGTCTGTGAATCCTGATGCTCAAAGTAAGGTGCTCCGTTGCTTAACGTTAATTTTTTAGAATCCATATAATTGATGATTTGAATAATTCTTTTTCCTTTTTCTAAATCGAAGTGTAAAGGTAGTGAATATCAAATTTACTTGAATTTTTAATTGCTAATAACAAAAACGTTATATCTTTGTAATAGATAATATTAATCAAATGAACATTCAGCAACTGGAGTATCTTATCGCTGTTGATAAGTATAAACATTTTGGTAAAGCAGCTCAGGCATGTTTTATTACACAACCTACGTTAAGTGCCATGATACAGAAATTTGAGGATGAACTGGATGTGAAGGTTTTCGACCGAACTACTCACCCGATTCGTACCACGGATGTAGGTCTTCAGATTATTGATCAGGCAAAAGTTATTATAGAGTCTGTCAATGAGTTGAAAAATAAAGCGAATCTTTTGAATAATATTTTAGGAGGAACTCTCAATCTCGGAATTATTCCTACTGTTTCTTCTTTCATTCTGCCTACGGAAATCTTCAAGTTCCTTGAAGATAATCCAAAGATTCAGATGAATGTAAAAGAAATGACAACGGATAATATTATTAAAGCTTTAAAAGCCGGAGAGCTTGATGCGGGAATTATCTCAACTCCTTATGATACAGCTGACGAGTTTTATCAGGATTTCTTATTCAATGAAGAGCTGATGATTTACAGTTCCAATACAGAGGCCAACAAAAAGAATTCTTACATCATTCCGGAAGACCTGAATGTAGAAAAAGTTTGGCTGCTTGAAGAAGGAAACTGCCTGAGAAATCAGTTTGAAAACATTTGTCATCTGAAAGAAAATACCCTCAAGCCTAAAAACTTAGACTTCCTGGCTTCCAATATCCAGACTTTGGTACACATGGTAGATAAAGTAGGAGGGATCAGTATTTTGCCGGAGCTTGCGTTGAGTCAGCTTTCAGAAGAGCAGAAGAAAAATGTTTTCAGATTCAAAAAACCTTTCCCTTACCGAGAGATCAGTATTATTTATTATAAGCCGACATTTAAGCAGAAAATTATTGATGAATTGTCACATTCTATCAAAACTTCTTTAGAACTTAAGCTGAATTATCACGAAAGTCCAAAAGAATTTGTAAGCATTAAGCCTCAGTAATGGAAATGCTTTAAAGTGATAGAAATCATCAATTTAAATAAAATAATAATTAATAAACAAAAATTTTGAGTATTACGAAAATAGTGCTTAAATTTGCTGACGTTTATTACGAGGAAAAATTTGACCTGATTGCAACCTCTATAAAAATATGCTAAAACAGTATTCTTTTTTTCTGGGCAATTTTATTTCATATTTTCTTCAATACAATTTTTTTAAATCTTTAAAAACAAAAGAATTATATGTCTTATTTATTTACATCTGAATCAGTTTCAGAAGGACATCCGGATAAAATTGCCGATCAAATCTCAGATGCATTAATCGACCATTTTTTAGCATACGATAAAGATTCAAAAGTAGCATGTGAAACTCTTGTAACTACCGGACAGGTGGTATTGGCAGGAGAAGTAAAATCAGATGCTTATCTTGATGTACAGACCATTGCCAGAGAAGTAATCAACGGAATTGGGTATACAAAAGGTGAATATATGTTCAATGGAGATTCTTGTGGAGTGATCTCTGCTATCCATGAGCAGTCACCTGATATCAACCAGGGAGTTGACAGAGCTGTAAATGATGAGTCTTTTGAAGCAAAAGCAAATGCACAAGGAGCAGGAGATCAAGGAATGATGTTCGGGTATGCTACCAATGAAACGGCTAACTATATGCCTCTTGCACTGGATCTTGCCCACACTATTCTTAAGGAGCTTTCTGCAATCAGAAGAGAAAATAAAGATATCACTTATCTTCGTCCGGATGCAAAAAGCCAGGTAACAATTGAGTATTCAGATGATCATAAGCCAATCAGAATTGATTCTATCGTTGTTTCTACTCAGCATGATGATTTCGGAAGTGAAGAAGAAATGCTGAATAAGATCCGTGAGGATATTAAAAATATTCTGGTTCCTAGAGTAGTTGCACAACAGACAGAAGAAATTAAGGCTTTATTTAACGATCAGATTAAATATCATATCAATCCTACAGGGAAATTCGTAATCGGAGGACCTCACGGAGATACAGGTCTTACAGGAAGAAAAATCATCGTAGATACTTACGGTGGTAAGGGAGCTCACGGAGGAGGTGCCTTCTCAGGAAAAGATCCGTCTAAAGTAGACAGAAGTGCTGCTTATGCAACAAGACATATTGCTAAAAACTTAGTAGCTGCAGGAGTTGCTGATGAAGTTTTGGTACAGGTTTCTTATGCAATCGGGGTAGCTGAACCTTGTGGTTTATATATCAACACATACGGAACTGCAAAAGTAGATCTTCATGATGGAGAGATCGCAAAAAAAGTTTCTACGATCTTCGATTTAAGGCCTTACGCTATTGAGCAGAACTTAAAATTAAGAAATCCTATTTATCAGGAAACAGCTTCTTACGGACACATGGGTAAAGAGCATTATGTAGCTGATAAAACCTTCAACAAAGGGCATAAAAATGAGCTTACGTTAAAAGACCTTGAGTTTTTTACCTGGGAAAAACTAGACAAAGTAGAGGAAATTAAAACCGCTTTCGGAATTTAATTTTCCCTTTAAAGAATAATAAATGAGCTGCTTTATCTTTGGATAAGGCAGTTTTTTTTAATTTTACACCTTAATAATATAGAAAGATGATGAATTTTCGAACTGTAGTTGCTGTCCTGTCCCTGTTTTTGCTAAGTACATTAGCAAAGGCACAATATACCATGCATAAAATGATTACTGTGGGGTATACTTATCAGAATCAAAGTTTTGGTGAAATAGGAGGGAAATTGCTTTTTCTTAAAAATGATGATGTGATTTACAGATTGGGAGGATCTGCGCTGATGGGAGTTACGGACTCCAAATTCGCTATTATGCCAAAGCTGCAGGCAGATGTTCTTCTTAATTTTGAAAAAAATGTAGACTTCTATCACTCTTATTACTTTTTAGCAGGAGTAGAAGGAACCAATAAATACATTGCTCCTAAAATAGGAGTCACCTTATTTGGGATGCTGGACCTTACTGGAGGCTATGCTTTTCCTATCGGAGACACCCGATTGAACGGAAAAGAGATGAAGGGTCTGAATATTAATTTTACATTAAATATCCCTACAGTCTTTATTCATGACATGTTTAAATGATTTTTTTTAGATTTTTCTCTATAAAATTTAATAATAGGTTAACAGTTATTAAAAAATTATTATATTTACATCATAATAATTGTACTACCGCCTATAGAAGAGACTCTACTCTAGAACTGTTTTGTTTATACAGCAAAGGCCAGAAGAAATATCTGGTAGAATGCTTGTCTGCAAATATTTATATTGAGAAGAGTTATGAAATCAAAATCGGATAGTTTACTAATTTCCCTTTACCAGAAAGGAGACGAGGGTGCGTTGTCAACCCTTATTCATCGACATCAGAGAGAACTGTTTACATTCATTTTTTACAAAATTAATGATGAAGATTTAGCTAATGATATCTTTCAGGATACATTCATGAAGATAATTGTTATGCTCAAAGAAGGGCGCTATAACGAAGAAGGTAAATTTATCCTTTGGGCAAAAAGAATTTCCCACAATTTAATCATCGATCATTTCAGGTCAAAAGCAAAGAATATAAAAGTTTCAGAAACTACTTTTGAAACCGATGAATATTCTATTTTTGATTTGATCAGAGAACCTTCTGAAAACATTGAAGATCAGCTTGTGACGAATCAGATACAGGAAGATCTTCTAAGGATGCTGCAGTTTTTACCACAAAATCAGCAAGAAGTAATCAAACTGAGATTTTTTGACGGGCTGAGTTTCAAGGAAATTGCAGATCATACGGATATGAGCATTAATACAACTCTTGGAAGAGTACGGTATGCGCTGATAAACCTGAGAAAAATCATGGATGAAAATAATATAATATTAACCAGATAAATAATATTTTGGAAAATTTCACGTTTTAAGGAAAACATACTTCGCTTATGAAAAAAAATGACTCCTTAAAAGTGAAAACTTTGAAACCTAAGAAACAAACCATTGATTTTTTGCTGAATTTTTCTAAAAGCCTTGAAATTGTGAAAAGCAAGAGCAAAAATTATCCTATCTCGAAAAATTAAAATTATTAACTTTGTGCTGTATGAAAATGCAGCATGTTTTTTTTGACCTGGATAATACACTCTGGGATCACCGCAGAAATGCCTATCTTACCATCAAAGAGCTTTTTGAAAAACAGGAAATTACTTCAAAGTATCATATTGACTTTGAAGAGTTTCACTCTGTTTATCATGATATCAACGAAGAGTTGTGGGAAAAGATCAGAGACGGGATTATCGGCAAAGAGTATTTGAGAGAGCACCGTTTTTATGATTCCTTTAAACATTTTGGAGTAGAAAATAAAGAGCTTGCCCTTTATTTTGAAGAAAACTTCCTTGATAATATTGTGAGTCATAATGAATTGGTAGAAGGAGCCGAAGATGTTCTGGAATATCTGAAAGCTAAGAACTATACATTACACATTATTTCTAATGGATTTCAGGAAGTAACGGAAAGAAAATGTACCCTGTCCGGAATTGCACCCTATTTTAAGACGATTACCAGTGCAGATTCTGTGGGAGTAAGAAAACCTAATCCCAGGATTTTTGAGTACTCCTTAGGGCTTTCTGAAGCCAGAAAAGAAGAAAGCATCCTGATTGGGGATGACTGGATTGCTGATGCCATGGGAGCAACAGATTTCGGAATGGATACTATTTTCTTCAATGTCTATAAGGAAGATAAGCAGAGGGAAGGATTAAAAGCTATTACCCATCTTCAGCAGATTAAAGAATATCTATAAATAGACCATATAATCTAATAAAAAAGCCATTAAGTTGTACTTAGTGGCTTTTTCCGTTTTTAATACTTTTCGAAAATCAACATTAATAACTTATCTGCTAAAATCTGCAGTAAAACTTAAACTTTATCCTATTTATTTTTTACAGAAATAACTTTTCCCAATTCTTTCCCAAATTGATTTGGAACTTTGCTCCATAATAATGACAGAAAAATTAAATGTTATGAAAAATGTAAAGAAAATCACAGGAGTATTGATGTTCATGTTTTTATTAATGGGAAGCTTTGTTTCTGCACAGGACAGAGCAATCAATGCTAATCAGTTACCCAAAACAGCTAAAAACTTTCTTGCAGCCCATTTTAAAGGAATACCCGTAAACTCGGCCATAGAAGACAGAGAAATCTATGGAATAGACGAATATAAAGTATATCTGACCAATGGAATGAAAATGGAGTTCGACAGCAGCGGAAACTGGAAAGAAGTAGATGGTAAACATCAGAAAGTTCCTTATGGTTTCATTCCTGTATCAATAAGAAATTACAGCACCAAAAATTTCCCCAATACCTACATCATTAAGATAGAAAAGAAAAGATGGTCTTACAAAGCAGAACTTTCTAACGGATTGGAGCTTGAATTCGACAGAAACGGAAATTTTAAAAAAATTGATGATTAATTCAAAAGTAAAAATCAACACTAAATAGTAATAATATGATCAACTGGAATTTAATAAACAGCAGCGGAAGAAAAATTTCTTCTGCACAGATTAGAAAAAATATGGTTTCATTTATGACAAGGAATCATCCTTGCAGCGTAATTGATTCCATTGAAAGAAAATATAATGCTTATAAAATCAATTTAATGAACGGTTTATGTCTCGTTTTTGATGCAGATGGACGCTTTGTTAAGTAGGGAAGCTGGAGGCGGGAAGAAGGAAGTGAAAAAAGTTGCATAGGTTGAGATAAATAACGTCCAGCTTCCCGCTTCAGTCCTTCCCGTTTATAATTTCATATATTTGATATACATTAATGAAGCAGCAGAATATACAGATCCAGAAAATATGAAGATTTTAATAGTAGAAGATGAACCCGAACTGAAAGATACGGTACAGAAATTTCTGGAAGCAGAACATTTCATTGTAGAGTATGCAGAAAATTACAGCAGCGGACTGGACAAAATTATTTCTTACGAATATGACTGTATTTTGCTGGATATTATGCTGCCTGACGGAAATGGAATAGATCTGCTGAAAGAAATAAAAAAAATGCATAAAAAAGATCCTGTGATCATTCTTTCTGCTAAAGATTCAGTAGATGATAAGGTAACCGGGCTGGAAATTGGGGCTGATGATTATCTTGCAAAACCTTTCCACCTTGCTGAGCTGATGGCGAGAATCAAATCTGTGATCAGAAGGAAAAACCAGGATGGCGAAAATATAATCCGGTACAAAAATATAAGCATTGATCCGGAGAACAGAACGGTGAAAATAGGAGAAGAGGAGTTAGCTCTCAATCGTAAAGAGTATGATCTTTTGTATTATTTTGTGATCCATCCGGAAAAAACATTGCAAAAGACAACACTGGCAGAAGCTATTTGGGGAGATTATATAGATCAGGCAGACAGCCTTGATTTTATTTATTCCCAAATTAAAAATCTTCGAAAAAAATTAAAAACACTCAATGCAGAAGCTGATTTTCAGGCTGTATACGGAATAGGATATAAATTCATCTGATGAAAGTTTCATTAAAATATTACACCATAAAGTACCTGATCATGATCCTGCTGTTCATTATTGCAGTTTGGGCAGGGCTATTTTATGCCTATATTCTGGATGAAGTGCATGATAATGTAGATGATGGATTGAGGAATCGAAAAATACAAATCATCAAAGCTGTTTATCTTAATCCTCAGCTTTTGAATAATAATGATTTTGGATTCAATGAATTTAAAATAAACCCGATCAAAGCTGAAGAATATCAAAACAAAAGCAGGCTTTACAACAAGATGTACTACATGGAATATGATGATAAAGATCAGCCTTACAGGGTTCTTGAGGCAGACTTTATTGATCAGTTCAAAAAGAATCAACGGCTTGTCATAAGAACTTCCACCGTAGAAGAAGATGAATTGATATACGATCTTACGACTGCCTTGATTGTACTCTATATCCTTTTGGTCATAAGTATTGTGGCAGTCAACGGATATCTTCTTAATAAGGCGATGAGACCGTTTTACCGGATTTTGGATAAACTAAAAAAATACCAGTTTGGAATTCCTTTTTCCCAGGAAAAGCAAACTTATAAGATCTCTGAGTTTGAAGAATTGAATGTGGAAATCAATGAAATGATTGAGCGTAATGAACTTGTTTTTTATCAGCAGAAACAGTTTATTGAAAATGCTTCCCATGAACTTCAGACTCCTTTGGCTATTGTTATTAATAAAATTGATCTTCTGATTCAGAATGATGACCTTGATAAAAAAAGTATGACCTTTATTACCGAAGTTAAAAATGATCTGCGAAGAATGGTAGGCTTAAACAAATCTTTATTAATGCTTTCCAAAATTGAAAACAGCCAGTTTAATAAGACTTCAGATGTTGACTTTAATGGAATGATTGCTCAATTAGTTCAGAATTACGAAGATTTCATTACATTTAAAAAAGTAGAGGTTAATGTCATTGAAAAGGGGAAATTCGTTGCAGATTTTAATCAGGATCTTGCAGATATTCTTTTGTCCAATCTTCTTAAAAATGCTGTTAAGTACAACAATGAAGAAGGAACCCTAAATATTATAGTTGAAAACAACCGGATAACATTCCAGAACAGCGGAACATCTGTACCTTTGGATAAATCAAGAATTTTTAACCGTTTCTATAAACAGGGATCAGATCATACATCCACAGGACTGGGGTTGTCTATAATTAAGACCATTGTAAAACAATATCCAGGCTGGGATATTAATTATGAATTTGGAGATCAGATGCATTACTTTATCCTGACAAAGAACAATGCTCATTAAATGCTTTACATCAATAGAAAAAGAGGCTAACTCAAAAGTGTCATTCTGACGAAGGAAGAATCTAAGATTCTTCCTTCGTCAGAATGACAAAAGCCAAATTATTTGACTTTTGAGACAGCCTCTTTCTTATGCTTAAAGCTCAGAATTAAAATCCTAAGCTTGTTCTTACTCTTTTAAGAGTTTCCAGCGCAATAGGTCTGGTTTTCTCAGCTCCTTGCTGAAGTTTTGCTTCAAGTTCATCAAGGTTGTTCATGTAATAAGTGAACGTTTCTCTTTCCTTCTCAAAACGAACAAGAATAAGGTCTAGTAACTCTTTCTTAGCGTGTCCGTATCCGAAATTTCCGGCAAGATATTTTGCTCTCAATTCTTCAGTTTGTTCAGGCGTAGCAACAAGTTGATAAATCTGGAATGTTTTATCCGTTTCAGGATCCTTAGGTTCTTCTAAAGATTTTGAATCTGATTCAATGCTCATTACCTGTTTTTTAAGCTCCTTTTCAGGTAAGAAAATATTGATAATATTTCCTCTTGATTTAGACATTTTCTGACCATCTGTTCCAGGAACATATTTGGTGTCTTCCTGAAGTTCAGATTGTGGAAGAACAAGAATATCACCCATCTGATTGTTGAATCTTGAAGCCACATCTCTTGCAAATTCCAGGTGCTGAAGCTGATCTTTACCTACAGGTACAATTTCAGCATCATACAGTAAAATATCTGCAGCCATCAGAATAGGGTAAGTAAACAGTCCGGCATTCACATCCTGAAGTCTGTCTGCCTTATCCTTAAATGAATGAGCCAATGTTAATCTTTGATAAGGAAAAAAACATGATAAATGCCAAGAAAGTTCACAGGTTTCAGCGATATCACTTTGTCTGTAGAAATATGTTTTTTCAGTATCTAATCCACAAGCAAGCCAAGCCGCAGCAATCTCGTAGGTATTTTGTCTCAACGTCTGCGCATCTTTAATCTGTGTAAGCGTGTGAAGATTCGCAATAAATAAAAATGATTCATTTCCTTCCTGCTTGGATAGTTCGATAGCAGGAATAATTGCCCCCAATAAATTTCCAAGATGGGGTGTTCCGGTGGCTTGTATGCCGGTAAGAATTCTTGACATTTGTTTAAAATTTATATTTAAAAATTAATGAATAGCAAATTTACGAGGTTTGCCGGGAATATAGAATTAAAAAGATTAAAAGATTAAAAGATTAAAAGATTAAAAGATTAAAAGATTAAAAGATTAAAAGATTAAAAGATTAAAAGATTAAAAGATTAAAAGATTAAAAGATTAAAAGATTAAAAGATTAAAAGATGTTGTCATTTAAAATTCAATAGAGGTGGGCTTTAGCCCAGCCAGCTTTGAAATAAAAAGATCTATTGGCTTTAGCCAAAACCTATCAATCAGCAAAATCTCAATATCCTTCTACACAATCATCTGTGAAAATCCGTGCAATTCGTGGTTGAAAAAACTAAGGAATCACAATCTTCTCTCCTCCGAATTTCGGTTCCACTCCAAAAAGGAGGTCCCAACATGCTTTAGCTTTGGCAGCATACTCTCTCATATTGGTCTTTAACCCCGCATATTTATTTACATCAGCAGCATTATATCCAAAGGCTTCCATTCCATTTTTTCTGGCCAGGAAAACGGCTCTTTCATTATGGAATTTCTGAGAGATAATGACCAGTTTTGTCTGACTGAAAATATCTTTTGCCCTTACCACAGAATCCAAAGTTCGGAATCCGGCATGATCCAGAATGATTTTATCTTGTGGAACTCCTTCCTGCATCAATGCAAGCTGCATATCTTCAGGTTCGTTATAATCTTTGGTGCTGTTATCACCACTAACGATGATGTATTGTATTTTTCTGCTTTTGTATAAATCGGCCGCAGCTTTAATTCTGTTGTAAAAATAAGCATTGGGTGATCCATTGTTTAAGGTTTTCCCGGTTCCTAATAAAAGACCTGTTTTGGCTTCCGGTACATCAGCAATATTATAGGAAACAAATGATTCGCTGTCCTTTTTTATGCTGTAGTTCGCCCAGGCAATAAAAATAATTCCTGCAACGAAAAGAAGCAGGAAAATTTTAAAAATATTTTTGATTATTTTTTTCATCCGAAAATACATCTTTTAAAACTCAAGCCCATTTGGGAATGCTTTTTTTCTGAAGATTAGAAGGAAAGCTGCTCCTACTGTGATAGCAGAATCGGCAACATTGAAAATATATTTGAAGAATTCAAGATGTTTTCCACCTATTAAAGGCCAGCTTTCGGGCACATACCAGTCTACTACAGGAAAGTGAAGCATATCTACCACACAACCTTTCATAAAGGTAGAATATCCATGTCCGAAAGGAACAAGCTTAGAGATACCTCCATATCCAATCCATCGGTCGGTACTGGCATCATACACTGTTCCGGTATCGAAGATCATCCCGTAAAACATTCCGTCAATAAGATTTCCGATGGCTCCGGCGAAAATGATAGCCATAGGAATCAAAAGATAATTGGAAGCTCCATCTTTTAACCATTTTTTAAACATATATACCATTCCTCCAATCAGGAAAACTCTTAGGATTACCAGAAAGTATTTTCCGATGATTCCGCCAAAATGAAATCCATAAGCCATTCCCGGATTTTCAACAAAAGTTTTGTTGAAGAAACCGTTTATCACAGGAATGCTTTCATTCAGCTCGAAATGAGTTTTGATGTAAATTTTTGAAGCCTGGTCAATCAACAACACTAAAAATGTTATCGCTAATATCTTTTTCATTACTGTCCTTTAGGTTTTGAAGGTTTTGCAGCAGGTTTTATATTTTTATTATCGCTTGCTTTCTTAACCACTTTCTGCCCGTTATATGAACTTTTAACATGAGCTTTTTCAAATTTAATGTTCATTTCTTTCAGTACACTTTTCAGTGCACTAAGCTCCATAGAATTTTTAGGATGTACTATGATAGATTCCATTTCTTATATTTAATTTTTACATTTTAGACAACTCATCAAGTCTTTTCCTGTCTTTTTCAGACAGATCATTGATTCCGTTTTTGCCCATCTTACTCAAAAGTCTGTCAATCTCTTTTTCCCATTCGCGTTTATCAGAATTGAATTGATCATCAATAGTATAGTTTTTCTGCTGATCAGGGAAAAATCTGTTTTTGATCCATTCTCTGTTGAAAAACAGCAGAATTATTGCGATAATAAATCCTAAAATTAATAATTCGCTCATGAGTATACATTAAAAATTAGGTTTATAAAGTATCCGTGAATACGATATAAACCCAATAGTATTTTACAAACCTTACGGTTATTTTTGCATATTTTTCGCTTCGATGCTCAGCGTAGCATGAGGAACGGCTAAAAGTCTTTCCTTAGGAATCAGTTTTCCTGTTACTCTGCAAACACCATACGTTTTGTTTTCGATTCTGATCAAAGCGTTTTTAAGGTCACGCACGAATTTTTCCTGTCTTCCTGCCAAAATAGAATTCTGTTCTTTGCTTAATGTTTCTGCTCCTTCCTCAAAAGCTTTGAAAGTAGGAGAAGTATCATCAGTCCCATTATTCTGGTCGTTGATGAAACTTTCTCTGATAAGCTGAAGATCTTTTTCTGCTTTTTCTATTTTTTCTTTAATGATCGCTTTAAATTCCTGTAAATCAGCATCGCTGTATCTAACTCTTTCGTCTGACATATTCTTTCTCTTTTTTAATAAAATTATGAAATGGAATTTGAAATATAATAACTACATGTTAATTTTTTTCAACATTTATCTTAAAATTAACCTCATCTATTTCGATTTCGTTAAAATTTGAAAGTGAAGATACAATTTCTATTTTATTTGACAAGACTTCAGAAGAAATATATTCTTCATTTTTCTTAATATCATCAAGGAAAGGTGAGTTCTCTTCAATGGAGATATTAATCCTGTCTGTCAGTTCAAAGTCTTTATCTTTTCGCAGGTTTTGAATTCTGTTGATGAATTCTCTTGCGATACCTTCAGATTTTAGCTCATCGGTTAACGTCAAATCTAATGCCACAGTTGTTTTACCGTCTGAAGTAACAGTCCATCCCGGGATATCTTTTGTAGAGATTTCCACATCATCAAGTGTGATCTCATATCCCTGAACGTCTATTTTTCCTTCTTTTTCAAGACCGGCAATCTGTTCTGTAGTAAGATTTGCAATCTCGGCACCTACCACCTTCATGTCTTTTCCTAATTTAGGACCAAGAGCTTTGAAGTTGGGTTTTATCTGTTTTACAATTAAGTGAGATGCTTCTTCAGCATTGATTAACTGTAATTCTTTAACGTTTACTTCCTGCTTGATCAGATCTGCAACAGCAAGGATTTGCTCTTCTGTTTTAGAATCCAATACAGGAACCAATACTTTTTGTAGCGGCTGGCGGACTTTTACATTTTCTTTCTTTCTCAGAGAGAAGACCATACTTGTAATGTTCTGAGCCAAATGCGTTTTCTCAACCAGATCCTGATCAATTAAGCTTTCATCAGCTACCGGGAAGTCTGTCAAATGTACAGATTCACAGTTCTCTTTACCTGTTACTTTATTCAGGTCCTGATACAATTGATCCATAAAGAACGGAGCAATCGGAGCAGATAGTTTAGCAACTACTTCAAGACATGTATATAGTGTCTGGTAAGCAGAGATTTTATCGTCAGAATAGTCTCCTTTCCAGAAACGTCTTCTGCATAATCTTACATACCAGTTACTCAGGTTATCGTTCACAAAAGTGCTGATTGCTCTTGCTACTCTTGTTGGTTCATAGTCTTCATAGAAAGCCTTTACTTCTTTGATCAGAAGGTTCAGTTCAGAAAGGACCCATCTGTCAATTTCGGGACGGTTTTCTACTTCTTTTTCTGAATAGTTGAAGCCGTCAACATTCGCATATAAAGCAAAGAATGAATACGTATTGTAAAGCGTTCCGAAGAACTTTCTTCTTACTTCGTCAATTCCTTCAATGTCAAACTTCAGGTTTTCCCATGGGTTGGCATTGGAAATCATGTACCAACGGGTAGCATCCGGCCCATATACAGAAAGAGTTTCGAACGGATCTACGGCATTTCCTAAACGTTTTGACATTTTCTGTCCGTTCTTGTCCAGAACAAGACCGTTACTCATTACATTTTTATAAGCAACAGAATCAAAAACAGCAGTTCCGATAGCGTGAAGCGTATAGAACCATCCACGGGTCTGGTCAACACCTTCTGCGATGAAATCAGCAGGGAATGCTTTATTATTGTCTATTAATTCTTTGTTTTCAAAAGGATAATGCAACTGTGCATAAGGCATAGAACCTGAATCAAACCAAACATCAATCAGGTCACTCTCACGCTTCATTGCTTTTCCTGAATCAGAAACCAATACTACTTTGTCCACTACATTTTTGTGAAGATCCACAAGATCATAGTTAGACTCAGCCATATTTCCGATAATGAAACCTTTGAACGGGTTTTCAGTCATCAATCCAGCTGCAATTGATTTCTCGATTTCGTTGTATAATTCCTCTACAGAACCCATGATCTTTTCTTCTTTCAGATCATCTGTTCTCCAGATCGGCAACGGAATTCCCCAATATCTTGAACGGGAAAGGTTCCAGTCGTTCACATTTTCTAACCAGTTGGCAAAACGTCCTTCTCCGGTAGCTTTTGGCTTCCAGTTGATTTCTTTGTTCAAATTAACCAGTCTGTCTTTTACAGCCGTCATTTTCACAAACCATGAATCAAGCGGATAGTACAATACCGGTTTATCTGTTCTCCAGCAGTGTGGATAAGAGTGGACATATTTTTCTACTTTGAAAGCCTTGTTCTCTGTTTTCAGCAGGATCGCAAGTTCCACATCCCATGATTTCTCAGGAGCAGTTCCTTCATCGTAGTATTCATTTTTGATATAAGTTCCGGAGAATACCTCAGGAACATTTTCTCCTTTGATGAATTTCCCTTGTAAGTCTACCAATGGTACAAGATTGTCATTTTCATCTTTTACCAACATTGGCGGAATCTCAGGCTGAGCCATTTTAGCCACTCTTGCATCATCAGCACCAAAAGTAGGAGCTGTATGAACGATACCTGTACCGTCCTCAGTTGTTACGAAATCTCCTAAGATTACTCTGAATGCATTCTCAGGATTATCATTTGGCGTAAACCAAGGGACTAATTGCTCATATCTTGTATCAACAAGCTTTTCTCCTGTAAACTCTTTTAATATTCTGAATGGAATTACTTTCGTTTCCGGCGTATAGTTGGCAAAATCCTCATCTGTACCTTCTGTATATTTTTTACCGAAAACTTTAGGTAAAAGAACGCTTGATAACACAACCGTTACAGGTTCAAATGTATATTGATTGAAGGTTTTAACTACAACATATTCAATATCTCTACCTACAGTAAGAGCAGTATTGGATGGAAGCGTCCATGGAGTTGTCGTCCATGCAAGGATATGTACATCTCCATCAACATCATTAAACAATGCTGAAGAGTCTTTCTTCACTTTAAACTGAGCTACAACCGTTGTATCCGAAACATCGCGATATGTTCCTGGCTGGTTAAGCTCGTGAGAAGAAAGTCCTGTTCCTGCTTTCGGTGAGTAAGGCTGGATGGTGTAGCCTTTGTACAACAGTTCTTTGCTATACAATTGCTTCAATAACCACCAAACGGTTTCCATATATTTTGATTTGTACGTGATGTACGGATCATCAAGGTCTACCCAATATCCGATTTTCTCTGTAAGGTTATTCCATACATCAGTATAACGCATTACTGCTTCACGACAAGCTTTGTTATAGTCTTCAATAGAGATTTTTTTGCCAATATCTTCTTTCGTGATTCCTAATTCTTTTTCTACACCCAGTTCCACAGGAAGACCATGCGTATCCCAGCCAGCTTTACGGAAAACCTGCTTTCCGTTTTGAGTCTGGTAACGGCAGAAAATATCTTTCAATGCTCTTGCCATTACGTGGTGAATTCCAGGCATACCGTTTGCTGAAGGCGGACCTTCATAAAAAACAAACTCAGGATTTCCCTGACGAATCTCAACACTCTTATTGAAGGTTTTATTTTGTTTCCAAAATTCCGCTACATTCTCTGCTACGTCAATAAGGTTGAGGTTTTTGTATTCTTTAAATTGGCTCATTGTAAATATCTCAATATCGTTGATTAATTAAGTCTGCAAATTTACTAAAATTTGTCGGTTTATAATATATGTTTTATTTAGGTAATTTCTATTAAAAAGTTCAATTTCAGAAATATAAATGGAGAAAGTGAGAAAAAGTGAATGGTGAATGGTCAATAAGTGAATTTTTCTGACTGTTTTGGGTATGAAATTTAATGCCGTTTATTCACTAGGAGCGGGCTTTAGCCCACTTAAATAATAAAAACATATCCAATGGCTTTAGCCAAAACCTAATAGTCACGCAAAGTTCACAAAGAACTTATAAATGGGTTGAAATTGTTTGCAAAGGCGTTTCACTCAGCAAAGGAAATCTGTGGTTAAGAAAACAAAGGTGATTCTAAAAATGAATATCCTAACAAGTGCTTATTGGCCGGAATTTTGTACATTTAAGTAGACCTATAAACCCAAATGCTGTATGAAAATCTTTTATCATCTGATGCTTTTTGTTTGTTTTATCAACACAAGCATTGTACAAGCTCAAAATAATTATCCACAGAATTATTTCAGAAATCCTCTCAATATTCCCATGCAGCTTGCGGCTAACTTTGGTGCAATCAGGACCAATCATTTTCATATGGGGCTGGATCTGAGAACCAACAGCCAGGAAAATCTTCCGGTTCTTGCAGCTGCAGAAGGTTATGTAAGCAGAATAAAAGTGGAAAGATATGGCTTTGGAAATGCTGTCTATATTACTCATCCCAACGGTTTTACCACAGTATATGCACACCTGAACAAATATTTCAGTAAACTTGATGAATATGTAAAAGAAAGACAATATAAAGACGAAAAATGGGAACAGGATATCACTTTCCAGCCCGGACAATTTCCGGTGGATAAAGGACAGCAAATTGCATTGAGTGGAAATACCGGAGGATCTGCCGGTCCGCATCTGCATTTTGAAATAAGAGATACCAAAACAGAAGAATGTCTTAACCCGTTACTTTTTGGCTTTGCCATTCCAGATAGTATAGCCCCAATTATTAGCGGATTGTATTGGTATGACAGACGTTTCAGTACTTATGAACCAGGAGCGAATGGAATTGCAGTAAAAAAGGCGGGAAATGTTTATACTTCTAATCTCGTTCAGGTTAATTCTCCAGAAATAAGTTTTGCGATTAAGGCAGTAGATAAAGCTAATCAAGGTTTTAATCTGGGCATTTATAATGCAGAACTATTGATGGATGGCAAGCTGATTTACAGTTTTAAAATTGATAAAATACACTATGATGATACCCGATATATCAACGGCTGCATAGATTATACTAAATTCATCAGGGATAAAATAGGAATTCAGCATTTATCTGATTTGCCGGGAATGAAGCTTCAGAATTATAGTCTTCCCAACTCAACAGGGATTATCAACCTTAAGGATGAAAATGTTCATACCATTGAAATTGTTCTGAGAGATGTCAAAGGAAATACGAGCCGCTTAACAACAAAGCTTCAGCTCAATACAACTTTAGAAAAAGTATCTTCTACAGGGAAAACCGTAATGCCAAATGAAGGAAAAATCATTGCTACCGAAAATGCAGAGATTAGCTTCAGTAAAAATGCAGTCTACGATGCTGTAAATTTTAAGGCCTATGAAAAACCGGATACAGATCCAAATGCTGTTTCAAATACCATTGTTTTGCATAGCCCATATATTCCTGTTCAGGATGAATATACTTTGAAAATAAAACCGAATAGAAAGCTAACTAATGCAGAAAAAGAGAAAGCTGTTATTCTCCTTGATTATGGCAGCGACAAAAATGTTGTAAAAGTAAAATGGAATGGTGATCGGGCAGAAGGACAATTCAACAGATTGGGTATTGCAAAATTATTGATTGATAATAATCTGCCATCTGTTTCATCAAATTGGACAGAAGGAGCAATGGTTAATAGTAATTCATTACTGTTAAAAGGGACGGCAAGAGTGGGAGATATTATTTCATTCCGGGCCGAACTGGATGGAAAGTGGCTTCGCTTTGCCCGCGTAAAAGATAATTTTGTCTACATTTTTGATGAAAAATGCCCGAAAGGATCAGGCGCGCATACGCTGAAGGTAACCACCATCAATACTGCTGGCAATACCAATACACAGACTTTTACCTTCCAGAGATAAAAGCTGTGGCAGAATTCATGAATACATTTTACATGAATACATCTTACAATCATGTAATTTTAAATAAATTTGCCTTTTAAAAATTAAAATCATTGGAATTTCATCCGTTAATCGAGAAAGCAGGGATTCAGGAAATCAAAATATTTCAGGAAGAAAAACTTCATGAGCTTTTGACTTATCTTGAAACTTATTCACCTTTTTATCAGAAACTGTTCAAAGAAAATAATATCAATATTGCCGATATCTGCACTTTGGAAGATCTTCAGAAGATTCCTACTACTACAAAGAATGATCTACAGCAGTATAACCATGATTTTTTCTGTATAACGCCGGATAAAATTGTCGATTACAGTACCACTTCCGGAACATTGGGAGATCCTGTAACCTTCGGATTGTCCGACAACGATCTTGAGAGGCTTGCTTACAATGAAGCGATATCATTTGCGTGTGCAGGAATTCAGAAAGGATATGTGGTTCAGATGATTACGACCATTGACAAGCGGTTTATGGCTGGTCTTGCCTATTTTTTAGGTCTAAGAAAAATGGGAGCTAGTGTGGTGAGAATGGGACCTGGAATTCCTGAACTTCAGTGGGATTCTATTTTCAGATATAAACCTAAATATTTGATTACAGTACCTTCTTTTCTGCTGAAAATGATTGATTATGCCGAAAAACACGGTTTGGATTATAAAAATTCCAGTGTTTACGGGGCTGTGTGTATCGGAGAAAGTATCAAAAATCAGGATTTTACGGATAATATTCTTTCTCAGAAAATCAAAGAAAAATGGGATATAAAACTTTTTTCAACCTATGCCTCTACAGAAATGAGTACCGCTTTTACAGAGTGCGAATTCCAGATCGGAGGACATCATCATCCGGAACTGATCATTACAGAAATCCTGGATGATAACGGAAATCCGGTAAATGAAGGAGAAAATGGAGAATTGACCATCACTACTTTAGGAGTAGAAGCCATTCCTCTCTTAAGATTTAAAACCGGTGATATTGTAAAAGCTCATTATGAACCATGTCAGTGCGGAAGAAACACGATGAGGTTAGGACCTGTTGTAGGAAGAAAGCAGCAGATGATCAAATACAAAGGAACAACTTTGTATCCGCCTGCTATGAATGATATTTTGAATGATTTCAACAATATCTTATGCTATCAGATCGTTATTCAGGCTAACGAAATAGGGCTTGACGAAATTATCATTAAAATAAGCACAAAAGAAGAACATGATGGTTTTGTAAATGAAGTCAGAGACCACTTCCGTGCAAAACTGAGAGTAAGCCCAAAAATTGAAATCATAGATTTTGATATTTTGTCTAAAACCGTTTTTAATCCAAACAGCAGAAAGCCAATCACTTTTATTGATTTAAGATAAAATTAAAAATAAAGAGTCATATAAATACTTGCTTTTATAATATCTTTGGGCTCTTAATTAAAAAAACTAATAGCATATGAGAAAATTATTATTGCTGGTATTCATGGTGACAATGACAATGGCTTTCAGTCAGGAAAAAATGAAAATTGTTGCAGGAAATCTGAATGTCTTAAAAGATCAGACCGAAGTAAATGTTGAGGTTGAATTTGAGAACGTACTGTTTATGAAAGAAAATATTACAGAAGCTCAATACCTTGAAAACAGAAAAAAACAAGTTCTTGACAATCCTAAAAGAGGACAAACGGCATGGAATGAATGGATTGGAGAGTGGGGAAAATATAAAAATGAGTATGCAGATTATTTTGCAAAAGGGCTTAATAAGACGTATAAAAACATTTCATTTAAAAAAGATCCTTCCGCAAAATATACCCTGCTGGTGGAAACAAACTGGATTTTCCCGGGCTGGCATGCCGGATTAACTGCTATGACTGCTGAGATAACAGGTAAGATAAAACTTATAGAAACCAATAATCCTTCTACAGTCTTAGCTGAAGTAGAGCTTAAAAAATTTGACAAATTTGTTCAAAATGAAGAATTTGTAATGGAGTATGGGAGAATAGCTGCGGCTTACGAATCCGTTGGAAGATATTTAGGAAAAGAAATTAAAAAGTCTTTAAAATAAAACAAAAAACGGTCTGAAAATTCAGACCGTTTTTTTATGCTTGATTTTGCTGTTCCTGCTTTTCTAACTTAATCAGGTTCGCAAGGTTTTTAATAACTGTATCGTGCTTTTTCACAAAAGGATTGTCTTTGTTCCAGACATAACCTGCTAAAACAGCACATATTTTTTTCTTTACATCCGGATTTTCCGGTTGGTGGAAAAATAATTCCTGAAGATTTCCGGTATACCATTCTTTCACATAGGTGGTGAAAACGTCCACACCGTATAGAATGTAGTCTGTGTATTCCTTCTGCCAGTCAATTTTTTCTCCGTTTAACTGTCTTAAAGCCAGTTTTGCAGCAAGCATTCCGGATTCTGTGGCAAAAGCCATTCCCGAAGAGAAAACAGGATCAAGGAATTCTGAAGCATTCCCGGTTAAAGCAAATCCATCTCCGAATAAACTTTTAACGGAACATGAATAATCTTTCAGATGTTTAGGTTCAAAAAGGAAATCTACATTCCCAAAACGTTTTACATAATAATCAGAAAGAGAAATGGCTTTTCTCAAAGCTTCAGTGGTATCTCCGTTCTCAGATAATTTGTCGATATATTCAGTAGGGCCTACAATTCCTAAACTTGTGTTTCCGTTAGAAAAAGGAATTACCCAAAGCCATACTTCTGTTTCAATAATGTCAAAAGAAATTAAAGTACCTTCCTCTCCTGGTTCTCTGTTGATATCATTTACATGAGAGAAAATGGCAGAGTGGGGAGACAATTTTGAAGGTTTTTCTAAATCAAGCAGACGAGGCAGTACTCTTCCGTAGCCGCTGGAATCAATCACAAACTTAGCATGGATTTCCTTCGTTTCTCCATCTTTAGTTCTTACCGTAGTTACAGAATCTGTTCCTTCAAATTTGATGTCAATAACTTCAGTTTCAAATTCAAGATCAACTCCTTTATTAATGACCTCCTGAGCAAGCGTATTATCAAAATCAGCTCTCGGAACCTGCCAGGTCCAGTCCCAGCCTTCCCCGAATTTGTTGCTGAAATCAAAAATGCAGACTTCTTCACCACGAAGGAAACGTGCTCCAAGCTTTTTTTCAAAGCCCATTTTGTCTAATGCAGGGAAAAGTCCGGCCTCCTCAAAGTGATCCATTACCCTCGGAATTAAGCTTTCACCCACTACCAGTCTGGGGAATTTTGTCTTTTCGACTACTTTTACGCTGACGTTATGGTTCTTCAGGTATGAAGAAGACACGCATCCGGAAGGTCCGGCTCCGATTACAAGAACGTCAACAAATTCTTTGCTCATCTTTGATTTTTTATTTTAATAATAACTTTTATCTTTGCCGCAAAATTAGTGACAAATAATTAATATTTTACAAAATTATCAACTATTACTTTTAATTGATGAAAATAAATAACTTTTTAGAACTGAAAGACTTTCAAAAAATTATCATTGAGAATGAAAAAATAGAACTGGATGAATCACTTTTATCAAGAGTGGATAAGAGTTTTCAGTTTTTAAAGGAGTTTTCAAAAAATAAAGTAATATATGGCGTAAACACCGGTTTTGGGCCGATGGCTCAGTTTAAAATCAGTGATGAAGATACACACCAGCTTCAGTATAACCTGATCAGAAGTCACTCTTCAGGAATCGGAAATCCTTTACCTGCAGATGAGGTGAAAGCATGTATGCTGGCAAGACTGAATACTTTGTCATTAGGGAATTCAGGAGTACATCAGTCTGTTATTCATCTTCTTCAGGAGCTTATTAACAGAGATATTACCCCATTGATATTTGAACATGGAGGAGTAGGAGCAAGCGGTGATCTTGTTCAGCTGGCTCACCTGGCTTTGGTATTGATAGGAGAAGGAGAAGTCTTTTATAAAGGGGAAAGAAAATCTACAAAACAGGTTTTTGAAAAAGAAGGACTGGAACCGATAAAAGTAGAGATCCGTGAAGGTCTTGCTTTGATGAACGGAACTTCCGTAATGTCAGGAATAGGTATTGTGAATGCTTATAAAGCGAATCAGCTTACAGATATTTCTCTTAGACTTTCTTGTGCGATCAATGAGATTGTACAGGCTTATGATGATCACTTATCAGAAGCACTGAACGGAACGAAAAAACATTACGGTCAGCAGAAAGTGGCAGAAAGAATGCGTGCTCATCTGGCAGACAGTAAACTGATCAGAAAAAGAGAAGAACACCTTTATACCCACTTTGAAGAACAGGAAAAAGTATTCAAGGAAAAAGTTCAGGAATATTATTCTTTACGATGTGTTCCTCAGATTTTAGGTCCGGTATTGGATACGTTGGGATATACAGAGAAAGTACTTGAAAATGAGATCAACTCAGCCAATGATAACCCGATTATCAACGTTGAGGACCAACATGTTTATCACGGAGGAAACTTCCATGGAGATTACATTTCTCTGGAAATGGACAAACTTAAGATTGTGGTAACCAAACTAACAATGCTTGCGGAAAGACAATTAAACTATCTTCTGAATGCTAAAATCAATGAAATTTTGCCTCCTTTTGTAAATTTAGGTAAATTAGGTTTCAATTTTGGGATGCAGGGAGTACAGTTTACGGCAACTTCTACCACGGCAGAAAGTCAGATGTTGTCAAATTCTATGTATGTTCACAGTATTCCAAACAATAATGATAATCAGGACATCGTTAGCATGGGTACCAATGCTGCGGTAATCTGCAGAAAAGTGATTGAAAATGCTTTTGAAGTATTAGCGATCGAAGCTATTACGATCATCCAGGCTGTTGAATATCTTGGATTCCAGGATAAAGTTTCATCGTCTACAAAAGAACTGTATGACGAAATCAGAAAAATTATTCCTGCTTTTTCGGACGATATGGTCATGTATCCGTATCTGGAAGAAGTGAAGAAATATCTGAAAGGAATGTAACTATTAGCTGTCATGTATTGTCCATTCAATAAAGGCATCCTGCATCAACTTAAAAAAACTAAAAACGATATAAACACTAACGCATGAAATGTGCAATTGTAACAGGAGGCTCCAGAGGCATCGGGAGAGCAATCTGTATAAAACTGGCTGAAGAAAAAAACTATCACATTCTGATCAACTACGCTTCAAACGAAACCGCAGCAAACGAAACGTTGGCTAAAGTGGAAGAATTAGGTGCTACCGGAGAAATCCTTAAATTTGATGTAGGAAACACCGAAGAGACAAAGACTGTTTTGACAGAATGGCAGGAGAGAAATCCTGACGCGGTGGTAGAAGTTATCGTCAATAATGCCGGAATCACAAGAGACGGTCTTTTTATGTGGATGCAGAAAGAAGACTGGAACAGTGTGATCAATACAAGTCTTGACGGGTTTTTCAATGTAACCAATTTCTTTATCCAAAAGCTGCTTCGTAACAAATACGGAAGAATCATCAATATGGTTTCGGTATCCGGAGTAAAAGGAACAGCCGGCCAGACAAATTACTCTGCTGCAAAAGGCGCTGTAGTAGGTGCTACAAAAGCTCTGGCTCAGGAAGTTGCCAAAAGAAACGTTACCGTAAATGCTGTAGCTCCTGGTTTCATCAAAACAGATATGACTCAGGATTTTAATGAAGAAGAACTGAAAGCGATGATTCCTGCCAACAGATTCGGAGAAGCAGAAGAAGTGGCGGATCTGGTAGCATTTTTAGCATCTAAAAAATCTTCTTACATTACAGGAGAAGTGATTAATATTAACGGAGGAATTTATTCATAACATGGAAAATAGGGTTGTAATTACCGGAATGGGAATTTATTCCTGCATCGGGACGTCTTTAGAAGAGGTCAGGGAATCCCTATATCAAGGAAAATCCGGTATTGTTTTAGATCAGGACAGAAAAGAATTTGGTTTCAGGTCTGGCCTTACAGGAGTTGTTCCGAAACCCGATCTGAAAAATCTCTTAAACAGACGCCAGCGTATCAGTATGGGAGAAGAAAGCGAATATGCTTATCTGGCTACCATTGATGCTTTAAAACAGGCAAATCTGGATGAAGAATTCTTAGATTCTCATGAAGTGGGAATTTTATATGGAAATGACAGTGTTTCCCAGGCAGTCGTAGAATCTATTGATATTGCAAGGGAAAAGAAAGATACAACATTGATGGGGTCGGGAGCGATTTTCAAATCAATGAACTCAACAGTGACAATGAACCTTTCAACTATTTTTAAACTGAAAGGAATCAATCTTACCATAAGCGCGGCATGTGCAAGCGGTTCACACTCATTGGGACTGGCTTATATGATGATCAAGAATGGTTTTCAGGATATGATCATCTGTGGCGGAGCTCAGGAAACCAACAAATATTCCATGGCGAGCTTTGATGGGCTGGGAGTGTTCTCAGCCAGAGAAGATGAGCCTACGAAGGCATCAAGACCTTTCGATGCAGAAAGAGACGGATTGATTCCGAGTGGTGGTGCAGCCAGTCTGATTGTTGAAAGCTTAGAATCTGCTCAAAGAAGAGGTGCTCCTATCATTGCAGAAATTATCGGATATGGTTTCTCTTCAAACGGAGGTCATATTTCAACACCCAATGTGGATGGGCCAGCTTTGGCAATGGACAGAGCATTAAAACAATCAGGGTTAAAAGCTTCAGACATCGATTATATCAATGCTCACGCAACTTCTACCCCAATTGGTGATGCCAATGAGGCCAAAGCAATCTATGAAATTTTCGGAAGTGAAGTTCCGGTAAGTTCTACCAAATCTATGACCGGGCATGAGTGCTGGATGGCAGGTGCAAGTGAAGTGATCTACTCTATTCTGATGATGCAGAACGATTTTGTAGCCCCGAATATTAATCTGGAAAACCCTGATAATGAAGCACAAAAGATAAATTTAGTCGCAAAAACAAAAAATCAAAAAATTGATGTATTTTTGTCGAATTCTTTTGGGTTTGGGGGAACCAATTCTGCATTAATAGTTAAAAAATTTGATTAAAAACATGGAAAGGGAAAAAATTGTTGCTATCGTTAATGATTTTCTGGTAAACGAATTCGAGGTAGACGGAGACGAAATCAGTAATGATGCCAACCTTAAAAATACACTAGGCTTAGACAGCCTGGACTATATCGACATGGTAGTCGTGATCGAATCCAATTTCGGGGTGAAATTAGGAGAAGCAGATTTCAAAAAAATGGTAACATTTGATGATTTCTATACAACGATTGAAAATAAGATTGCTGAAAAAAACGCGTAGTTATTGAGTAAATCTTTATTCTATAAAATGTGCCAATGTAATAATATCAGGGTGATCCGGTAACGGTTACTTTTAAAAAGGGTATTATTACATTGGTTCTCTGTTATATTAAATTCTATATATGAACAAGTGGAAAGGTAAATCTAAAGGAACAGTACTCGGATACAGAATATTCGTCTGGTGTATTAGAAATATCGGGATCAGAAGTTCATATGGTGTGCTGTATTTTGTAGCAGCTTATTACTCACTGTTTCAGAAGAAAAGTAACCAGTATATTCTTTATTATTTTCAAAAAAGACTGAATTACGGATACTGGAAATCCAAAGCCTCTATCTTTAAAAGCTATTTTACCTTCGGAAAAGTTCTGATTGATAAAACTGCTATTTCTGCCGGGCTCAGAGAAAAATATACTTATGAGTTTGACGGCATTGAAAATCTTAGAAATCTTTTAGCCGCTAAAAAAGGAGGCGTTCTCATCAGTGCTCATATCGGTAATTTTGAAATTGCTGAACATTTTTTTGCAGATATCGACTTTGATTGCCAGATCAATCTGGTGACTACAGATCAGGAAGTTACCGTGATTAAAGAATATCTGGAGAGCGTTGCCGTAAAAGAAAGTAATATCAAGTTCATCTATGTAAAAGAAGATATGTCTCATATCTTTGAGATCAATCAGGCTTTGTCTAATAATGAACTGATCTGCTTTACAGGAGACCGTTATTTTGAAGGATCTAAATATCTGGAAGCAGAACTGCTTGGGAAAAGCGCAAAATTTCCGGCTGGTCCGTTTTTGATTGCCTCAAGATTGGGCGTTCCCGTAGTATACGTCTATGTGATGAAAGAGAACAATCTTCATTACCACCTGTATGCAAGAGTGGCCCAGAATATCAAAAATCGTGATTCACAAGGACTTTTACAGTCTTATGTTGATAATCTTGAAACCATGGTGAAAAAATATCCGCTTCAATGGTTTAATTATTTTGATTTTTGGGACGATATAGATTAATTTTTCTATTTTTATCCCGTAAAAACTAACGAAAAACTAACAACCATTAAGATTTACTAAGAATTAAGATCATTAAATAGTATTTCCAAATAGAATTTCTTTGCTTACTGTACCAAAGTAAACTTTAAATATCTTAAATTCCCTGTTTCTTAATTATTAAAAGCACATTCTCTTTTGAAGAAAGCATACGACATACTTGTAATCGGCAGCGGATTGGGAGGTCTTGTTTCAGCTCTTATTTTGGCGAAAGAAGGTCTGAAAGTGTGTGTGCTTGAGAAAAATAACCAATACGGGGGAAATCTGCAGACTTTTTCAAGGGACAAACTGATTTTTGACACGGGAGTTCATTATCTTGGAGGTTTATCCAAAGGGCAAAACCTGCATCAATTCTTTTCCTATCTGGAAATTCTGGATGATCTAGAACTTCACCTGATGGATGAGGACGGATATGACAGGATCAGTTTTGGGGATGATGAAATAGAATATCCACATGCACAGGGCTATCAGAATTTCGTTGAGCAGCTTTCCAAGTATTTTCCTGAAGAAAGAGGAAACCTTGAAAACTACTGCGAAGAGATTCAGTATGTCTGCAGCCAGTTTCCAAGATATCATGTGGTAGGAAAAGATAATTACAACGAGGAAATTCTGCATCTTAATACCAAACGATTTATTGAATCCGTTACCCAGAACAAAAGACTTCAGGCTGTTTTACTGGGCTCCAATTTTTTATATGCCGGAGACTCTGAAAATGTACCTTTCTACGTACATGCTTTAACGGTAAATTCCTATATCCAAAGCGCTTACAAGTGTGTAAAAGGAGGAAGCCAGATCTCTAAACTTCTGATCAGAAAACTTCGGGAATATGGAGCAGAAGTTCACAAGCATTCGGAAGTTTCCGAATTTGTTTTTAATGAAAATAATGTATTAGCATCCGTAAAAACGAAAGAAGGAAAAGAATACTCTGCAAAACAGTTTATCTCAAATATAGAGATTCGTTCCACCATTAATCTGATAGGAGAAGAAAGACTAAAAAAATCCTTTCTGAACAGGGTTTTAAGCTGGAAGCCGGTTTCATCGTGTTTTAGTATTTATCTGGTTTTAAAACCTCAAAGTCTTCCGAATTTCAATTACAACAGGTATCACTATTCATCAGAAGAACAAGTCTGGAACGCATTCCGTTATCAAAAAGAATCATGGCCGGAAACCTATATGCTTTCTTCCACACCTTCGAAGCATTATCCCGAATTTGCAGAAAGTCTTACCGCAATTTCCTATATGGATTTTGATGAGGTTAAAGAATGGGAAAATACATTCAATACTGTAGCGGATGAGCATGAAAGAGGAACTGCTTATGAAATATTTAAGCTTGAAAAAACAGAAAAAATGCTGGACGCTCTGGAAAAGAAAATTCCCAATCTAAGGCGTGCCATCAAAACAATATATACTTCTTCTCCCTTGTCTTACCGGGACTATATCGGGAATTTTGAAGGAAATATGTATGGATACATGAAAAGCTCTGAGAATCCTCTTAAAACAATGGTTTCTCCCCGCACGAAAATCGACAATCTGTTTTTGACAGGGCAATCTGTGAATATGCATGGGATTTTAGGAGTGACCATCGGTGCTTTTAATACCTGTGCAGAAATTCTGGGAAAAAAAACGATTGACACGCGGTTGAGACAAATGATTAATAAAAACTAAAGTGAAAAAAACGAAAACCATTTATTCACCCTATAAAAGAACTCTTCTTTACCTTACTTTTTGTTTTTTCCTCATTTCCTGCGGAATATCAAAATCTATCCATCACATTCCCAATGTAAAACAATATGCTCTGGAAGTTCCAAAAGTAAACAAGATTAATGACAGCACTTTCAGCTACAATCAGAATTATCTTACCAAAAATAAGCAGCAGCTCTGGGAACTTTATATTAAAGGAAATCCTTTGCAGCTGGGATATAACAACGGAGCATTGACACAAAGTTTGATGCAGAAGCAGGAAAGCATTTTCTTTTCAAAAGTGGAAGGATTTGTGCCTTCAAAATTCCGACAAAGGCTGCTAAGAGGTTTTTTAAAATGGTATAATAGAAAAATGTATCTCAATGTAAGAGAAGATTATCAGGCAGAATTATATGGTTTGTCACAATATTCATCGGATCAGTATGATTTTATTGCTCCCAAATATTTAAGAAATCTTTACCTGCACGGAGCCCACGATATCGGACATGCCATGCAGGATCTGGCCATGGTAGGCTGTACTTCACTCGCTGTATGGAACGAAAATACGGAAGACGAAGACTTGTTGATCGGAAGAAATTTTGATTTTTATGTAGGAGATGACTTTGCAAAAAATAAACTGGTAGAATTTGTTCAGCCCGAAGAAGGAATTCCATACATGTCAGTAAGCTGGCCGGGAATGATAGGTGTTGTTTCCGGGATGAATAAAGAAGGAATCTCAGTGACAATTAATGCCGGGAAATCAAAAATTCCTTTGACAGCAAAAACACCTATTTCTCTTGTTACAAGAGAAATTCTGCAGTATGCTAAAAATATTGAGGAAGCAATTGCTATTGCTAAAAAAAGAAAAGTTTTCGTTTCAGAATCCATCCTTGTGGGAAGTGCAGCAGATAAGAGTGCCGTAATCATCGAAGTTTCACCTAAAAATTTCGGAGTGTACAGCGTAAAGAATACCAGCAGAGTTCTTTGCACCAATCATTTCCAGTCTGAAGCTTATAAAGACGACAAAAGAAATCATAAACATATTGAAGAAAGCCATTCGGAATATCGTTATGAAAAACTTCAGGAGCTTTTGCAGGAAGAAAAGAAAATAACCCCGAAAAAAATGGCTTCCATTTTAAGAAACAGATCCGGCTTAAAAGATGAAAGTATTGGTTATGGTAATGAAAAAGCGCTTAATCAGCTTCTGGCTCATCATGCGGTCATATTTTCGCCTCAGAAAAAACTGGTCTGGGTTTCTTCAAATCCTTATCAGTTGGGAGAATTTGTTTGTTATGACCTGAACGAAATTTTTTCAGATAAAGGATTACAGCCGGATAATTTTTCAAAATCAAATCTGAATATTCCACGTGATCCTTTCGCAGATTCTGAAGAATTCCAAAACTATGAATTGTCTAAAATGTATGGTAAAGAAATCAATGAGGCTGCTAACGATAAAAATACCCTGTTGACAGATGGTGTTATCCCTTCTTATCAATCTATGAACCCGGATTTTTGGATGGTCTATTATCAATCTGGAAAGTATTATTTTAACAAAAAAGAATATTCAAAGGCAAAAACTGAATTTGAAAAAGCTTTGACGAAAGAGATTACGACTGTTCCGGACAGAAAAAATGTGGAAAAATACCTGAAGAAAACTTTAAAGAAACTGAAATGATCCCCAAATATATAAAACTGCTGTTCTGTATTCCTTTTGTTATTATCATCTGTTATTCTGTGTATTTGTGCACTGTTTACAGCTCAATACCTGACACCATAACTATTCACGGGTACGGAAGTATGAAAGACAATTATGGAAGTAAAATCTTTCTTGTGTTTCCCGTATTGATGAATCTGGCTGTTCTTGTGTTTATTTGGCTGATCATCAGAAGGCCTGATAAAATAAAATTTACTTTTGAAGTCAATGAGGAGGAAAGAGAAAAAATATACCATATCACCCAATTAGCTCTGGTTATTATTTCGATATTTGTTACCATAATGATGACGCCACTATCATTTGCTGATGTGGTCTTTAAATAATTGATTATGAAAAAACTTTTAACCTTATTCTTTACCGCATCTGCTCTTTTATTCTTTTCTCAGGATAGAAAAGAGATCGGAAATACTTTCATTAAAGCTTTGCTTGTAGATAAAAATGCAGAAAAAGCACATTCTTATTTCGACCCTTCCGTAGCAGGACAAATTCCGGTGGATCAGCTTAAAGCTATTACAGAACAGCTTCAGGGGCAGATTGGGAGTTTGAAAATAATTCTTGAAGTGAACAATGAGGGAAATATTTACTATTATTATTCAGAATTTGAAAAGACTAAACTGGATGTTCAGCTTACCTTTGGAGAGAATAATAAAATACTCGGCTTCTTTTTAGTCCCTCATAAACCATTTGAAAAGCCGGATGAGAAGACCACATTGAAAATAAAAAGTGATGCAATTGAACTGAATGGAACACTATTAATTCCTTCTTCCAATGATAAAAAGAGATTAGTTATTTTTGTTCATGGCTCAGGAGCTCATGACAGAGACGAAACCATTGGAGAAAACAAACCGTTTAAAGATATTGCGGAATATCTTCTCAACAACGGAATTGCTTCTTACCGATATGATAAAAGAACCTATTCCTACCCTGAGACATTTAATGAAAAATCTACTGTAGAAGAGGAGACGGTCAATGATGCCGTAAACGCAGCTCTTTATTTTAAAAATAATGTTGATTATAAAGGATATCAGATTATCATTCTTGGGCATAGCCAGGGAGCGTATATGATGCCAAAAATTGCAGAAAAAGCTCAGGTTTCAAAATATGTTTTTATGGCCGGGAATACGAGACCATTACAGGATTTATTAGTGGAACAGTATGATTATCTTCATGCTATAGATCCAGCTAAAGTTCCAGCTGAGGCTGTACAGGAAGTAAAAAAGCAGGTAGCATTTTTAAACTCGTCCAAATTTACTCTGGATTCTCCGTCATCGGATCTTCCTTTAGGACAGTCTGCGGCCTATTGGAACTATTTAAAAAAATATAATCAGCTTAATGAGGTTAAAAAAGTAAAAGCTCCCATGTTTTTTGCACAAGGGGGAAGAGATTATCAGGTAACGGAGAAAGATTTCAGCCTTTGGAAAGAAACATTGAAAAATGATAAAACAACAGTTTTTAAGTTTTATCCTACATTAAGTCACTTATTTATTTCCGGCACCGGCAAACCATCTCCAAAAGATTATGAAACAAAAGGAAAAGTGGATGAACAGTTTTTAAAAGATCTGACACAGTTTATTCTGAAATAATTTATTCAGTGTAAAATAGAAAGCAATAACTAAATTATAATGAGCCTGGAACTTTGTCCCGGGCTTTTTTAATTATTTTCCGGACTTACTTTATTCAGAAAGAAAAAAACAGTTGCCCCTGCAATAGCAGAAAGCGTAGTGCTTAAGATAAAACTGCCAATGATATATTGAAGAAGGTTGTTTTTAATCAGTTCAAAATTTAAATCCTGGCTTAAAATATCGCTGTCACCACTTACAAATGGTGCTCCAAGAAAAAGAGAAGCTGCAATAATAAAAGGAATAAAAGGAGGAAGGCTCACATTGGAAGCTACAAATGCAAGTACTTTATTAAGTTTGAAAAGTACAGATAAACTGATGACCAGAAGTGTCTGAAATCCCCAGAAAGGAGAAAGTCCTATAAAGACTCCCAGTGCTATAGAAAATGCTTTTGTACGGTTGCTTCCGTCACTTTCTAAGACGTCTTCCTGTATGAATTTTTTAAAGCTTTTTTTTTTGAAATTATTCAGAAAATTTCTCGGAATAATATAAAACAACGTAATGGTTACCAGAATTGTATTCAAAATACTGATTCTCGTAAAATCTTTGAAAGGCCTGAAGTGTGAAACCCGTTCTGCCGGATCATACAAAACCTTGATCGGAACATTTTTTACCGGAACATTTTTCCATGCAGTTCTTACAATGATTTCGATTTCAAATTCAAACTTAGGGGTAAAATATTTCTTTGGAATTTTATGTAAAGGATAAAGCCTGTAACCGGACTGCGTATCTTCCAGTTTTATACCGGTTTCAAACCAGAACCAGAAATTGGAAAAACGGTTTCCAAAACTGCTTTTCTTAGGAATACCATCCTGAGACATATTTCTGTTTCCGATCAGAAGAACTTCTTCTTTTTCCTGAAGAAGGGCCTCTACAAATACAGGAATATCATCCGGATAATGCTGTCCGTCTGAATCAATAGTAATGGCATAATCATACCCTGATTTCTTTGCTGCTCTAAAACCTGTTTTTAGTCCATTTCCTTTTCCCTTGTTCTCCGGTAAGGAGATTACCGTAATCTGAGGATATTGGGCAAGTATCTGAAGAGTGGAATCCGTGGAGCCATCATTGATCACAATAATACTTCCGGTGTAGTTGAGAACACCGTCAATAACCCTATTCAGGGTCTTTTCATTATTGTAGGTAGGTATTAAAACGCATATCTTCTTTTCAGAAATTGCATTTTGTACTTCAGCAAGGAACATTTTTTTATTTTAAAGTGGCTCTTTCCGCCTCTGTAATGGTTTTAGACTGCATTGCAAACCTTTTGATATAGCCTTTTAATGCTGCATTCTGTTTGCTGTAATTGTTCAGAAGAAATGTTTTATCATCCTTCAGGCTTCCGCGGTATCCAACAATTTTCGGGATGTTTTCCTGAACACTCATTCTGATCAGGCGAAGCTCTGCATTGTTAGGGTTACTTTTGATAACAGCTTCAAGACTTGTTGCTCCTGTTTTTACCAGTGATTTTCTATTGTTTTTGGTAATTTTTGCTTCCATGATCTTTGCAGCAGCTTTATATCCAACGCTCACAGCATCAGAACCGGATTGTTTTTCAGCGGTTTCAATGAAGTTTTGTGTATTGCTGTTAGACTCATTGGCCTTAGCATAGCTGTTTCTCAGTGTTTCAAGATCAGACTGAAAGAAAAAAATAAATGCCGTGAAGAAAGATAAGATTAATTTCATGACGATAATTTTTTATAGCTTACAGACAGTTTTAATGCAATAGTCTCGCCAAAAGATGTTGTATTTTTTACTTTCACCTCATCTTCACTTTCGTTAATATCCAGTTGAAGTTGTAAGTCAGGGGTCTCAAAAGGATTGATAATGGCCATGAATTTTACATTGGATGCTGTTTTTAAGAATAATTTTGAACCTGTAAATTCCTCAGTCAGTTCTTTAATGATCTGCATCATACAAACACCGGGAGTTACCGGATTTCCAGGGAAGTGTCCTTTGAAAATATCGTGGTCTTTATTAAGATGAATATGAGCAATAAACTTTCCGTCTTCTGCCTTCTCATACGATGTTAAAGTATAAAAATCTGTAAGAATGGTTTGCATGATCTTATTTTTTAAGATTAAATGTATAATACACTCCCGTCTGGAATGTTACGTTGGTATTGTCATTATTAATATGTACAAAACCTTTTTTAATTCGGGCCTCAACGCCTATATTTTTTGTAATGTCATAACCGGCTCCAAATAACAACCCCAAATCTCCACCAATAGGAGAGTCGATATTTTTATGATCTGTCAGAAGTTCCAAAGTCGGACCAAAATGAATATTAAATTTTTCAAAATAGAATTTATTCACTACTGCTCCTCCCACATAAGAAAGAGTTACTGTTTTTGAAGAAACAGCAGGATTTTGGCTTTCAAATCTTGCTCCCTGACGGGTATAATAAATTTCCGGCTGAAGAGCGTAGAACTTTGCAAACCGAATATTGGCCTGGAAACCTATGTAGAAATCTACTTTTGATTTAATATCATAGGCATTGGCTCCATAGTGATATCCCTGATTATCATTATAATAAAAGGACTCATAGGCAGGTCCGTCAGATATATGTGAAATATTTGCACCCACTCTGATTCCCGGATTGAACGTTACCTGGGCAAAAGATAAACAAGTGAAAAGTGCAAAAAGTAAGAAAAATATTTTTTTCATGTTGGAAGTTATTCGGTTTCGGTTATTTGAAATAGTTTTATATTGATCTTAAAATCTTTGTGCTGTAGATTTAAGCTGTCCGCGAAGATAGTTTTTTTTGCATCAAAAGTAAAATCGATTTTTTCCTTATTATTTTTCGTGTAAATGATCTGTTTCAGTAAACCATTTTCCTTGTTGAAAAATAAATAATAGCTTTTATTCTCAATTTTTGAAAGATAAATTTTATTATTGTCATTCTCAAAGCTCTCGCTTACAGGATACTCTCTTTTCAAAAGCTGCTGAAAGTCATTCTTCAGAAAATTAATCACTATTTTTTTATCCAGATCAGGAAGTACATAATTCAGTTTAAAATTATTGTCAGAAATCTCAAAATCAATCAGTTTATTTCCGAAATCTGATGTTAAAGCGACACGGTGCGTTGTTTCATTCAGTTTTTTAATGATCAGAATTCCGCTCACATGGTTTTTATAAATATCCATCTGGCATTTGTATACATAATCTTCACCGGAAGAGAAGTATAAGTTTTCCACCATTTTTTCAGAAGAGGAAACTGGTTTTGCTTCTGTTAACTTGTATGTTTTACAGGAAACAGCCAGTATCAGAATCAGGCTATAAAGTAAACTCTGACGCAGGAATTGAAGCATTGATTCTTGTATTTTTGAAAACAATATTCGTAGTATCTCCGGAAGCCTCAGTCATATTCACCTGAGAAACCGTTGACTGGTTCTTTGGGAAAAACAGCTCGATCTGTTTGATGTATTTTAAGAGCTGTGATGTCTTGGGAATAAATTTCGCCACATTGTAATTTCCATTCTTAAAATACGTTACTGTAAATTCAGGATCATTAAACATCGTTCCGTTTGAGCTTCCCACAATCAGTTTGTTAATTTTTTCAAATGTTTTGCTCTTGGCATCTACAGATGATTTTTTCCCCTGGTCATTGATGAAGATCTTATTGCTTTTAAAAACAATGTTGTATTGATAAGGTTTTGTGTATTTCCAGCTCAGCATATTAGGAGTTTGTAATGACATCTTCCCATAGGTAACGATGCTTTTATCCAGGAAGTCCATTTTTTTGGTCTGGGTAAAATCACTCTGCAAGGTTTTAATCTCTTTCGTATCTGAAGAAACCTTCGATACAAATGCTTTGGCTTCAGCTCCCGACATTGCAGTGTTTTGTGCAAAAAAGAAACCGGAAACCAGTAAGAATGCTCCGAAAGCAATGTTTTTAATCATTTCTATTTGAATTTATCACTGTATCAACAGTAAAGGTTGAATATTTTTTGTCCTCCAAAAATACTAATAAATTGGCCAGCACGCGAAAAGTCTTTTCCGAAGTGTCATGCAGAAGGATAATGCTCCCTTTTTTCAAGCCTTTGGTCACTCTGCCGTAGATTTTCTTCTCATCATCAATGATGGTGTCTAAAGACCGTACATTCCATCCGATGCTTGCTTTATGAGTTTGTTTGATTGCCTTCGCAATATTGGGGTTAGTCACTCCGAAAGGCGGCCTGTAGAGATTGGTTTTAATATTTCCAATATTCTTAATGACTTCATCACATCTTTCAATTTCCTCAATCATTTTTGAAGTAGATAAAAACCCTGTGGAATTGGAATGTGATAAGGTATGATTCCCAATCGTATGGCCTTCTGCAATGATTCTCTGAAATGTTTCAGGATACTTTTCAATCTGTTTTCCAATACAGAAAAAGGTGGCTTTTACCTGATGCTCTTTAAGCAGGTCTAAAAATTTAGGTGTAAATTCAGTAGGTCCGTCATCAAACGTAAGGGCAACTTCTTTAGCTTTGGTCCGCTTATGAGTAATACTGTTGACAAAATATCCCAGTTCGATATCAAATGAGCCCCAAACTACCACTGCAGAAAAAGCAAAAAAACAAAACAGATACACCCAAAAGCCTCCATGGAACGCATAAATAAAAACGTTACAGAAAAGGTAGAACAGGATGAAGGGATAGTGTTTCATTGCTGATTACTTTTTTTGTTGATTAATTGGAATCTATGTTGTTCTTTTTTCACTCCGTAGGAGTTCAGACTAATTTCTAATTTAGATTCCACGCTTCACTGCGTTTCGCTCTGAATGAAAAATAGGCCGTATAATTTTCAATTTCAACAATTATGCCTTTTCCAATAATACCAGGCTGTGATCATTACCCATCAGATGATTATAAAGAAGCACATTTTTCACACTTTCCTTTTTCTTTGCATTGGTCATCATAATTTCCGGGATCTGCTGTTCCTTAAGGATATGGCAGGCAATAAATGTTGAAAAACCACTGGCTGTATTAAATTCGCCACTCAAATGCTTGTAATAAAGCAAAGATGAGTCCGAAAACAGGTCCATCGCTTTGGTATAATAAACATCAGAATCTGCATCTCCACTGAATCCTAAAATGACGGCATCAATATCATGAGCTGAGAGATTGTTTTGAGTTAAAAAATTCCGGATAAAATCCTTTACTTCATCCAACTCTACTTTATTACTTATACTAATGTTTTTAAGCCTAGCGTAAGAGTTTTCGGTCTTATCTTTTCCAACAACAAAAAAGCTGGCGCCTTCACCCCAGATTACTCCGTTGGTGGTAGATTTCAAATAATCGGCAGGAAGTTCAGTTTCCTTTTTGATAGTATTATTTAAACAATATAGTTCCATTGTTCTGCCAGTCTGCTCGTCTGTAGAACCTACAAGAACATTTTCTGCTTCTCCGTCATTGATCTGAAGCTGAGCATCCAGTAATGAAAACTCCAGTGAAGAAGAAGTATTTACATAGGTAAAATTATAAGCATGGCATTGTAATCCAAGAGCAATCTGTCCTGCTACCGTGTTGTGGGTAGACTGGATAAAAAAGGTAGGGGTAAGGAACTCTTCATGATTATCAATCACGTTTTTCAGAAACTTTTCAGAATCCTGAGAACAGCCCATTCCGGTTCCTACAATGATGGCATCCGGCTTTTCAATTCCAGCTTCCTTCAATGCATAATGTGATGCTACAGAACTCATTTTTACTGTTTTAGACATTCTTCTGATCATCGCAGGCGGAATGAACTCTTTGTAATTAGGTTCTATGGCCTTAATGATGTTGGAAGAATTCTCAAGGGTAAGATTCTGAAGAATATTTTCGTTTAAAGTGTCCTGAACGGAGATACAGGATGCACTGTTGATGTATACTGCACTCATGATTTAGAGAAAATTAAGGTCGAACAGTTTCCTCCAAATCCGAAAGAGTTGGATAGCACATGATTGATGTTTTTCTCTTTCAATTCGGTAACAGGAGTAAGGTCAAACTCTTCCATTTTTGTTTTAAAATTCAGGTTCGGGAAGATAACGCTGTTTTGCATAGCTAAAATTGAAAATACAGCTTCAATTCCTGCCGCAGCGGCCAGAGTATGTCCTGTAAATGCTTTTGTAGAGCTGAATTCAGGAACATTATTTTCTCCGAAGATTCTTATCATAGCAATTCCCTCAGATAAATCGTTGTTGGGAGTCGCTGTGCCGTGAACGTTGATGTAATCTATATTTTCTTTTTCCAATCCGGAGATTTTCAAAGCCTGATGCATGGCTAAAAATGCACCTTGTCCGTTTTCTGAAGAAGCGGTCTGATGGTGTGCATCATTGGCATTTCCGTATCCGGAAAGATAAGCAAGAACTTTTTTATTTTCTTTTTTGACAACCTCTTCAGATTCAAGGACAAGGAAAGCTGCTGCTTCTCCAAGATTCAGTCCTTTTCTGTCGTTGTCAAAAGGAGTATTGTAAGAATCTGTAAGAATCATCAGGGTATTGAAGCCATTCAAAGTAAATTTTGAAAGAGAATCTGTTCCCCCGACAATGACACGGTCCAAAACTCCGTTTTTAATCAGTTTGGCACCCATCATAATAGCATTGGCAGCTGATGAACATGCTGTACTGATGGTAGAAACCATACCTTTTAATCCCAGATAATCAGCAATAACCAATGAGGAATTTCCGGCATCATGAGCATCAATGTATTTTTGCTTTTCAGGAAAGTCTTCGTAAGAGTAGAAATATTTTTCAGTAATATCCATTCCTCCTACACTGGTAGAAGAGATCAGCCCGGTTCTGCAGCTGTTGATATCTGAAATTCCTGCACTTTCTACAGCTTCTTTCGCAGCCATCATTCCCAGTAAAGAAGTTCTTGTAACATTATTGTCTTCATCTAACTGAAGTTTCTGTACAAATTCTTCATTGGATAATTTTATTTCACCTGTTTTAATGATTCCGGCATGTCGGGTTTCAAACATTTCAATATCTGAAATTCCATGTTTTCCGGATTGTAATGAAATAAAATTTTCTTCCGCATTGTTTCCAATGGAGGAAATGATGCCCATTCCTGTTATGGCAATTTTTTGACTCATGGTTTTAAATAATATAACAATGCAGCAATCTGATAATTCACAAATAATTACCACATCGTTATACTGTTAGACTGTTGTATTAATTTATTTTGTTCTGTTGTCTTCGATGAATTTTGCCATTGTATCGATAGATTGGAAAATTTCCTTTCCTTTCTTAGGATCAGCTAATTTTATCCCGTAGTCTTTATCAAGAAGAACGATCAGCTCCAAAGCGTCGATAGAATCTAATCCTAATCCTCCTCCGAACAACGGATCAGTATCTTTAATTTCTTCTACAGATACATCTTCAAGATTAAGAACTTCGATAATTTTGTGTTTCAATTCTGTTTTTAAGTTTTCCATAATTAAGTTGTTTATCAGTGTTTCAGTATATCATGAAGATCATTACATCATTACACTGTTATATTGTTACATTTCTATAAGGTTAGCAAATATACAAAAGCTTTATAATTTTCCTGATACAATTCTACCCAGCCGCATAGTACTTTGTTGGCTTTTCCGGAGTGGAGAATCTGTTCAGAATAGCCATTTAAAAAATTTTCATCAAATTCATCCAAAACAAAAAAAGCATTTTCTGTCTGCATTTTGTGCTTAATACTGATTTCTCCTACACATATGTTGGGTAAAGTATAGACAAATATTGCGGGACTTGGATAGAAATTATCCTGATCGTTGATGCTTTCCTGATATTTGAAATCCGTATCCAGGCTGGATGATCTGTTGGCAAAAACAATGGCTGTTCTGCTGTGATCTTCGTCTTTCAAAATGGTTTCAGCGGAAAGAAAAGCGAGTTTGCTCAGATTATCCATTTTATGAAATTTAGGATAGCTGAGATCTAAACTTTTATAAGCTTCTTTGGCAAATTCCTGGAAAGTTTCGCTCTGACTTTCAAAAACTATATTTCCGTCAACGGTTATCTTTGAATGTTCTATGGTACAGGTGTTTGTTTTCTTCATCACTTTCAATTTAACATTTTTCAAGCACAACAGCTGCATTACAACCTCCAAAGCCTGAAGCTGTTTTCAGGATATACGTAATATCTGTAGTTTGGTTTTCTCTGATGATGTTCAAAGGCTGGGTTACTCCCGTTTCTTCAAAATTCTTTGAAGGAATCAAAGTGCTGTGAAGAGCACTTTCCATAGAAATAATACTTTCCAGAAGTCCGGATGCACCCAAACAATGTCCGTAATATCCTTTCATACTGTTGAGAGGAATATGTTGAAGATCCATTCTGTTGAAGGCAATGGCTTCCATTTCATCATTATATAAAGTGGCTGTTCCGTGGGCAGAAATAAAATCGATTTGTTCCGGAGAAACACGGGCTTCTGCCATTGCATTTCTGATACTTGCATATAAACCGTCACCTGTTCTTGAAGGCCCGGAAATGTGATTGGCATCATTTATCGCAGAGTCTCCCAATACTTTAAATTTGAATTTTTCGTTTTGTGAGATTTTTCCTTCGTCAGAATGACAACCAGTCACATAAACTGCTGCTGCTGCTTCACCAATATTGATTCCGTCTCTGTTTTTATCATAAGGCTTGCAGGGGCCTGATCCTATAGCCTGAAATGAGTTGAATCCTGAAATAACAAATTCAGAAAGTTCATCACCTGCTACCACAAAGGCATCTTTATATCTTCCTGCCTGAATCATATTCTTGGCAACAGAAATTGCCATTACCCCCGAAACACAGGCATTGGAAACGATGATTGGTTTTGTTTTAAATCCAAAAAAAACTGCAACTTTTTCTGCTAATTTTGATAAATAAACGCCTTCTGGTAATTCAGACTGGTTTTTTAGCAGACTGATATTTCCTTTTGTTGTGGAAAGGATTAAAGCGGTGTCTTCTGATAGGGGATGTTTTTCAACAAGAGGTTGTAAGCTTAAAAGAAGCATTTTTTCCAGTCTTGTGAAATTATCGTTATCATTTTGAGTGAAGAATCTATTGAATTCTTCATTCAGTTTGTCAGAATCAATCATAGAAGCATAAAAAGCAGCCTGATTGTCTATGATTGTATGTAAAGCAACTCCCGATTTTCCTTCCAAAAGAGCATTCCAGTTGGAATCAACATTGAAGCCCAACGGAGTTACACAATTGTAGTCTGTGATGTAAATTTCCTTCCTCATGATAATCCCATTTTATCTTTCCAGTTTTGAAAAAACTCCGGATTGTATAGGCATAAGCTTCCGTTACTGTCCAGAAAAACCTGAATCGTTTCTCCGCTGCATACCAATTGATCTTCATTGTTGAAGATTTCATATTTATATATCAGCTTGGCAGATATTGAATTTACATAAGTCGTAACAATCCTGAAAGTTTCCCCATATTTTAAAGGGAGAAAATGCTCACAGGTACTTTTTACGATAGGTGTTACAAATCCCGCATTCTGAATATCAAGATAAGTAAGACCGTGCAGACGCCCGAAAGCTTCTCTTCCGTCTTCAAAATATACGATATAATGCCCATGCCAGACAATTCCCAGCGGATCTGTTTCATTGAATCGTACTCTTACTTCTTCAGTACAGGTTAATATATTTTCTTTAGACTGCATTTTGTTTTCTTTCGTAAAAAATGGAAATGGCTACGGTGGCAATATAGAATAAGAAAAGGAAAACCAATTCTTTGGCAATTCCGCCGATTCCGCTGTTTCTTAAAATAATATCATAATAGGCATTCAATCCCCAGTTCATAGGAGAGAATTTGGCTACGGTCTGCATGAATTCCGGCATTAAAAATACAGGAACCCAGATTCCGCCGATAGCTGCCAAAACAACTACAGAGGTTGCTCCGAATGGGGCAGACTGTTCCTGGGTATCGGCAATAGTTCCTAATAAGACACCAAATCCAATAGCCGCTAATCCCGCAAACAGCGTTACCGTTACAAGCTGGAACATTTTTCCGGAAACATCAAATGCAGGAAGGTCCATATAAGGGAAAAGATAAATTCCTACAGCAACCATCAGTAAAAACTGAATAATACAGATGATAAGGTAGGTAAATGTTTTTCCTAAAATATGTACAAAATAGGGTGTAGGGCTTATTCTGGCTCTTACGCTCGTTCCCTGGCTTTTTTCTTTTACCAGATTGATGGATAAAGGGACTACAATAAAGAAGATCGCAAAAAGAGTCCATGCAGGAACGTTGTGCTGAACAGAATTCGGCATAACATCCATTTCTCCTTTCTTGGGAGTGATTTCTTTAAAGCTGATCAGGTTTTTATTTTCATCAAGATTTTCCGTAGTTCCCAGCTGATCCTGAAATGCTTTGTAGATCTTTTTATTTTCTATTTCAAAAACCATTTTATTCACAGAATTCATCACAGAATTCTTGAATCCTGCATTGGTAGCAGGGTCAAAGTATAAATGAATTTCTTTCGCTTTAGGAGCTGTTGTTTTTACTTTTGCGGAGTCTCCTTCCAGTCCGAATGAACTTACAATGGTCTGAACTTTAGAATCAATATTGGAATTTAAATCTTTCGTTAAATTTTCCGGAATGACAATTGCCATCTGATAATCTCCTGAAAAAACAGCATCCTGAGCAGATTTTTCACTGAAATTGGTCAGCAGCTGGAATGTTTTGCTGTTTTCCAGTTCCGCTTTTATATTTTTTGAAACTTCAGATTTGTCCTGATCAATAAAAATGATCGGAATCTTTGATCCTTCAAGATTTTTAAAGGTAGAATCCTGAATAAGGGTAATGGTTACAATCAAAAGCAAAGGCATCACAAAGATGATGACAATTCCCCCAATATCTCTTTTCAGCAGAAGAATCTCCTTAATAAAACTTCTCCACAGTTTATACAACAACATCTCTTAATTCTTTTCCGGTTAATGAAATGAAAACATCTTCAAGGTTTTCAGCGCTTGCTACTCTGTTCACCAGTTCCTCAGGTGTTCCTACAGCATGAATTTTTCCATGGTCGATGATGGCAATTTTTGTACAGAATTCTTCAGCTTCCGAAAGGTGATGGGAAGTATAAATAATGCATGTTCCCTGTTTATTTAAATCTAAAAGATAATCAATAATTGCTTTTTTAGACTGAACATCCACACCTACAGTTGGTTCATCCAGAAATAAAACTTTAGGATTGTGAAGGGTTCCGGCGATGAGGTTACATCTGCGTTTCATTCCTCCTGAAAATTGTCCTACCTGCTTGTTGGCAAATTTTGAAAGTCCCATGATTTCCAGGGATTCATCAATAGCTTTTTTGAGATGATTGTGTTTTAAACCATACAGGCTTCCGAAAAACATTAGGTTTTCTTTAGCGGTAAGCGTTGGGTATAATGCATATTCCTGTGGAACAATTCCGATAATCTGTCTTATTTTGAATCCATCTGAATGTGGAGATAGACCATTGATCGTAAATTGTCCTGAAGTAGGCTTTATCAGTCCTGAAAGCATTGAAATCAATGTAGTTTTCCCTGCTCCGTTCGGTCCGAGAATTCCATAGATTTCATTTTTACTGATACTCAAAGAAATATCATTCACAGAAAACTCATCAGAATTTTTGTATTTCTTATATAAGTTTTTGATCTCAATCATATTTTCAGCCATATCAGATCGCTTTTCTTAGTTTTTTATAGAAAGCTTCTTCCAGATCTGCAATGTGCAGCATCGTTTTTGAAAGTTCATTATAGATATTGCTTTTTGAGTTTCTGTTTTTATAAACACGGGCAATATCTACAGCAAAATCTCTCCAAAGATCACCAATAGAAGTAATTTCTTTTGATAATTCCTTAAGCTCATCCTTTTTAAGGATGACGGCCGCTTCCTGAAGAAATGCACCATAAATAAATCTGAATCCTCCGCCTCCGGTACCAATTTCTTCCTGCATTCTGATCAGTTGTCCCAAATAATGGTTGGTCACTTTTGTTCCCTTTTTTTCTGCCCATTTCGGGATGCTTTTCGCTACCCATCTCATAGCTTTTACACCAATAAGAGGTACGGGCGCCAGCATATTTTTGCAAGTATCCTTGATTCCTTTTCTGATAGCTTCTTCAAGATTCACATTTTCAGGAACATAAATAGGATAATACATATGTCCTTTTGGAGGAAGTGCTCCTTTGGCATATCTCACTTTTTCCAGTTCTGCTTCAGAAAGGGAAGTCGTATAATCCATTACCGGATCACTGATCAGAAATTTTCCGTCTTCTTTTCCGTACACCACAAGGTTATGGGCATTGAAGTGGAATTTGTATTCTTCGGGAAAATAAGTAAGGTTGAAAACCCCCACCTGAAGACCGGTAGGTATATTTTGTTCCAGATTTCTTTCAAGAGCTTTTTGGGCATCTTTAGGATTTGAGAACTTTTCTCTTTTAATTTTAATTCCTAATCTTTTAGCTGCTTTGCTGAAAATAGCACCCGGCATCGGACGATAGCTGAAGCCCGGAGCAAAATTCACCTTTAAAAAAGGAAGATAGACAAAAAACAGTCCGGAACCGATTCCGAAAATCATAGGTTCGCTTAGTTTCAGGCCTTTATTAAGCAGTAGATTAGAAGCAACACCGTTTTCGCAATGCGCAGTCTGATGGTGTTCAAAGTTTAATTTCATTTGCTGATCGTATCTTTTCATTGGTTAAATGTAACGGGCGTTATTTCTGGCCCATTTCATTTATTTTCCGTTGAAGTTTTTTAATTCATCCACTGAAATTCCGAATGCATCGGCATATTTTTTCAGTGCATTTTCGCTTAGTGTTTTGAATATTTTGGGTTTAAAATGTCTTTTTACCCTCCATTGCCAGATTCCTACATAAGAAGCAAGGACACCCAGATCCATTTTGTTCAATTCCATAAAGTAAGCAATAGGGCTGGCTGTATTATTGGCAACATTTTGTTTTGCTTCCTCAATTCTTTCATAAATAAGTTCCATAGATTCATCCAGAGCAGCTTTCTTGGCATCCCAGCCTGTACTGTTTGCTGTCGTGTAATTGTCGTTCTCATCCGTCACATACAGAACTTCAGTCATGTTGGCGGATTTCAGGTTACTTTCGTCTTGAGGTAGGTCTTGTTTTTTCATCTAAATAATATTCATTTTTTTAGATTCCAGATGAAAAATTATTCACCTGTTTTTTTGATTCTTTTAATCAGGTGGCTAAAATAGTGAAAATACATTATATGTAAATCATATTAAATCTGGAGGAGTTATTGTAATGAAATAGGGGCTGTATGATCAATAAATCTCCGAAATCATAACAACAAGATTTTTATTTTTCCCCATTTGGGCAGAAGTCTTTAACTAATCAAATGTAAAATAATCTTAAAATAATCCCATAAGATTTATTATTCCCACTTGTAACGGTTCTCTTGTAACAAGTGTCTGTATAAATAAGACTAATGTTTAGAAATTTGGATTGAAAAATAATTATTAAATAACAACTATGAAAAAGTTTTTTATTTCTGTTTCGCTTTTCTGTATGATCAGCGCAATGGCACAGAAATTTGAGACCCAAAAGCTCACAGATGCTCAAGGGTACACTTATGAAACTGTAAAGAACGACCAGGCCGGTGTACGTGTATATACACTGAAAAACGGATTAAAGGTTTATCTGGCAAAAAATGATGATGCCCCAAGAATTCAAACTTATATTCCGGTAAGAACTGGATCAAATAACGATCCAAGTGATAATACAGGATTGGCTCACTACCTTGAGCACATGGTTTTTAAAGGAACTTCACATCTGGGAACTCAGGACTGGGAAAAAGAAAAAATTTTACTAAAGCAGATATCTGATCTTTATGAACAGCATAAAGCGGAAAAAGATCCTGAAAAAAAGAAAGAACTTTATAAAAAAATTGATGAAGTTTCTCAGGAAGCCTCTAGATATGCCATTGCTAATGAATATGATAAAGCCATTTCTTCTCTGGGAGCTACAGGAACGAATGCCCATACATCCTTGGATGAAACGGTTTATAAAAACAATATCCCTTCCAACGAATTGGAAAAATGGTTAAGAGTAGAGAAAGAGCGTTTTTCAGAACTGGTATTACGTCTTTTCCATACAGAACTTGAAGCGGTATATGAGGAGTACAACAGAGCACAGGATAATGACAGCCGCCTTGTATTCTATTCATTAATGCAGGCTCTTTTTCCAAAACACCCGAACGGACAGCAAACGACAATAGGTACTTCGGAGCACTTGAAGAGTCCTTCTATGGAAGCTATCCATAAGTATTTTGATACCTATTATGTGCCTAATAATATGGCTGTAGTATTGGTTGGAGATTTGGATTATGATAAAACTATAAAATTAGTTGATCAGTATTTCGGTGCATTCAAATACAAAGAGCTTCCAATGAAAAAAATGGTTACGGAAGAGTCGATGACCAGTATTGTTACAAGAACTGTAAAAAGCCCTACAACACCAAGAATGACGATTGCATGGAGAACAGATTCTTACGGAACGCAGGAAGCAAGACTGGCAGATGTAGTATCTGAAATTTTAAGCAACAGAGGAGATGCGGGATTAATTGACCTTAATATCAACCAAAAGCAAAAAACGCTTGGAGCAGGAGCTTATGAATCTCCTTACAAAATGTATGGTACATTTGGATTGGTAGTAACTCCTAAAGAAGGACAAAGCTTTGATGAAGCTAAAAAACTTCTGATGGATCAGCTGGATCTTGTGAAAAAAGGACAGTTTCCGGACTGGATGCTGAAAGCTATCGTAAATGATAAAAAAGTTCAGCGTATGAAAAGCTGGGAAACTGCTGACGGATTAGCTACTGAGCTTTATGATTCTTATATCAACGTAAGAACATGGGAACAGGAGCTGGATGAGATCAACCAGTATGACAAGATCACGAAAGCTGATGTTGTGAAGTTTGCCAACGATTTCTATAAGGACAATTATGTTGTTATTTATAAAGAAAAAGGAGTGAATGATAAGCTTGTCCGTGTACAGAATCCGGGAATTACGCCTATTAAACTGAACAGAGAAGCTCAGTCTCCTTTCCTTAAAGATATTCTGAATACAAAAGTACCGGAAATTAAACCTGAATTTATTGATTTTAAAACAGCTATTCAGACTTCAAAAATCAAAGATAAGACGGTAAGCTTTGTGAAGAACAAATATAATGAGATTGCTCAGATAAGTTATGTTTTCCCTTTCGGAACAGATAATGATAAAGAACTTTCCATCGCAGGAACTCTTTTTGAATATCTTGGAACGGATAAATATACTCCGGAGCAGCTGAAAGAAGAATTTTATAAGTTGGGAATCAGTTACAGCCTGAGAACTTCCAATGATCAGATGATCGTTACATTAAGCGGTCTTGAAAGTAATATGAAGAAAGGGGTAGAGCTGATGAACCACTGGATGACGAATGTAAAAGCTGATAAAGCTATTTATGCTCAAACGGTAAAAACAATTCTTGAATCAAGAGCTGCAGGTAAGAAAGATAAAGTGAGAATTATGGCTGCTCTTTCCAACTATGCTAAATATGGTAAAAACTCAAGAATGACAGATATCGTTTCCAAAGAACGTCTTGAGAGCATTGACGCTGTAGAATTGATGAAGAAAGTGAAAACGCTGAACCAATATCCTTATCAGGTGTTTCTTTACGGACAGGATCAGGCTGGTTTGGAAAAAGCAGTGAAGCCTTTTATCACGAATACAAGCCTTCAGCCAGCACAGGCAAAAGAATATACTGAACCGGCTACAGAAGGAAAAGTTTACTTCACGAACTATGACATGGTACAAATGGAAATGTCTAAAGTGGCAAAGGCCAATACCGTAAACCTTGGCAATTTTGGGAAAGCAAATGTTTTCAATGAATACTTCGGAAGAGGGCTATCTTCTATCGTTTTCCAGGAAATCAGAGAAAGCAAATCATTGGCTTATACAGCTTACGTTTCTTATGCAGCTGCTTCGGAAAAAGGTAAAGCAAACTATGTGATGAATTATATCGGAACACAGGCAAACAAGCTTCCTTTAGCAGTAAACGCCATGAATGATTTAATGGTGTCTTTACCACAAATTCCGGCTCAGTTTGAAAATGCAAGAGGTTCTGCATTAAAACAGATTGCATCCAACAGAATCAACAGAACGAATATCTTCTTCAATCAGTTAGCGTTGAAAAAACTAGGGGTTGATTATGATTTGAGAAAAGATGTCTATGCTGAAATCCAGGGACTGACATTGCCGCAGCTTACAGGATTCTACAATACTGAGGTGAAACCTGTAAAATATAATACAGCCATCATCGGGAAGAAAGAAAACCTGAATATGGAATCTATCAACAAAATGGGAGAATTCAACGAAGTATCTCTTGAAGAGATCTTCGGGTATTAATCCTTTTGTTAAAAATAATGATAAAAGCGGGACAGAAATGTTCCGCTTTTTTTGATGCTGAAAACTGTTTCTCCCTGATCATCAGAGTTTCACGGATTTATAAAATGTTTCACGTGAAATAATTCATTTAATGATGATGTTTTGGAGTCTGTAATATGTTGTTTATCAGTTGTTTTATGAGGGTGTGATAAATGTGGGAATAAACAAAAAATGAACGTTTTTCCGTAAAAGTATTGTAATCAATTCAATAGGAGTGGGCTTTAGCCTACTTGCAAAAACAAAAAATCAAATGGCTTTAGTCAAAACCTGTTTTTTAAACACAAATAGCACAAATGGATTGCACAAATGTTCACAAACAATAAGGATTAGGTAATTTAAAATAGAAAAGCTGTACAAAACGTACAGCTTTTCTATTTTATGTTGAATTGATCTTTACGACTTTATTTCCTGAATAAACAGGTTGATTTCCGCTCTGATCAATAATTCATCATTATTAAATGTTTCACAGAAGATGTGGCAGATGTTCTCAAATTGTGAAATAAGTGATGCTTTAGAAATGATTTTGTCATTTACTTTTGGAAGGGCAAAAATTTCAATTTTCTTGATATTGGTAATAAACCCGATTACTTTTGTATCTGCTTCAGGATTTTCAAAGAAGCTTTGTCCAAGGATAGAAGAGCAGGTTTGTGCCAGATTTTCAATTAATCCGGCTTCAGCAAACTCATTGTTGTGAACAAATATGTTATCTTCTTTTATTTCAAAGGAAGTCACTACTTTTTCTTTGGTCAGCTCAAGAATGTAGTCTGCCATAAGCATCGGTTCACGATGCGGTAAAAAGTTGTGTATATTGATGATATTCTCTTCCTTTATTTCCATTTCCAGTTTATTTTACAGCGGTTTTCATTTGAGATTTTGCAATCACCTCACCGTTCAGTTTTGTAACAATATCCACAAGGGTTACTCCCATTACTTCATTGAGGATTGTTACTTCAGATTTCAGATGATCTCCTACTTTAGGCAGAATTTCAGCTTCAAAAGATTTGATGGCTCCGATATATCCGGTAGGCGCATCTTTTCCCAGCAGATAGTATTTATATCCTGTATGCAGGGCAACGCTCTGTGCCTGGTGCTCAATAAGCCCTGAAGCCTGAAATAATCCGTCCTGGATGAAAAGATTATCTTCTTTGATCTCAAAACCGGATAAAAGATGGCTTTCAGAATATTCTGACAACTCATGTACCATCACAAAAGGAAACCGTTGTGGAATAAGACTTTCTACAAAATCTTTATCGGATGTAGGCAGTTTGTTTTCCATTAGCAAACGGTTAATAAAGCACAAGAGTAAGCGAATCTTCCACTTTCAGGAACACAAAGAAGTACTTTTTCTCCTTTTTTTAAGGTCCCGGAATTCATAAGTTCTTCCAGGGCAATAAATATAGATCCTGCTCCGATGTTTCCAACCTCAGAAAGGTTATAGAACCATTTTTCTGCAGGGAAATCCATTCCTTTTTTTGCAAACTCTTCCTTCAGTCCGTCTTTAAAGTATCCTGAAGAAATGTGAGCTAATACGTGATCAATTTTTTCCGGATCTAAATTATGTTTATCAAAAGAAGATCTTAAACTTTCTGCTCCTTTTACAAGGATATATTTATCAAGGATTTTAGTATCCTGTTTGATGGCAAAAATAGATTGCTTCAACCAGTCATCAGATGGGTAATCTGCCCATGATTTTAGGCTTCCGTCTTCCAGCTTATCACATCCGGCATACATACAAGCTTCGATTTCGTGTGCGTAAGAATAGAAATCAATGAATTCTACTTTTAAAGAAATACCGGTTTCTCTCGGTTTGTTTTGCAAAAGGAAAGCTCCTGCACCGTCAGAAAGCATCCATCTCAGGAATTCTCTTTTGAAAGCAATAATAGGTCTTTCTTCCAGTAATTTTAAATTTTCAGCTTCATGGTTGAATTTATCAGCAGTCATCCATGCAGACATTCTTTCGGAACCAGCACATACTGCACTTTCCTGTACCCCGGCTTTTACAGAAAGGAATCCGTAATTAAGAGCATTCATTCCTGAGTTGCAAAGACCGGTTGAAGTATTAATTTCAATAGATTTTCCGATGTTCAGCTCACCATGTACCATAGAAGCGTGAGAAGGCTGTATCTGGTCTGGTGAAGTAGTTCCTACAGATAATAATTTCATGTCTTCCTTTTTGAAATTTTCGTCAAAAAGTCCTTCAATTGCTTTGGCTGTAAGCTGCGCATTAGAGTGTGTGGGGTTTCCTTCTTTGTCTAAAGCGTAGTATCTTGTCGTGATTTTATTATTTCTTAGGATAAGTGATTTTGCTTTGGATGGCGCATCATTGATAAGCCCAAGATAAGTCTCCATTTCATCATTCGCTACCGGCTCATTGGGTAAGTATTTTGATGCTTTTGTTATAAATACGTCGTACATTCTATTTTAAATTAATTCCTTGTAAATATCTTTTTTGTTTTTGTCTTTTAAACCAAAATATAGGGGTTGTAAGCAGGTGTAAAACCAAAACGACAGGTGAGATAATCCATATCGCTGCCATCAAATATACCTTAAAGAATTTTATCAGCAATGGACGTTTCTCTTTTTTCTTTATAATCAGATTAGACCATACTGTGAAAATTTTATTACCTACCTTTTCTACCCGTACTAAAAACGGGCGGATTTCAATGGCTCCGTTTTTCACAAGCTCCGGCTGCAAATTATTAAGGTCGTTATTATTAAAATGTCTTTCAATAATCTCGCCATACTTTACTGAGCCTGTGATTTCTTCATTGGAAACCCCTGCAGCGGGAAGCATTCCTGATTTTTCTTTCTGGCCTGTTGTAAGCCATCGAAGAATGGTTAATACACTGGTATAATTGTCGTGTCTGTCTACCAATGCAATATTCCCCACAAGTTTTGCATGTAAATCTCTTAAGTATACCTTTAATTTTTCCTGGGAGAGCATCCACATATTTCTGGTTCCGGAGATGGTGACTACAGGTGTATCTTTAAGGATGCGTTCTGCGTAACCACTCTTTAAAAATGAAATGATAGGAATGGATGGTGTGAGATACCATACCTGATACCCGAAAAGGATAAGGTCATACTTTTTGCTCAGAATTTCTTCCGAAGGAGGCAGAATTTCTTTTGGAATCTGTAAATAAGACTCTGGAAAGGTGTTGAAAAAAACATCACCTGGCCAGGGAAAAGGAAAATCTTCCTTTAGCTGAATGTTGTAATACGTAATATCGTAAGCCTCCTTTTTAGCTTCAAAAGGTTGGGCTATATTTCTCACGATATCTTCGAGTTGTCCGGTTTGTGAATAATATATGACAAGTATATTTTTCTTCATTAGTTTTCTTTAGCGTTTACAAAAATATGTTTTTCATATTTATTATTTAGTTTTAAATACTTTTAATGATTCAGAACTAAATTTCAGCGTATAATTCTCATTTTCAAACGAAGCATTCTTTGTATTGACAAAAATGATGGTCTCAGGAAGAACCTGAATATCCTTGAAGCTAAAATGATCATGTGAGATCAAAAGAACATCAATCTTTTTAGTCACTTCTGAAAGGTCTTTTATATACTGTATCTTTCTTCTTTTTACCAGATAGCCATGTGCTGCTATTGCTCTTTTTTCATCATCTTTTATCAGAGAAAAAATTCTTCGGCTAGCCTGATATAAAGTCAATAAAGCATCTTTCTGTCCGAAATCATCGGCCATATGAAGGATGTTGGCTTCATTGGAAATATGCTTATTCAGTTCGAAATATACTGATTTTTTGGTGTTGAAGTCTTCTTTTACTTCTTTTACCACTTCGCTGTCTTTATAAAGATAGCTCAGGAACAGTTTCTTTTTGAAATAATTTTCATCCTCGATCTCTTCTCTCAGTTTAGCAAACTCTTCTCTGAAATACGCATTGATCTTCTTTGTTCTTTCAGAATAGTTCTTGCCAAAACTCATATCGTCTTTGCTGATCCTGCTGCCTACTTTTACAGTAATGCTTCCATCATAAATAATAAAGTCTCCCTTTGGTAATACCTCAGAATTGCCATGAATGTAAAGCGGAAGGACGTCCAGCCCAAATTGCTCTGCAAGATAAAACGCTCCTTTATGGAATCTTTTCACATCATTGGTATACGAGCGTTCTGCTTCAGGGAAAACAACTAGGGAATATCCCTGTGCAATTTTTTCTTTCAGCTTATCCATTCCATTCTCAATTCCCTGTGAAACCGGATAGAAACCCAGTGCTTTTACCAGTTTTCCGAAAACAGGAGATTCATATACCCAGTCATTCACCAGATAGATGATTTTGTGGGTAGCCATGGCAATGGCCAGGGTATCTAAGAAAGAAGTGTGATTGGCAATAATAACAGCCGGTTTGCTGAAATCTTCAGCGGTATTTCTGATAACCCTTTTCTTTACAAAAGGTGTTAAATAAAGTACCGATGTTAAGAACTTAGCCAGAATCAGTTTGATGATGTCCAAGGTTTTTCCTTTGGCATTTTTAATAAACAAACTTCCGAAAGCTGAGAACACCAATCCTCCCAAGCCGTAATATAAAAACGAAAATACAGCCCGTAAAAACAGCCTGAAAGTAATGGGAGAAAGACCTTTTTTTGCACGATTGGTAATGAATAATCTGAACCAAAAGGGATATAAGGTAGAAGTAATAATAATAACAGAAAACATTCCGATAAGGGCCACTAATGCTAAAGAATGCAGGGCCGGATGCTTGGCGAAAATCAGAGACCCAATGGAAAGAATAGTAGTGAAAACCGCAAGAATAATGGATGTTCTATAGGTGGGTAGTTCATTTTTGCCTGTTGTGTGTTCTTTTTGCATAGCCTGTGTGAGAAAGATACTGAAATCATCTCCCACTCCAAATACCAATGTACATACTACAGTACTGAAAATATTTAACTCTAATCCTAAGAAATAAAGTATCCCCGCTGTTACAATTCCCGTTAAAACAATCGGGAACATGGTAAGAATTGTGAGTTCAAGATTTCTGAAAAACACAATAATTGTCAGGACAATTGCTAAAAGAGAATAATTGATCAGCGTATTGAAGTCCCTCTTCAGCAAGCCGAGGAAATTTTCGTTCATCTGCTGGCGGTCAATAGCAATGGCATCATGCTTCTTCTCAATATCTTTGATGAAAGCATCTCTTTTATTTTCATCTACTTTTACCACATTGGAAACCGTATAAAAACCATTTTCGCTACTCATGAATTCTGAGATCTGTAGAGCCTTTATCTTTTCGTAATCTTTCAGGTTTAATGCAGTGTAATTTTTATGCAAAACTTCATTGAAGTTGTCAAAAGCTGAACCATTGAATCCAAATTTGTTTCCATTACTGATCAGCTCGGAAATAGTCTGGTTCTTCTTAGAATCATTCCAGAAGCTGTTCCATTGTTCAATCTTTTTTTGCTGATCCTTTTCTGAAAGGACGACGCTTCCAATAGAATTGTAGCTTAATATTTTACCTTCTTTTTTCTCTTTTTCAAGGAAGCTGCTCAGTTCAGAATTTCTGGTTAATGCCTGCTCTTCGGAATTTCCATAAGAGATGGTGTAAATAGATTTTGAAGTTATATCAGAAAGCTTCTGCAGTTTGGCTTCACTGATTTTCAAGTCTTTTGGAATATAATTAAGATCACCAATGTCCTCATTAAAACCTACATGCCTGAATCCGAACAGACAGGCAAGAATGATAATAGAACATCCTATAATCAGAGGCTTGTTTTTCTCGTAAGGATAAGACCCTATTCTGTCGATGAAATTCGTATTGAGGTGTTCTCCTTTTTCTTTAGGCTTATAGAGCTGAGGAACAATAATCAATGCTGAAATTGAAGAAAGAATAACGGTGATAGCAGCAAAAAGTCCCAGATCTTTCAACGCTTCAGAACGTACAAAAACCAGACACAGGAAGGAAACAGCTGTTGTTGCGCTGCTCAGTATAATAGGCTGGGTGATTTCTTTATAAAGCTCTTCAATATTATTGTTATGCTTATAATGGGTAAGAATATGCAGGGCGTAATCTATTGTAATTCCAATCAGAATGGCTCCTACACTTAATGAAATTGCTGAAATTTTATCTTTAATAAAATAAAGGACGAGTAGAGCAAGCAGTACAGAAAATACTGTTGGTAAAAAGACGATGATGGGTGTAAAGAAATTCCTGAAATAATAGATCAGAAGAATCAGAAGAACTGTCATAGAAATCACTACCGTATTCTGAATATCTTTTTTGATCTGTTTGGCATTGGCTACAGCAATCACCGGAGAACCGAAATAGCTGATCTCTGTTTTTCCCTTAAACTGTTTATTAATGCCGTCTTTTATTAAGTTGAGCTGATCTACAAAAACCTCATTGGCTTTCGTGTCATTACTTTTATTCTTTGGATCAATAAAAAGTAACAGGTTCTTTCCGTCTTTGGTTACAATATAGCTGTCTTCAAGCTTGAAATCTTTGCTGATGTTTAATGCATTCAGTTTTTTAATTCCCAAAAAAGTAAGCCCCAGAGGATCTTTTTTGATAAACTCCTTGGTAACAAGACTAGTTGGAGAAACCAGTGAAATATAATTATTCTCTACCTGTTTGGCAATACTGTCTTTCTGAAGTTTGCGGTCAATTTCCTTATAATCATTTTCATTAAGGAATAAAGGTAAGTTTTGGCTGACGAAATCAAATGTTTCCGAAATCTCATTATCATTCACTTTACCCTGAACGGAACCTATATACTTTTGTAGAGGCTCTATTTTCTGCAAAAAAGTGTCTGCCGTTTCAGAAAGCTGAAAACTGTCTTCACCGGATTTATTCTCAATAATAACGATGATCTTATCCGAAAAATTAAGCTGCTTAAGAACCTTTGCCGTAAGATCAGATTTTTCATTTTTAGGAATGATCTGATTGATGTCTTCCTCAAAATTGATCTTTGATGCAAAAAACAGGCATAAAACAGCAATTCCTAAGGCTGTAAGTACAGATAGGATTTTATTTCTGGAAATCAGATAATATAAAAATATAAAAAAACGATGCATTGCATGTAAATCAAGTCTGCAAATTTAATTTTTTAAGCATTAGTTCAAAATAGTTAGAGATAAGTTTTGACTGAAAATCAATAAAATATTCTAGGAAGAATGAAAAAATATTCTACTTTTGCAAAAGTTCCCCTTTAAAAAAATGTATTTTAAATAACAATTATTATTAAAAAATAAGAATCTGTTTTAGATATGTTGAAAAGAAATGATGAAAAAATAAACGGATTTCTATTTGTAATAGTACTTCCGCTTCTGTTGTTTGCCATGTCTTATTATGGATTTGAATCTTCGTATACAAGACTGAAAACATCAGAAACAACGCCTGACTTTTTATTTTCCTCGGTATACGCCTACAGAGTGATTCCCAATTACCTGAGTGTGCAGATGACAGATTTAATGTATGATCTGATCAATGGTCCCTTTTCTTTCTTTAAAGATTTTTTGTCCAAAAACGGAACGCCGTTCTACCATGGGCTTTTCCTGATGAATAGTGTGTTTTTCATTGGATGCTCCCTGATCTTAAATGCTGTATTTAAACTGAAATCCACAGGACTTCTGCTAAACCTTAATGCAAGAAGAATTATCCACCTTTTATCTGTTTTTTTTATCGTAATAACTCAGTATGCACCAACAAACTGTGATACTATTGCCCTTTTCTGCTATCTGACAGGTGTGTTTTTAACACTGAAATTTCTGGATACCAGGAAAAATATCTTCTTTTTTATCCTCATTGGGCTTATCGCAATCTCCACATTGGTAAGAGAAACAGCCTGTCTGAATATTGCTTTCTTTGCCGCGGTATTTTTCAATATTGCTGAATTGAAAAAAGGAAATTATCAGATGATCTTGAAAATAATACCTCTGGTTATTGCCTTTCTTGTTCCTTATCTGGGATTAAGAGCTGTGCTTGTTCAGGATGAAACTACTTTTGTAGAAGGCTTTTATATCAACAGGAACTTTTCCAGTCCTTTTAATCTTGCAGGATTGATTTTTGCCATTATTGTGATTTACTTTATATACAGGCTTTGTACTGACGAAGAAAACAGAAACGTTTTTGGAAAATATTTTTTCTTTTCAATCCCTTACCTTATCATGATCACATTAGTAGGTCTTTTTTGGGAGGTGAGACTTTTTCTGCCCTTAATTCTGACCGGAATTATTACGGCATATCATCAGTTTAAAAAAACATCAGAGATTTAGCATGAGTTTACTACATCCATATTATATTATTGCCATCGTCTATATGCTGTTCTTCAGTATTCAGGAAGTGTATGGAAAAAAGGTTGATAAAAAATGGTTCTGGTTTCTTGCTGTTTATTTTATTCTTATTGCCGGGCTTAGAAATGAGGTAGGTCCTGACTACGGAAGTTACAAAGGAATTTATATTTATTCTGATACCAAAAGCTATTACAGTATCTTTATGAAGATGCTCCACATGGAAGGATCTGAAAACCTGGATGTAGAGTGGCTGTATACATTGATTAATAAAATACTTCTCAATTTTTTTAATGCCCCTTTTTATATGCTGACGCTGGTCATTGCTATTTTCGCGATGATCTTTAAAGTAGAATATACAGAAGACAATACATTTTATCCGTTTACCTTCACTCTTTTTATGTTTATTCCCAACTTTTTTATCGGAGAAAGTGGGCAGATCAGACAAAACCTCGGGACCTTTATCGTTTACTTTGCAATACGATACATCAAAGAACGGAAATTCTGGCATTACTTATTTTTCATATTTATAGGATCAGGTATACACAGTGTCTGTTATTTATTCCTGCCAATGTACTGGCTGGCCCGTGTTCCCCTGAACAAAACGGTAATGCTGATTATGATTATAGGCTCGGTCTTTCTCTCTCCGTTTGAAATATACAGGAGTTTTGGAGGCTTCCTGGATGGAATGGCCTCGAATAGTACGCTTGTAGAAGGTTTCAACGGATATATGGATGAAACGGTACAGCGATTGAATGGTGGTATCGGGATTCCGGAGGTGATGATGGCGATTTTGACCTTCTTTCTTTTTGTTTTTGATACTAAGATGAAAGAGCTTTATCCTTATTATGAATACCATAGAAACTATGCTGTCATCGGTATTTGCCTGTACTTTATCTTTAGAAATAACCCTATTTTCTCCTCGAGACTTGCAGGAGCTTTCATTGGGTTCTCGTATATTATTATTCCAAATGCCATGTATGTTGTTTCTGCGAGAACCAAGAACATGATTTATGCGTTTATCATTTCACTTGTCGTCTTCAACTTTGTTGTTTTCTCACTCTTTAATAATATCAAGGCGGGACGATTCTCAATAGAACGTTACAAAAACCATATTCTTCCATAGTATTTTGGAGGTAAAAAATATGAAGACAGCTTTTTAGCTGTCTTTTTTTATGCAAAAATGTTGTTTGGATTTGTATTGCTGATAAGGGTTTTGATTATATTATTAATAACATAATATAAATATCTTATTTTTATTTATAAAATAAATCTATTTTTGTTGATGAGGGCTTAAAAATTGTATTTCGGTAATGACACTCAAATCCATAAGATATGAAAAGGTTAGTTGGAAAATTAGCGGCAGCTATCTGCCTGATATCGTTGGGAATTTGTTCTAAAGGTAATGTCAGAGGACATCTTCCCTCAGTTGAGCATGATGTATTGATTACTCGTCATATAGACTCACTCACCAGGCCGGTGGGTGAATGGGCAAAACTGTTGCTCCCGGATTGGAAAAAAGCACCAAACAGTTACATCTTTGATCCCAGTCAGAATAGTGAAGGTTTGCTGGTCCCGGTAAAGAAAGCATATGCGATGTGGGAAGGAGGCGGTTATCTCAACGGAAATGGGATTCCGGTAGGAACAGTGACTGCAGACGTACTGTGGGAAGATGTTCATGGTCTGATAAAATCAGGGGTAAATTATGCTCTCGAAATAATAGGGACGGGGCAGGATGCTAAAATCAAAGTCCCCATCAACAAAACAAAAAAAGGTAATGCAGTGGTGGCTTTTAAGGTGAATGGAGAAATCTATTGGAGCTGGCATATCTGGGTTACTGATGACCCTACAAATGGGAGTGCTTATCGAAGTTTCAATAACGTTAAAAGGATGAAGTCTGATGGTACCACTGAAGTGATTCCGGATACAGACTGGAAATGGATGGACAGGAATTTGGGAGCACTTACAAGCTCTATCACCGCGTCAGACTGGAACAAAAGTATGGGGCTTCTTTACCAGTGGGGACGAAAAGATCCAATTCCGCCATTGGTTACCAGAGGAAATGATTTCTATGAAGCTTCAGGATCCATAGGGAGAGTCAGACATAGAGCCGCGAAAAATATGACCAATGCTGTAAGTATTGATGATCTTAGCAAATTCGTTTTACTCTCCGGTGCAGAAGTTACCAATAACTTAAGGCTTTCTGTAAAAAATCCCTTGAGTCTTATCTATGTCAATAAAGAGGATAATTCCGGTCAGGCTTATTACAACAATAATATCAATCTTCCTGTTAATTGGTTTGGAAAATCTACAACTTTACCTACTAACAGGCTTTCAGAGCTTAACCTTTGGTCTGATAATGCACAGGGGAAAATAGAAGCTGTTTATAATACCGATGACAAAGCAAAACCTTACAGGGATAAATCTTCTTATGACCCTTGTCCCAACGGATGGCGTATACCTTCTATGCTGGTAGCGAATCTTGCCTCCGGATCCTATGTGGACGATATCAGAATAGACTTTTCTCCTTTTGGTGTAAAAACCAATATGGCGAAGAATGTTTTTGAAACCAATAATTATCATATTATAAAACCTACTAATGCAGGACTTCCCGTATTTATGGCAGGATTTAAAGTGTATCCTAATCTTGGTTTTGATCTTTCTGCAGTTGGAGGATACAATATGGGAGTCTTCCCGGGAAACGGACAGCTTATCAGGGCAGCTCATTTGGGACAGTATAGTGATCAGCACCATATTGCATTGTGGACGGCTACTATGGCACGGCAGTTCGATGCTTCTCCGGCAGTTACCGTTAGAGGACTTTCTATGATTCCGGATAAGACGCAGCCTGATATCCCGGATGCTAATTATCCCAATATCAAAGGACGTTATTATTACTTTCCTATGTCAGTAATGTATACTTCAGACGCCAATGGATGCCGATGTATAAAAGATCCTTTATATCTTGTCAATGATTATGATTTTCCTACAGAATATCTGCCTGCAGCCACAGAATATAAAGAAGGGATAGATAATCCGAATACCTACCAGATGGTTAAAAGCGGAACAGCTGCTGTCATTGAAATTCCGGTAAGTAAGGCATTTTCAGTACAAAGTCAATTGTTGAATAATGCAGAGATATTAAATCCTTCCAATTTTAATAATTTAAAAGGAAATGTTCTCTGGACTACGAATGCTGGTCTTATCAGTAAAATTTCAATAGTAAATCCGTCACCTTCTTCATTACAGGGTATTGCTAATTCAAAGATAGCTGTAGAAATAGCTCCTGACCAGAGTGGAAATGCTGTAATAACCTTGCATAACGGCAGTATATCAGCTCCGGTATATTGGAGTTGGCACATCTGGGTTACAGATTCTCCTATACAGTCTTATACCTATACTACAGAGCCTCCTGCGGCAGTGACAAATTATGTGAATTATGTAAACAAAGCGGATGTGATATTCCAGACAACTTTCATGGATCGTAATCTTGGGGCAACAGATGCTTTTCCTAATGTTGCAAATCCTCTTGCGCCCACTGCCGATGAGCTTCTGAAAATACGCGCTTCTACAGGATTGCACTATCAATGGGGAAGAAAAGATCCTATTCCTGCATTCCAAAATGCAGACAACAGAAGTTTCTACAATATTTCTTTAGGAACTGCTGCAGCCAATGGAAATGTTTCCTATACTGTGCTTACTTCGGCTGATTATAATAATCTTTCCGGTAGTTATATAGTTCCTTACAATACCTACGCTGCAGCAGCTAATGTGCAGAGCACAGATAAGCCGGTAGATCGGGTTTCCAAGATACTGTCTTATTCGGTTAAAAACCCTTTGGTATATATGATTCCAAGTACGTTTGCTCCTTATAATAGTGCAACACCCAACTATACCAACGGAACTGACTGGCTGGCAACAGAACCCAATCTGGCTCCAGACAGATGGGGACGAGGCGGCAAGAAATCTCCTTTCGATCCTTGTCCGGAAGGATGGCGAATTCCAGATCTGATGAATGTCGCTTTGGTTTCAGGAAGTGATTTCGGGCAGACTCCCTGGTATAAAAAAGATAAAAATGTAGCTACATCATATAATATTGCCACTGATTACTTAGGAACCAGGGTGAGAAATTCTACCAATGCTACAGTAGGATATATCTTTAATAATTCTGTATATTCTTTAGGAAATTACCCTGATTCCGGATCAAGAGGTTTCAGAAGCGTGATTGCGAATCAGACAGCACAGGGAACCTTCAATGTTCTCAATTTTCAATATCCGGCTGTGTGGACGGCAGCTTTGAATTCAAATTATTTGGGAAGACCGATTAATGTGCTTTTTGATGCTGCTTCTACCAGCAACAGAATTATGGTTTTTCATGATAATAACGATCCGTATTTTGGTGCGGGATGTCGATGTGTAAAAATAGAATATGATACAAACGGTAATGAAGAAGGACCTGCTTCCGGAATAACAATAATTGCCAATAGTCCGACATTGAGTACTGCGAATGCAGAATTTAAAATGTCAGAGAACAAGATTACTTTATATCCAAGTCCGGTTTACAATATTTTGTATATCAGGGCTTCGGAGAATAAAGAATATCATTTTCAGATTTTTAATGCTTTGGGACAAATGGTGAAGTCCGGCCAGTTTATAAATAATCAGACTGACCTGTCATCTTTGAGTGCAGGAGTGTATTTGATAAGAATAAATAATTCGGAAGCGGTTGTGAAAATTATCAAACGATAAATTCTGAAAATGAGGATTTAAAAAGCAGAATGAGGTGTCTTGTTCTGCTTTTTTACATCTAAACATATCTTTTACGTCTATGACGGTTGATGAAAAATTCTATATCATGAAATGTTGATAACTATATAACGCTCTAAAACCTACACTACAAAGGACTTGAATCTTTAAAAAATGGGTGCTGAAAAGGGGTATAAACCATCTGGATTGTTAAATTAAACCCGTTTTACAAAAAGTATATAATAAAAAAGCTTTACTTTTGCAAAAATTTTTAGTTAGAATGTCGAAAAATTTAGTAATCGTAGAGTCCCCGGCAAAAGCAAAAACTATTCAGAAATATTTAGGAAAGGATTTTGAAGTGAAATCCAGTTTTGGACATATCCGGGACCTACCTAAAAAAGGAATGGGGATAGACCTTACTACATTCAGTCCCGATTACGAAGTTTCCGCAGACAAGAAGAAATTGGTAACCGAATTAAAGGCTGCAGTAAAGAAAGCAGATATGGTATGGCTCGCTTCCGATGAGGACCGCGAAGGGGAGGCTATTGCATGGCACCTGGCGGATGAGTTGAAATTGAAGCCTGAAAACAGAAAAAGAATTGTTTTCCACGAGATTACTAAAAACGCCATTCTAAAAGCAATCGACAATCCGAGAGATATAGATCAGAACTTAGTCAATGCCCAGCAGGCAAGAAGAGTGCTGGACAGAATTGTAGGTTTTGAAATGTCACCTGTGTTATGGAAGAAAGTAAAGCCGGGATTATCTGCAGGAAGAGTACAGTCTGTAGCAGTACGATTAATTGTTGAAAGAGAAAAAGAGATTCGTGAGTTTACACCAAAAGCAAGTTTTAAACTTGACGGAATCTTTTTAAATAAAACAGAGCAGGAAATAGCTGCTAAATTGAAAAAAGACTTTGAAAAAGAAGAAGATGCAGAAAAATTCCTTGAGCAGGCAAAAACTACAGAATTTAAAGTTCTGAATGTTGAAACCAAGCCGGGTACACGTTCCGCTTCAGCTCCATTTACAACTTCTACACTACAGCAGGAAGCTTCCTCAAGACTTGGATATAATGTAACCAACACCATGCGTCTGGCACAAAGACTGTATGAAGAAGGGTACATTACCTATATGAGAACAGACTCCGTAAACCTTTCTCAGGAAGCAATTGAAGGAGCTAAAAAACAAATTACATCAGAATACGGAGCAGAATATTCTTCTCCAAGAAATTATACTACAAAATCTGCTTCAGCACAGGAAGCTCACGAAGCGATCCGTCCTACGGATTTTGGAGTGAAAAGTATAGGAGATGCACAACTGAATAAGTTATACCAACTCATATACAGAAGAACACTGGCTTCTCAGATGGCCAATGCCAAAATTGAAAAGACTGTGATCGAAATCGGGAATGCATCATTACCCCACCATTTTGAAGCGCAGGGAGAGGTGATCATTTTTGACGGTTTCCTGAAAGCTTACGGTATTGTGAAGACAGAAGATGAAGATGAGGAGAACAATGATAAATTGCTGCCTAAAGTAAGTGTAGGAGAGGTATTGAACTATAAAACCATTACCGCTACTGAAAAATTCACAAGACCAAGTGCAAGATATACCGAAGCAGGATTGGTGAGAAAACTTGAAGAATTAGGGATTGGTAGACCTTCTACTTATGCTCCAACGATTCAGACGATTCAGAACAGAGAATATGTGGATAAGAGAGAAATTGAGCCGCATACGCGTGAAGTGATCAAAATGTCTTTAGCCAAAGATAAGATCAAAAAAGTAGTTCTTGAAGAGAAATTCGGAGGTGATAAAAATAAATTTATTCCTACAGATATAGGTGAAGTGGTAAATGATTTCCTGACGGATAACTTCAGAGAGATCCTTGATTATGGCTTCACAGCAAGAGTAGAAGAAAGTTTTGACGAAATTGCAAGTGGTGACCAGAAATGGAAGGAAATGATGACGAATTTCTACTCAAAATTCCACCCAAGAATTGAAGACGTAGAAGAAAATGCAGACCGTGCAACCGGAGACAGGCTATTAGGGGTAGATCCGAAGACGGGTAAAAATGTTCATGCAAGAATCGGAAGATTTGGGGCAATGATCCAGATTGGAGAAACTGATGATGAAGAGAAACCGGTTTTTGCTTCATTAATGACAGGACAAAATATTGCAACCATTACTTTTGAAGAGGCATTAGAACTATTCAAACTGCCTTTCGATTTAAGTGAAGTTGACGGACAGCCAGTTTCTGTAGGTGTTGGTAGATTTGGACCTTATGTGAAATGGGGAGAAACCTATATCAGCATTCCGAAAGGAGAAGACCCTCTTTCTGTAGATCAGAAACGTGCAGAAGAAATTATCAATGAAAAGAAAATTGCGGATGCTCCAATTGCTACTTATAAAGGGGAACCGGTAACGAAAGGAACAGGAAGATTCGGACCATTTATTAAATACAAAGCTATTTTCGTAAATGTCCCAAAGAAATATGACTTTGAAAATCTTTCTCAAAGCGATATCAATGAACTGATTGATGCGAAACTTGAAAAAGAAGCCAACCGATATATCCAGCAGTGGGAAAAAGAAAAAATTTCCATTGAAAACGGAAGATGGGGACCTTTCATCAAATTCGGAAAAGCAATGTTTAAAATCCCGAAGAAAGCTGACGATACAAAATACGAAGCAGATGAGTTGAAAGAGCTTTCTTTAGATGAGGTTAAAAAATGGATCACAGATCAGGATCCTAAAGCTTTTGCAGAAAAGAAAAAACCAGCAGCTAAAAAAGCAGCCACTGCTAAGAAGACAACTACAACAGCAAAAAAGCCTGCGGCTAAGAAACCTGCAGCTAAGAAATAAATAGTCTTTAATTTAATAAGATAAGAAAGCACAGATTTTGTTCTGTGCTTTTTTGCTTTTATTAAGTCTGGTATTAAGTGATAGCATGAGTTTTTAACTTGTGCTTTTTCATTGAGAATCATTTCAAAAAATATAAAAATTAAAGAATGATAATTATTAAATAAATATCTCAAAGTAGAGAATTAATCTTTACACACGCTTGTTACTTAGCTCTAAGTATAAATACGCAAATGGAAAATTCAGTACTAAGACTGTGATATTCAGTATTTTAATTCTATAGATTTACATCGTAATATTACAGACAGTGGAGTTCAGAAACCACTTTAAAAACGAGGCGGATTCTGAAAAGCCAAACGAGTAAGAAAAAACAAAACTATAAAATCATGTCAGAATTTAATTTTAGCAAAGAAGCTATCTCGCACGCATTAGAAGCGGCAAAAAGATCACACGAAGACAGTCAGGCAAATCGTCGTTCATCAGGGGCAGACTTAGACTTAAGCCTTGCCAACGCCAGCGCAGGTTATCTTCTCGTAACAGCAGAGTGTATATCAATTACTGTTGAGAACAACAAAGTTTGTATCAACTTACCTTTAGGTTTTGGGAAATACTGTTTCAGTATCCCATTAAGTATTCCTAATGGAACGGCTGGTCAGGCTTGTTTATCTATCTGTACTACCTGGGGAATTCCAACAGGAATCAGAGTTAACATTATTATTGCTGGAATAACAATTATCAGTCAGTCATTTGGAAAGTGCTAATGAGCTAGTGCACAAATTAGAATAAAATATCCGTCTCATATACTATGTGAGACGGATTTGTTTTATAAAGCTTCTAAAAATATAAAAATTGAAATAAAACCTGAGCTCCCTTATCAAGGTTTTAAACTTTGACAAGGTGCTGGGTAAAACCGTTTATGATTATTGAAGGTTTTTTTATGAACAAAATTATCCACGCTTTACTCAGTTCCTATGTTTTTTGTATGTTTGTTACATCAAGCAATTAATCAATTATTACATTTCAAATTAAAATATGGATTTCGAAGACTTTATCATTTCACCAAGAAATTTCAAAACAGAAAGCTGGCAGATAGGAAATCGGATTACAAAAGATATCAAAGAAGACAGTATTGTTCTTTTGTTTGTGTCGGATTACAGAGGAGTGGGCGGAGATGCAGAAGTACAGGATTTTACAGCGGTGAGGAACGAGTTTTATAAACTTTCTCAGATGGATTTTGAAATTCCGGTTGTGGATCTTGGAGACCTTGTGTCTGGGAAGTCTGTTCAGGATACCCATTATATTTTGCAGGAAGTCCTGTCGGCATGTCATTACAAAAGAGCAATTCCGGTAATTGTGGGCGGATCCAATGATTTTGCTTTCTCATTATTTTCTGCTTTGAATTTTCATCAGAAAAATATCAATTATACGCAGATCAGTAATATTATCTCACTTCAACAGGGTGAAACAATCAATGAACATACTTTCTTGGGTAAAATTTTCGGAGCCAAGAATTTCTCTATTAAAAATTACCATCATTTAGGTTACCAGAAGCATTTGAATGAAATGGATTCAGTGAGATTAATCAAAGAAGTTGAGTTTGATATTATCCGCCTTGCTGAAATGATGAATTCTACAGAAAAAACAGAACCTTTCTTCAGAAAAGCAGATCTGGTGACCGTAAATTGTGATGCTGTGGAAAGTTTCAGCGAACCTTTTTCCATGAATCCACAGGTAAATGGATTAAACAGAAGAGAGATTTGTGCCTACATGAAAGAAATCGGATTGAGTGAAAATCTGAAATCTGTAGGAATTTTTAATTATAATATTTATTCAGAAAACCAGTTGAACCACCAGCTTTTAGCACAAATGTTATGGTATCTGATCGAAGGAATCAATATCCAGCATTCCCACCCAAAGGAAAGACATTATGAGCTGTTCTATGTTTTGATAGATGACAGACAATATGCATTCAAGCGTGATACTTTCAGTAATTTGTGGTATTTTGGTGATGATGAAAATATAGACAATTGCATTCCGTGTTCTAGAAAGGATTTTGATGAAGCCAAAAAAGGATGGCTGAATGCAAGACTGACGAAAATTTAATGTATGACAAATGTTCCCTCAAAAATATCCATTATTGTTCCTGTTTATAATGTCGAAAATTATCTGACAAAATGCCTTGATTCCCTTGTAAACCAGAGTTTTTCTAATATTGAGATTCTCGTAATAAATGATGGGAGTAAAGATAATTCTGAAAAAATCATTGAAGGGTATGCACAAAGATATCCGGAAAAAATAAAAGCTTTTACCAAAGAAAACGGAGGTTTAAGTGATGCCCGTAATTTTGGGCTTGACAGAGCTGCCGGAGATTATATAGGTTTTGTAGACAGTGATGACTATGTTTCCGAAACAATGTTTGAAGAAATGCTTCTTTTAGCAGAAAAGCATCAGGCAAAAATGGTGATCTGCAATATTCAGAAAGTTGACGAAACCGGGAAGGTTTCCCAAAAACTGACTCAGCTTCCCAATATGCCCGAGAAAATAGTCCTTGAAAATAATTTTTCAGTGTTCTCGGATATCAGCTATTTTGCATGCAATAAACTGTTCAAAAAAGAACTTTTTCATCAAAGAAGATTTAAAAAAGGAGTTCATTTTGAAGATATTCAGTTGATCCCACAACTTTTACTGGAATGTGATACCATTGCTCAGACCCAAAAATTCCATTATCAGTATCTTGAACGTACTGATTCTATTACGAAAACCCATACGGAAAAAGGGCTTGATATGCTGAAAGCAGTAGCTGATGTGGAAAACATATTTAATGAATCTCAATATTCTCATAAAAAAGAGGAGTTAAAAAACTTCCAGATTTTTGAAGGAGTTTACTCATTTCTGGCCTATCTGGCCTTTGTGAAAAAAGAAGAAATATTTTATAGTATGTCTGATCAGTTGGTTCTTTTTATGAAGGAAAGACAAATAAAAATTCAAGATATATTGAAGTATAGTCGTTTTGGTAAGAATTATCTTTTATCTTTGCCTTTGAAGAAAAAAATTTTTTATCTGTTGTTTTTTGGAGGACAGAAAAGATTGATAAGAAAGTTGATTTAATAAACACAAATGTACGTGCTATTGTTTCGAGCAATAGAAAAGTGATGATGAAGTTCTTTATAAGTTCTACATTATGAGTTTTTATTGAGAGATGCAAGTGCTGAATAAGAAAGAATGAAAAATTTTGAATTGTTCTTAAGCGGATCGGGAATACCTATTTTCTATGTAAAAATAGGACTTGGTTTCGTATTCGCTTTTTTAATTACCTTTTTCTCTATTCCTACTATCGTCAAGATCTCAAGAAGGAAGAACCTGATGGATGAGCCTGGGATAAGAAGTTCGCATCTTAGAGAAATTCCTAACCTTGGAGGGATTGCCATTTTCTATTCAATTGGAATCTGTGCTTCTATTTTTGCCTATGAGCTGTTTGACCTCTACAAATTTTTATTTGCTTCATTGATTATCCTGCTTTATGTAGGGGTAATGGATGATATTGTTGTGATGAGAGCTTATAAGAAACTTGTTGCACAAATTGTAGTGTCTTCACTGGTGGTTATTGGTTCAGATATTAGAATAAGAAGCCTATTTGGAATATTTGGAGTCTATGAACTGGAGTATTTTGTAAGTGTAATATTCAGTATTATTACCTTTATTATTCTGATCAATGCTTTCAACCTGATCGATGGGATTGACGGGTTGGCGGGCGGTTATTCTGTAATCTGCAGTGCTTTATTTGGAATAAGCTATTACCGGTTGGGAGAATATAATTATCCCCTGGTAGTATTGTCTGTTGTTATTATTGGGACTGTATTGGCTTTCCTGTATTATAACCTGTCCAACTATCGTACCCATAAAATATTTATGGGAGATACCGGATCCATGCTGCTTGGCTTTTTACTGGCTTTTACCTCCATTTGTTTCATAGATATTTTTATTGATAAAAACCTGGTAGATGTGCCAAGGTATCACCTTCAGTCTGCTCCTGTAGTAGCTGTAGCAATCCTGATTCTTCCGATTGTAGATACTTTAAATGTAATATTTATAAGGCTTTACAATAAGAAATCACCCTTTGACGCTGATAAAAACCACATTCACCATAAGCTGTTGAAGCTAAATCTTACCCACAGAAGATCCACTTTTTATATCATTCTTTACTACTTGATGATTGTGGGAGTTGCTTATTATTTAAGACATATTGATGTCAATCTGTTATTATTGGTGATTATTTCACTGGGCTTTTTCGGAGCTTATCTGCCAGATTTGCTATATCGATTAAGAAATAACAAAAATTAACAATTAAATATTACTTTTGTAAACAATATTCAAATATGATGAAGAATTTTAAATATTTATTTTTAATATTCCCTTTTTTAGTTACCTCATGTATCACAACAAAGGATGTGAGGTACTTGCAGCCAAGCGAAAGCCTTGTCATTAACGAAGAAGGTCTTATCCCATACAATATTCCCGTGTACAGGATTACCAAAAATGACATCCTCAATCTTAATATTGTGACCACTCCCAAAGGTGATGCAGCACAGTTTTATTCCTCTTACAATACTTCAGGCGGAGTTGCCGGCGGAGGGGTAACTAGTTCTGCAATATCAGGAGGTGGTAGTATAGGAGGTGTGGTTAGCGCTAATGCCGGAGGAGGCAGAGGCGGAAATATGAATTTTTATTTTAACGGACTGAAGGTTGATTCCAATGGTGATATCAATGTGTTCGGGATCGGATATGTAAAAGCTGAAGGGAGAACTTTAGACGATATTACAAAAGAAATTCAGGATAAAGTAAATGAAAATTTCCAGGAAGGTAAATCTGAAGTAAGACTGAATACAGACGGTATTACCTATTATATTCTTGGTGACGTGGAAACTACAGGACTTTCTGGCGAGAAAGTAGTCCACAAAAATACTCTTACCATTACTGAGGCACTGGCTATTAATGGTGGGTTGAACAGAACTATTGATAAAAGAGAAGTCGTTATCCACAGAAAACTTCCGGAAGGAATCAAAATTGCCAAAATAGATCTTACCCGTGAAGACCTTATGAACTCTCCGTATTATTATGTGCAGAATGGAGATGAAATCTATCTGAATACAAGAGCGAAAAGCTTAAATGGATTCGGAAAAGACCCTATCCAGACTTTAACTACAGGAGTTTCTGTAATTACTACTGCATTATCTATTTATTTACTCCTTAAAAATCTTTAGCCATGATTCCAGAAAGAGTAAACACTGCAGAGAAGAATAATTCTCAGAAAGATAAATCCGGGACATTTGCGTTATTTGATCTAGAACACTTTTTAAGAAGGATTCTTAAAAACTGGTACTGGTTTGTATTGATGTTTATCATTGGATATGCCATGGCGTGGGTATACAGTAAATATTATGCACAAAATATTTATGCATCAGACTTATCATTAAGTACCTCCAGTAAAGGTTCAGAATTTTTGCCAACACAGTCTAACCAATCTATCAACTTCATTTGGGGAGATACTGGAAATCAGGATGGGCTTTATTTGAAGAAAATGCTTCTATCCAGATCTCACAATGAATTTTTGGTGAAAGAATTAGATCTTTTTGTGAACTATTCTACTAAAGGGCTTATAAAATCTACTTACCTGGACAAAGATGATTCACCCGTTTTCCTTCAGATTGATAAAAGTCATCTTCAGCAGATCAATTATCCTATTACGCTGATACCGAAAGGAAATGGTACTTATCAGGTGATTTTGCCTGAAGAAGGAGAGTCTACAAATTTATATAACTATGAAGTAGAAGGGTTCCAGGATATTAACCATTATAGCAGACCGGCAGATAAAACCATCAAAATTAATGAGTGGTATACTTCTCCTAACCTGAGATTCAGACTGCTTCAAAATCCTGTTGCTACCAAAATTAAGCTGGACAATATTATTATTAATTTAAACTCTGTAAACCAGAGTGTAGATGAAATTGTTTCCACCACAGGCGTAGACTTTGATAAAGAAATCAGGTCTATTATGATCATTACTAAAAAAGGCTACAACCTTAATAGTACAGTTAACTTTCTGAACAAATCCGTTGCAGAACTACAGAAAAAGAGACTTGCTGATAAAAATATCGTTAATAAGAATACAGATATTTTCTTAAAAGACAACCTTACAAACATCCGCAAAAAACTTGATTCAAGCGCAAATGTGCTTAATTATTTAAAGACTTCTGAAAAACTTTATAACATTAAAGACAGAGATGAAAAATCTCTTGAAAAAATAAAAGAACTTGAAGCTAAAAAAGCCGATATCATAAGCAAAATCAGTTCTCTGAACAATATCAAGAACACCCTTCAGTCTCAGAATTTTGATAAAATGATCGGAACAAATGCAGCTGGTTTTGAAGATGGTGTTTTCACGGCAACGGTTTCTGAACTTAGAGCTTTATATACCAAAAAAGCAGAAATGGCTACTATTTATAAACCGTCATCAGAGCCTATGAGAGAAATCAACAGGCTTATTGATGAAGCAAGAATGGGGTCATCCAATAGTTTGAGAAACTATTATAACAGATATTATGAAGAAATCAATAAAATAGATCGTGAAATGGCTGGCGCCAATTCTGATTTAGCAACTTATCCTGAAAAAGAAAGAAGATATCTGGATGCAGAAAGAGGTTATAATATGATTGAAGCTACTTATAACAGCCTTTTGGGAAGACAGAGTGATACGAAGATGAGAATGGCTACCAATCAATCCGATATAACAGTCATTGACCCGGCTAAAAATTTAGGACAAAGACCAATTGGACCTAATGTTAAACTGGCAAAAACAGCTATTATTTCAGGAATGTTGCTGCTTCCATTATTATTTATCCTGATTGGTGAAGTGTTTGACAACAAGATCAGAAATATCAAAGAACTTTTAAGTGCTACAAAAATTCCGCTTCTTGGAGTTATCGGAAATAACAACAATGAAAACATGCTTACTGTTCTGGAGCAGCCAAAATCATCCGTATCAGAAGCTTTCAGAGGGATAAGGGCTAATATGAGATTTTTGATGGATAATGAAGATCAGAAAGGTAAAGTCATATTAATCACATCATCCATCGGAGGAGAAGGGAAGACCTATATTTCCATTAATCTGGCATCTGTAATTGGATTGGGTGATAAAAAAACAATCTTATTGGGAATGGACCTTAGAAAACCAAAAATCTTCGGAGACTTCAAGATTGATAATAAATATGGTATTTCAAATTATCTGACAGGGGAAGTAGGAATTGATCAGATTGTCAACAAAACAAAAATCCCAAATCTGGATGTTGCCACTTCTGGTCCTATACCGCCAAACCCTTCTGAGCTTTTAATGAGCCAGAGAAATATCAAATTTATAGAAGAACTGAAAGAAAAATATGATTTCATTATTATAGATTCACCACCGGTAGGATTAGTGGCAGATTCATATGAGCTGATGAAGCATTCTGATGCCAATATTTATGTTGTGCGTCATGAATACACAGAAAAGTACATGCTGAAAATGATTACGGATAAATATCATAATGATGAGATAGATAACTTGGGGCTTGTTTATAATGATTATAATACAAAACAAGGCTACGGTTACGGTTATGGCTACGGATATGGCTATGGTTACGGATATTTTGATGAGGATAAAAATTATAAAGAGCCATTGTTGATAAGGATCAGAAATAAAGTACAGGTATTATTTAATAAAAAATAAAGCATTAAACCCTCATTTAATGGGGGTTTTTTCATATTTAATGTATTTTCATTCTATGAAAAAAAGAATATTTTTGCCACTTTGCCGTTTACTTTATAACAAATTATGTTTTTTTGTTTATTTTTAACTAAACATTAAGATTATCATTAATATAAAAATGTTTTATATTTGCAAAAATTAAATTTTAAAATAACCATAAATCCATATTCTTTTATGAATAAAAAATTATTGTTTAGCTTCCTTGCCTTCCTTGGAGTGGTAAGTGTTAAAGCACAAAGAAACGAATTGGGAGTTCGTCTAGGTATGAGTAACCTAGTGGGAGATGTAGGAAGGACAAATTATATTTTACAGAAGCCGTTGGATTTAAACAGAGTGTCAGATTGGGGCATCCCATTTTATGGAGGTTTGTTATATAGATTTAATTTTAACCCGCATCAGACCGTTAGATTGGATTTAGGATACAACCAGATTCAGTTTAGTGATAAAGCTGCGAAAGAAGATTATAGAAGAAATAGAAACTCATACGGAAAAAATAATGTGTATGAGGCGAGTTTAATGTTTGAATATAACTTTTTCCCGGTAAATAATGAGCAGATCAGCATGCTGAGCCCTTATATCTTCGGAGGTGTTGGTGCTTTGATGTTTGATGCTCCTAAAGCAAATCTTGTGAATGATTTCAGAAGAGATGCGGATGGTGTGGCGCAGGCTCCAATCAATGAATTGGATTTCACTACCAAAACAGAGTATTCATTAGGGAAAAAAGTAACGATGCATATTCCTTTTGGGGTGGGCTTGAAGTATAAATTCAACCATTCTTGGGCTATATTTGCAGAAGCTACATTCAGATATACATTGACGGATCAGTTGGATCACAGTAAGATCCTTGACAAAGATGTAAAAACTTCTTTTAATTCAGATATTTTGGACCCAGCAACAGGAGGTTCATTATTGCAGTCAGGAAATTATTATGCAGTTTCTAAGGAAAGAGAAGCAGAGTTTATTAAAAAGAGAAATATTGGAGATGGAAGATCGAACGACTGGATGAATACTTTCAGTTTAGGACTCACGTATTCGTTCGGAAGACCTCCATGTTATTGTGAATAATATGTCGTTGATTAAAGATAAAATAAATTCTGAGAATTTACCAAAACACGTAGCCATCATTATGGATGGTAATGGAAGATGGGCAAAATCTCGTGGCGAGGAAAGAACTTTCGGTCACAAAAATGCCATTAATGCAGTAAGAAATGCCATTAATGCCTGTAATGAGATTAATATCCCTTACCTAACACTTTATACATTCTCTTCAGAAAATTGGAGCCGTCCAACTGAAGAAGTGAATACTCTTATGAACCTGTTGGTAGAGACCTTACTGCTTGAGGCAGAGGAAATCTTCAGCAAAGGATTAAGAATGCATGTGATAGGGAACCTTGAAAAACTGCCTCCTTTAGTAAAAGAGCAGTTAGAACGTGTGGTAGAACTCACAAAAGAAAACACAAAAGGAAACCTTGTATTGGCTATAAGCTATGGCTCACAAAATGAAATACTTGAAGCCGTTAAAAATATAAGTTCTGATGTAAAAGAAGGAAAAGTAGAGATAGAAAATATTAACGAAAGTTTATTTGAAAGCTACCTTTACACAAAAGATTTTCCTCCTGTAGATTTACTGATCAGAACCAGCGGTGAAATAAGAATAAGTAATTTCCTGCTTTGGCAGATCGCTTATGCAGAACTACAGTTTTTAAATGTTCTGTGGCCGGATTTTACCAAAGATATTTTCTTCCAATGTATTGTAGATTATCAAAACAAAGAAAGAAGATACGGTTTAACCGGTGAACAAGTAAAAGGCCAATAAAATTTTAAGAAAAGAAAGACTCGATAAAATGAAGTTTAGACTATTACCCATCATTATGTTTGCTGCTTCAGCGCATTTTTATGGACAAGTAACTCCACAAGACAGCACAAAAGTAAATAATGCTGTTCACGCAGAAAATGAGGCAGGCACTTATACACTGAAAGACATCGTTGTAGATGGGGTAAAAAAATATACACCAGCTCAGATCTTAAGATTTACAGGTCTTACTAAAGGAGAAAGCGTAGACATTCCAGGGCAGAAAATCAGCAATGCTGTTAAAAAACTTTGGGATACCCAATCTTTTTCTGAAGTGGAAGTTTATGTTCAAAGCATTGAAGGACAGACAATCGTTCTGAAATTTCACCTGCAGGATCTGAAAGAACTTGGAGAAGTGAAATTCGCAGGAAAGGGAATTGGTAAATCTAAGAGCGAAAAGCTGGCAAAGGATAACAACCTTAAACCAGGAACTAAGATTACCCAAAACTTAGTTTCTAGTCTTAAAACAAATGTTCCTAAAGATTACATTAAAAAAGGTTTTGCAGATGCCAAAATCAGTATTCAGGATAAAGTAAATGCAGGAGACCCTGCTTTAGTAGACTGGACTATTAATGTAGAGAAGGGAAAAAGAATTAAGATTGATCATATTGAATTTGAAGGAAATGAAAATGTAACCGATAGAAAGCTTAGAAACAAAGCTTTCAAAGAAACAAAACAAAAACGTTTCGGTATTGGTGGTATTTTGAAATCCTCAAAATTCATTGAAGATAAATATCAGGAAGATAAGCAAGGTCTTATCAGTTATTATAACTCCCTGGGATATAGAGATGCGAAAATCGTTTCAGATTCAGTTTGGAGAAACAAAAGAAATAACTACGAAATCAATGTAAAACTTAATGAGGGTAAAAAATATTACATCGGGGACGTTACGTTCACGGGGAATACAGTATACGCTACAGAATATTTACAGAGATTATTAGGATATAAAAAAGGAGATATTTACGATGCAGTAGGATTCAACAAAAAAGTTGGAGAAGACGGAGGTAAAGAAGATGATTCAGATATCAAATCTGTTTATATGAACAACGGTTACCTTTTCTCTAATGTTACACCTGTTGAAAAATCAGTATCAGGAGACGCTGTAAACCTTGAAGTTAGAATTAATGAAGGAGAACAGGCTACATGGAATAAAGTGACATGGCAGGGGAACACTACAACCCATGACCACGTTATCCTTAGAGCACTGAGAACAAAACCGGGAGAGCTATTCAAGAAAACGGAAATTAAAAGAACATATTTCGATTTAGCAGGGATGTCATTCTTTGACCCTCAGCAGATCGGTCAGGATATCCAGCCAAATCAGGTAGATAATACCGTTGATATTAACTGGAAGCTTGTAGAAAAAGGATCTTCTCAGGTGCAGCTGCAGGCGGGTTACGGTGGTAACAGCTTCATCGGTACTTTAGGATTAACTTTTAATAACTTCTCATTAAAGAACTTCCTTAAGTTTAAGGACTTCAAACCGGTACCTCAAGGAGACGGACAAACGTTCTCTATTCAGGTGCAGGCAGGACAGTACTTCCAAAACTACGGTGTATCATTTACAGAACCTTGGTTATTTGGTACAAGAGCAACGGCTCTTTCTGTAAGTTTGAACAACTCCAGAGTAAGATATACGGATCAATACGGAGCTGCTCAAAAGCTTAACATTTTCTCCGCTTCAGCTGGTTTAAACAGACTATTAAACTGGCCGGATGATTATTTCTCGCTTTATACAGGATTACAGTTCCAGAAGTATGACTTCAATAACTATCCATTCCAGTTTGGAAATACTACAGAGAGTTATGGTTCTGCTAATAACTTCAGTGTCAACTTAGGTTTGAGCAGAAACTCTGCAGGTATCGATCCAATCTTCCCGACAATGGGATCCAATATTGAGCTTTCAGCAAAACTGACACCTCCATACTCATTGTTTAAAAAGAAAGATTACTCCACAATGTCAGCTATCGACAAATATAAGTGGATGGAATTCTATAAGATTAAATTCAAGGCAGACGTATACAATGAAATCATTGGAAAACTTGTCTTAAGATCTTCAGCAGAAATGGGATTCATGGACGGATATAACAGCAAACTGGGAGCTCCGCCATTTGAAAGATTCTATATGGGAGGTACAGGTCTTTTCGGAGGTAGATATGACGGTAGAGAATTGATTCCTTTGAGAGGGTATGAAAATGCCAGCACAGAAGGAGGTCAGGCAGATGATATTACTCAGACAGGTGGTGGTACAATCTATAACAGATTTACGTTAGAATTAAGATACCCGATCTCAATGAGCCAGACTGCAAAAATCTATGCATTGACATTTGCTGAAGGAGGTAACGTATGGAACTCATGGAGTTCTTACAGCCCATTCCAGTTGAAAAGATCAGTAGGTATAGGAGTAAGAGTTTATATGGGAGCATTTGGATTGATCGGATTTGACTTTGCACTTGGTCTTGATAAGACATTATCAGGTGATAAGTCAGGATGGAGAAACCACTTCTTGATGAACCAAACATTATAATTACAGATATGAAGCACTTTAAAATAACTTTCACGTTCGCATTACTATTGCTTTTTGGATTCAGCAATGCCCAGAAAATAGGAGTAGTGGATACTAATGAAATTTTAAATAAATTACCTCAGTATAAAGAAGCTGAAGCAAGACTGAATTCTCAGATCGATACCTGGGAGTCAGAACTTCAAAGTCTTCAATCTGAATATGAAAGAAAAAAAGCTGCTTTTGAAAGTGAAAAAGTATTATTGATAGGAGATCAGCTTAAATTGAGAGAAAAAGAAGTTGTAGACCTTGATAAAAATATTAAAACTACTACTAGCTTACGTTTTGGAGCTAACGGTGAGATCACAAAACTGAGAACAAACCTTGTTTTGCCTTTTCAGGATCAGATATGGGGAGCCATCAAAACAATGTCCGAAAAAAATGGATTGGGCATAGTTCTTGATAAAAGCAATAACATTAGTGTTATTTTCCTTCAGTCAAAATATGATTACACCGAGAAAGTATTGTCTGTTTTGCTGAAAGGAACAGACAAGAAGGAAAAAACAAATAGCAAAGGCAAAAAATAAGTTTTAAAAATTAACTTTTGCTATATTTTAAAATCTAAAAACAAATTAAATTATTTATTTACCAGTTATGAAAAAATTAAGTGTATTATTTGCAGCAGTAATGATGGTTGTATCTGTAGGTATGGCAAAAGCTCAAAAAATTGCTACTTTAGATGTAATGGGAGTTCTTAACGCTATGCCGGAGAAAAAGAAAGCAGATGCTGATCTTAAAACATTCTTAGATACTAAACAAGCTGAGATTAAGAAAAAAGCTGACGCAGCTCAAACTAAATATCAGCAATATCAAACAGAAGCTCCGAAAAAAACAGCTGACGAAAACGCAGCAAGAGAAGCTGAAATGAAAAAATTAGCTGAAGAAATCCAGCAAATGCAGGACAAAGCTCAAAAAGATCTACAAGCTAAGCAGGATTTGGCTTTCGGACCAGTTGAGAAAAAACTGAACGATGCAGTAGAAAAAGTAGCTAAAGCTAACGGATATGATTATATTATGGATGCTAACTCAACTGCATTCCTTTATAAAGCAGGACCAGATGCTACTCCAGCTGTAAAGAAAGAACTTGGAGTTCAATAATTTCAGCAAATTAACAAAGATTTATAAAACTAACCATCTCTATTAGAGGTGGTTTTTTTATTTTTGCGGAATGGAAAAAGAAGTATCAACTACGGTAAAAGTTAGGTTTAGTGACTGCGATCCGATCGGACATTTGAATAATGTAAAATATCTTGATTATATGTTCAATGCCAGAGAAGATCATGTAGAAACATTTTACGGATTTACCTATGAAGAATATACCAAGAAAACCGGCTGTACCTGGATTGCCATTCAAAATGAAATAGCCTATTTAAAAGAAGTAAGATATAACACTCAGGTTGTAATCAGCAGCAAAACCATCGATGTGCAGGATAGAACTGCAAAAGTAGAAATCCTGATGAAAAGCTTAGATGAAAAGACAATTCATGCTGTACTGTGGGTAACTGTTATTTATTTCAATGTTAAAACAAGAAAATCTGAAGTTCATCCCGAAGACGTCAAAGAAATTTTCGACAAGTTTTATGTAGATTTGATTCAGAAAGACTTCCAGTCCAGAGTGAAGTTTTTAAGAAGCCAAAATGCAAAAAATTCTTAATCAGTAACTCTTATTGAAGATTCCAATTTAAAAATTAATAATATATAAATGAAAAAAATAGCAGTAATAGGAAGCAACGGACAATTGGGTAACTGCATTAGAAAAATAGCGCCAGATTTTGAACATCAATATGAATTCTTATTTACAGACTCATCCACCCTTGATGTTACTAATGAAGATCAGATGAATAACTTCTTTTATGATAACAAACCTGATTACTGCATTAATGCTTCAGCATACACAGCGGTAGATTTGGCTGAAACCGAAAAAGAAAAAGCTTTTGCAGTAAATGCAGATGGGGTAGCTCATCTTGCCCAGGCGTGTGTAGATTATAAAACTACCCTGATTCATGTTTCTACAGACTATGTTTTTGATGGAACCACAAATCTTCCATACTCTGAAGACGATTTTACAAATCCGATAGGAGTATATGGAGAATCTAAAAGGAAAGGAGAAGAACTTGCACTGGAAATTAATCCTAAAACAATTATACTGAGAACCTCATGGCTGTATTCAGAGTTCAATAAGAACTTTGTGAAAACGATGCTGAACCTTTTCTCTCAGAAAAAAGAATTGGGAATTGTTGCGGATCAGTTTGGGCAGCCAACCAATGCAAATGATCTGGCAGAAGCTATAATGGAGATCATCGAAGCTCACCATAAAACCTATGGAGTCTTCCACTTTTCAAACTACCCGGAGACAACATGGTTTGAATTTGCAAAAAAAATTGCTGAATTTTCAAAATCTTCAGTTAAATTGAATCCATTAACAACTGAACAGTACCCAACGCCTGCCAAAAGACCCGTAAGAAGTACAATGTCTCTGGATAAAATAGAAGAGACTTACAAAATAGAACCCAAACATTGGGAAAATAGTCTTGAAGAATGTGTTGATACACTTTCACAACAATAATATATATGAAGAATATTGCAATCATCTTTTCCGTATTGTGTATCCAGCTGTGGAATGCACAGAATGTTTATCTCACTAAAGTTGAAAAAACAAATGATAACCCGGATAAATTCTTTTATAAAAAAGAAGTTGCCGCTGCTGATGCCGTTTATTTAGGAGAAGTAGAAGTTCAGGGCTTTTCAAAAGATGATGCACTTATATTTTCCTTGGTCTATAAAAAAGCAAAAGAGATAGGTGCCAATACTTTTGAATTAAGGCCTTTTGAAAACGTGGATGGAACTGCTCAGTCGTTCAATGCAGCCAATTATAAGATTGCGTTATATTATACACCAAAAGAAAAGCTGCCAGCCCAGCATGGCGAGATGTATATATTTGCATCCTCTGAGAAAGATCAGAAAATAAGCATCAATCGTAAAGACTATATGATCTCTCCCAGATCATTTTTAAAATTAAAAGTTGTTCCAGGAGAAATTTATACAATTTCAACCAAGAAACTTTTGGGATCTACTGTCAAAGTTCAGCCAAAAGCGAATGATGATAACTTATACTTTCAGGTTTCATCTTTAAAAGTAAAACCAGACAACTCAGGAGTTGGAGGGTTGAATCTTAAATCCGGTGATATTATTGGTCTGGAAAAGTCCTATGCCGAATTTTTGAGCGTTATCTATAAAGAAAGCAATCCTTAAGAAATAGATTATAACAGGATTATTACTGGGTTTGGGTTAAGAGGAATTAATACTCCAAACAAATGTTTAAAATTTTTCTCACTGCGTTCCAGGTGATTATGATTAAATATGAATGAAATGTAATATTTATGTTAAATAAAGTTGTTTTGCGTTGCAATAAGTTGTTATCTTTGCCCCACTGAAAAACGAGAGTATAACAGTAGCGCAGA
>NZ_JAPDFT010000003.1:300000-387692 GCF_025949665.1 Chryseobacterium viscerum | reverse complement strand
CCGAACACAGAAGTTAAGCCCACCAGCGCCGATGGTACTGCGAAAGCGGGAGAGTAGGCCGCCGCCAGTTTTTATTTTATTTTTAAAAAATCCTTTATCTGATGATAAAGGATTTTTTTTGTTATATACCTAATCCAGCTAAATAAGCAACTACAACTCTAAACATAAGTAATGAGCAATAAGTAATAAACAATAGTCATCACTCATCATTCTGTCATGGCAGATGTTATTATTACCTATTCATCATCCATTACTCATTACTGATTATTCATTACCCATTATTGCTTTTCCCTTCCTGATCTTACTGCTGACTTCTTATTTGTTGTCACAACTACCGTTCACCACACGCAGTTTGTCACTCCGCAGGAGTCTAAACAATACATTTTAAAGTTCTATCATCAACTTTATCTAAGATTATCAAATCACTAAAATATTACCCCCCTGTAGTTCTGTAGCATCCCTTTGAATCCTTTAGACCCTAATAAATGTGGCTGGATTCCTACGGAATGACATAGTTGGGATATTAGATCTTACTATGTAAAATTGACTCTTCCTAATCTGGATGGGATCCCGCAACTCATAACTCATAATTAATAATTCATCATTCATAATTTGTTTTAGCCTAGCCCCGATAGCAATGGTTACCCCGCAACTTGGGTTCGAGAGCATGTGGGTTTGAGTGTGGGAGCGCAATGGCGTGAGGAGTATGAATGGATAGCGGGTGAATGCTCCTAGAAATATTGGCTAAGCTACTTCCTTCTTGCTTTGGGATTACTATATATATGAATCCTACTTTAGGAATAATTTATTTTTTTTTATTTAAATTTCACCAGGTGTTGAAAAAATGGTATATTAGAAAAAGCGTAATCCGAAAAGCTATAATAGAGTAGGAACTATCAAAAACTAAATAACTATGAAAAATCTAGTAAAGATTTCAAGAGAGAGTTTAAAATCATTGAAAGGAAGTGGTGGACCAACATGTCCGGATGATCCGGCATTCGGAATGTGCTATCCGCCGGGATGGCCTAATGGAATTTGTTTGAGCAAATATCAATGCTGTATGAAGCTTGGTGGGCCTATAGAATTTTGTAAAGAAGAATATGGAAAGTAATATTCCTATAATTTAAGGGTATAAATAAAAACACGGCTATTTCAGTTTGAGATAGCCGTGTTTATTTTTATAAGTGTATTGATCAGACTTGAATTACTCCTAAGTTGAATTTCTCAGTAATAGGAGCATGATTAGCCGCTTCAATCCCCATAGAAATCCATTTTCTTGTATCTGCAGGGTTGATGATGGCATCTGTCCATAATCTTGCCGCTGCATAAGTAGATTCAGTTTGTTTCTGATATTTTTTTGAAATTGTATCCAGAATTTCGTTGTGTTCTTCTTCAGTAATTTCTTTTCCTTGTTTCTTTAATGTAGATTCCTGGATCTGAGCAAGTACTTTTGCCGCCTGTGCTCCTCCCATTACGGCCAGATCAGCCCAAGGCCATGCAACAATTAATCTTGGATCATAAGCTTTTCCACACATTGCATAATTTCCAGCTCCATAAGAGTTACCTGTGATAATGGTAAATTTAGGAACTACAGAATTGGAAACAGCGTTTACCATTTTAGCTCCGTCTTTAATGATACCGCCATGTTCAGACTTTGAGCCTACCATAAACCCGGTAACATCCTGTAAGAAAATTAAAGGTATTTTTCTTTGATTACAGTTAGCAATGAATCGTGTAGCCTTATCTGCAGAATCTGAGTAAATAACTCCACCAAACTGCATTTCTCCTTTACCACTTTTAACCAGCTTTCTCTGATTGGCAACAATACCTACAGACCACCCATCAACTCTGGCTGTTGCACAGATAATACTCTTGCCATAATCCGGTTTGTATTCTTCGTATTCAGAATTATCCACAATACATTTAATAATTTCATAGGTATCATATTGCTCAGCTCTTGAAACAGGCATAATTCCGAAGATATTTTCAGGGTTTTCTTTTGGCTGGAAACTTTCAATTCTGTCAAAGCCAGCTTTTTCAGTACTTCCGAGAGATTTCATGATGTTCTTGATTCTATTCAAAGCATCTTTATCATCTTTAGCCTTATAATCTGTTACTCCTGAAATAGAGCAGTGAGTGGTGGCTCCTCCCAATGTTTCATTATCAATACTTTCACCGATAGCTGCTTTTACAAGATAGCTTCCGGCAAGGAAAATAGAGCCTGTTTTATCTACAATCATGGCTTCATCGCTCATAATAGGCAGATAGGCTCCTCCTGCTACACAACTTCCCATTACAGCAGAAATCTGGATGATTCCCATAGAACTCATCTTAGCATTATTTCTGAAAATTCTTCCAAAATGTTCTTTATCCGGGAAGATCTCATCCTGCATTGGAAGATAAACACCAGCGGAGTCTACCAGATAGATAATAGGAAGCTTATTTTCCATTGCAATTTCCTGTGCTCTCAGGTTTTTCTTTCCTGTGATAGGAAACCATGCACCCGCTTTTACAGAAGCGTCATTGGCAACGATGATACATTGTCTTCCGGAAACGTAGCCAATAACTACTACAACTCCTCCGCTAGGGCATCCTCCATGCTCCTTATACATTTCATATCCTGCAAATGCTCCTACTTCTATAGAATCTGAATCCTTATCGAGAAGATAATCTACTCTTTCTCTAGCTGTCATTTTTCCTTCATCACGAAGCTTTTGAAGCCTCTTCTCACCACCTCCTTTTTTGATTTCAGTGAGTAAGCGATTTATTTCTGATAATTTTAATCTGTTTTGATCTTCTCGTTTATTGAATTCGATATCCATAAAATTTTCAATTTTTTACGCTTAAAGATACTATTTTTATGAGGAATACAAATAGGAAGTAAAACAGTTGTTTAATACTTTGGTTTCTAGTAAATTGTGAAATTTTTAACTAAAAAATATTTTTAAATAATTTATATTTTTTCTAACTTTACATCAGAGTAATGGAGGGTGATAACCTCTGAAAATTACTCTGTTCCTAGTTTATTTTTTTAATAGTTTATTATTTGAAGGCCCTGAAAGTTTAACAAATTTTCAGGGTTTTTTTATGGACTGATCTCTATTTTAATGTTTATTAACTTTTTTTAGATTAAACGTGTCTTTTTATCAATTTTTGTGATTGTGATTTGTAAATTTGCACGTTAAAATTAAAAGGAGATAGGTTATGCATAAATTGGCACTTTTCAGGTTACATTTAATAGTATTTTTGTGGGGGTTCACCGCAATTTTGGGAAAACTAATTCATGCCAATGCTCAGATTCTTGTGTTTTACAGGATGTTGTTTGCCTCTGTTTTTCTCTTTGTATTCATAAGAGTCTTTAAGAAGGAAAGTATAAAGGTTTCCAAAAAAATATTTTTTCAGCTGGCAGCAATAGGTTTTGCAATGACGCTCCACTGGTATTGCTTTTTTTATTCTATTAAAGTTTCCAATGTTTCTATTGCATTAAGCTGTCTTTCCTTGTCTACACTTTTTGCCTCGATTCTGGAACCTATTATTTTTAAAAGAAAGATAGATATCTCTGAAGTCATTATGGGAACGGTCATCGTAGCCTGTATACTATTAATTTTCAAAACAGAGTTTCATTTTAAAGAAGGTATTATTTATGGAATCCTTTGTGCTGTATTTGGGACTGTTTTTTCTGTTTTTAATGGTAAAATGTTTGGTAAAACGAGTTCAGGGAATATTATTTTTTATGAAATTTTCTGTGGTTGGTTTATTTTAATGATATTTTATTTGCTTTCAGGGCAAATTTTTCAAATGAATGAAATAAACTACCGGGATTTGGCGTTAATATGCTTGTTAGCCAGTGTTTTTACCGCTTTTCCCATGTTAGAATCAGTAAAATTAATGAAGTATATATCACCTTTTACTTTAATTTTAACAGTTAATTTAGAACCTGTCTACGGAATTATACTAGCTTTTTTTATCTTTGGAGAATCAGAACATATGAGCCCTATATTTTATATTGCTTCAGGAGTTATGATACTGGCTATCATTGTAAATGGATTAATTAAAGCCAGAAAAACTAAAAACTTAAACTAAGCATCAAATTTATATGATGAAAAAATATCTTTTACTTGCATTTTCACTGCTGTTTGGGCTGTCTCAATCTCAGATTATCAGGAAATATTCCAATGAATTCTTAAATATCGGAGCCGGAGCAAGAGGTCTTGCAATGGGAGGGGCAGTAATCACCAATCAGGATGATGTATATTCTCCTATGTGGAACCCTGCAGGTTTGATGTCAGTTGAAAGAGACTGGCAGGGTGCGGCCATGCACGCAGAATACTTTGAGTCTATCGCAAAATACGACTATCTGGCGTATGCGAAAGTACTCGAAGAAGGTGTATTTGGTGTTTCGGTGGTAAGACTTGGTGTAGACAATATTTTGAATACTACCCAGATGATTGATTCTGAAGGAAACATTGATTATGATAAAATCACTAAATTTTCTCAATCCGATTACGCTGCTATCCTTTCTTATGCTTTCAGACCCGGAGGAAATCCAAAATTGGATGTTGGGGTAAATGCTAAAATTGTCTACAGAAATGTAGGTAAGTTTGCCAATGGTTATGGATTTGGTTTTGATGTGGGTGCTATTTATAAAGCAGATAACGGATGGAAGTTTGGAGGTATGGTAAGAGATATTACTACTACCGTAAACTTCTGGAGTATCAATCAGAAAGAACTTTCAACCGTTGTTAACGGAGAAGAATTCAATCCGGCACCTAAAGATAAACTGGAACTAACAATGCCTAAGCTGAATGTAGGTGCCAGCAAATTATTTGAAATCAATAGCAGTGTATATGTATTACCAGAAGCAGGTATCAATGTAGATTTTGCTAAAACCGCTTCATTGATTTCCACAGATTTCGCAAGTATCAGTCCCTATGCAGGAGCTGAGCTGGGGTATCAGAAAATGATTTTTGTGAGATTAGGAATCAACAGATTCCAGTCTATTACAGATATAGAAGATCTTAAGAGAAAAGTTTCTTTCCAGCCAAGTGCAGGTCTTGGGATAAGATACAGAGGGCTTACACTGGATTATGCAATTACAAATTCAGGAATTGGCGGATCTAATTTCTATTCCAATTTCTTCTCCCTGAAACTGGATATGGGAGCATTCAGAAACGATTAAAATAATAAAAATGAAAAAGGTATCAATGTTCTTGTTAGCAATATGCTCAACAATGATTTTTGCACAAAAAGTTTCGGACTACAAATATGTTGCAGTTCCTGAAAAATTTGAAACATTTAAGGAAGATTATAAGTTTAAAGACTTTTTCACTAAAGCTATGGCAGGGAAAAAATATATAGTACTTCCTGTTATTAAAGATAATTGGCCTACTGATGCTAAAAATAACTATTGTAATGTGGTTACCGCTGATATTCTGAATGATAAAAGTTTGTTCAAAAATAAATTGCTCGTCCAGTTTAAAGATTGTAATAATAAGATGATCCAGGAATCCAAAGGAAGCTCAAATATCAAAGATTTTGAAACTGGTTTACAGGATGCTTTGAAACAAGCTTTAATGAGTGTACCTATATCTAACCCTGTCGCATTATTACCTGCATCCACTAATGGTCAGAATACATCTCCTGAACCAGCTGCATCTGTTGTGTCTACAACGGCTCCGGAAGCAAATAACTACTCAAATGGTAAGCTGGATCTTCAAAAGATTCAGATTGATTCCAATCAGTTTATCTTAGCAAAGTCTGGCAGCTCCGTACCGTTTGCCGTTTTCAAAGCAACTTCTAAGAATTCAGTTTTCATGGTAAAACTCGCTGATGGAAATACTACTATTGGATATTTTGAAAACGGGGGCATTGTGATAGATATCCCACAGGCTGACGGAAGATATTCCAAAGAAACTTTTGTGGCAAAATAATCTGAAAATAAATAACAAAATAAACATAAAAGGCTCTTGAAAAAGAGCCTTTTATAATATATATGCTGATGTGTTTTTCATTTTTTGGAAAGTTTGAAAAGGTATTTGTATTTAGATTTTCTACAAGAAACATATACTATACAGAAACAAGAAGTAGTTATTATCCGTAAGGGTAAATGAAAATGTAAAAAGATTTATAAAATGAGAAAAATTTTCATAGTATTATCGTTATTAGTTGATAATACTAATTTATGAAAAAAATATAAATAATACTATTATTTAATAAAATATTTATTTATTTACATTTTTCATTGATAAATTACCTTTGTGTTTAAAGGAATGTTGCTTCTTATCACTTGTTGATGAAATAGAAAATAGATATAAAATTTTATAAAAAAGAACTATTTTATTAGTGAAAAAGAACTGTTGAACTATGCCAGGTCATCAATTGGCATTAAAAAATTCCCAAATCATTTTCCCCTTACTTTTCCCTAAAATTTCTTCCAGGGTTTCCATATTGGCTTCTTTGATACGTTTTACAGACTTTAGTTTAGACAGAAGCAGCTCAATTGTTTTTTCTCCAACACCGGGAATTTCTTCCAGTTCAGATTTAATGGTAGAATTTTTCCTTCTAGTTCTGTGGTGCTTTACCCCAAATCGGTGAGCTTCATCACGTACACGCTGCAGAATTTTTAAAGTCTCGGATTTTTTATCCAGATATAAAGGAATAGGGTCTTCAGGAAAGAAAATTTCTTCCAGTCTTTTGGCAATACCTACAATGGTAATTTTTCCGTAAAGTCCCAATAATTTCAGGCTCTTTACAGCAGAAGACAGCTGTCCTTTTCCTCCGTCTATAAGAATCAACTGGGGAAGATCTTCACCTTCATCAAGCATTCTTTTGTAACGGCGGTAGATTACTTCTTCCATCGTAGCAAAATCGTTAGGCCCTTCCACTGTTTTAGGATGGAAGATTCTGTAGTCTGCCTTACTCGGTCTGCCATCTTTGAAAACAACACATGCTGAGACAGGATTGGTTCCCTGAATATTTGAGTTATCAAAACCTTCAATATGTCTAGGTTCTACCGGCATTCTGAGAAGCTTCTGCATTTCTGCCATGATTCTGTTAGTATGCCTTTCAGGATCTACAATCTGAACCTGTTTTAGTTTTTCCAAACGATATTCTTTAGCATTCTTTTCAGAAAGCTCTACAATTCTTTTTTTATCACCAACCTTAGGAACGATCAGTTTTACATTCGGAATTTCTACAGACAAATGAAATGGCAGCAGAACTTCTTTGGAATCAGAAGAAAACTTTTGACGGATTTCGATTAATGCTTCCTCCATAATATCTTCATCTGTTTCTTCAAGAATCTTTTTGATCTCAGTAGTAAAACTTTGGATGATATTTCCATTTCTGATTTTAAAGAAATTGATATACGCCGCAGTTTCATCACTGGTCATTCCAAAAACATCCACATCATCAATATTAGGATTAACGACAGTGTTTTTAGCTTGATAATCCTCAAGAATATCAAGTCTTTCCTTAATGATCTGAGCTTGCTCAAACTGAAGACTGGAGGCCAGTTTCATCATCTGATTCACCAGATAATCCTTCGCTTTCCGGAAATCCCCTTTGATTATGCCACGGATCGCATCTATCTTTTCATCATATTCTTCCTTACTTTCAAGATCTTCACAAGGACCTTCACAGTTTTTGATATGATATTCCAGGCAGACTTTATATTTTCCTTCCGCAATCTTTGCCGGAGAAAGATTCAGATTGCAGGTTCTGAGTTTGTAAATATGCTTGATGGTATCCAGTAAAATCTTTGCTGGACGTACTTTTGCATAAGGACCATAATACTCGGATCCATCTTTAACCACATTTCTGGTGAGAAAAATTCTTGGGAAATCTTCATTCTTGATGCAGATCCATGGATAGGTTTTGTCATCTTTCAACATGACATTATAAAACGGCTGATGTTCCTTGATCAGGTTATTCTCCAATAAAAGTGCATCGTACTCACTGTTTACAATTGTTGTTTCCAATCGCTGGATTTTACCGACCATTATTTTGATCCTGTATCCGGAAAGGTTTTTGTTGAAATAAGAGAGAACCCTCTTTTTAAGATTTTTAGCTTTCCCAACATACAAAAGCTGTTCGTTTTTATCATAGTAACGATAAACGCCGGGTTCGGATGGTAAGGTTTTGAGCTGTAGTTCTAAAGAAGGATTCATATAACAAAATTAAGGAAACTTTCCCTATTTAAAAAAGAAAAACCTACAGATGAGTCTGCAGGCTTTATTTTATTGATGGAAATGTTTATCCGTTTGTCATAGCTGTATATTCGCTCACAAGAAAACTGAAGTAATCCCATTCTACAGAGTTTTTAGGATACTTTTTTGTAAACTCCTGATTGTCTCCAAAAAGAAAATCATAATTGTCTTCAAAATCATCTTTATGCAGCCACATCACTTTGTTGCCTTTCTTTACATAGTAAGATTTGATAACCCCGCCCCCAAGCTGTGGAGAGCCCATTACAGAAAAACCTGTTGTTTCTTTAGCTCTGGGATCGTGGTATACGGAAATGATATCATCAAAACCTGGATTGATAACCTGCATCAGAAATTCCTTATCATCTTTTTTGTTCTTTAGAGAAACAGTCTGGTTTACAAAATAAATTCTATCATTATTGGTATTTTTCGCCAACTTCTTAGTTCCGAAATTTCTGATATTTCCCATGTATTTTGCCACTTTTGCAATCTTTTCCGCATTGCTTGGATACACATACATCTCATTGATCTGATCAGCCGTGAAAGTAGCATTCTTTTTTGTGATACTGTCTTTGATAGCGACTTCGTAGATCTGACCTTTTTTGGTTTCAATTTTATTACAGAAACCTTTGTAGGTAGTTCCGTCTTTTAAGATGATCGTGGATGTTTTCTTAGGAGATGGAGTATTAAAGCCTTCATTAAAAAGGTAAGTTTCCATTTTTTTGATGTCCTCTTTAGAATATTTTACTTTCTGGGCGAAAGCAGTCGTGCTTGCTACACATAAAGCAAGAAGTAGAGTTTTCAGTCTCATGTATTATTGTTTTTAATTTTCGGGGCTAAAATAGTAAATTAATTCCCTTGTTTATATAAAAATATAGAAGATTAAAATTTAGCTTTTCCAATTATTGTTAAATGCGTAATTTTAAGAAAATTTTTTAGAAATGATATACGGGGTAGATGTTTTTACTTTCCATGATGTTCTGGAAATCTGTAAAAAGCCAAATAAAGCCAAGCTTAATAAAGCTTCAAAAGAACAAATCTTAAAATCTCAGAAAAACGTACAGAAAATAGTAGAGTCTGACAGATGTGTTTATGGAATCAATACCGGGTTCGGACCCTTATGTGATACTAAAATATCAGCAGACGAAACAGCTCAGTTACAATATAATCTGATCATCTCTCACGCAGTGGGAGTAGGAAAACCAATTGATAAAGAGCTTTCCAAGATTATGATGATTGCTAAAGTTCATGCTCTTTCAAAAGGATTTTCCGGAGTTTCTCTGGAAGTTATCGAAAGGATGATTCTGATGCTTGAAAAAGATATTATTCCGGTGGTTCCTGAACAGGGATCTGTAGGAGCTTCAGGAGATCTTGCCCCATTAGCACACTTGGTATTGCCTTTACTTGGTTTAGGACAGGTTTGGGAAGGAGACCAGGTTTCCGAAACAATAGATGTTTTGAAAAAATATGATCTTGAACCATTAGTTTTAGGACCAAAAGAAGGATTGGGATTAATCAACGGAACTCAGTTTATACTTGCCCATGCAATCAAAGGACTTGAAAAGTTTGAATACTTATTAGATCTTGCGGATATGACTGCTGCCATGAGTATCGAAGCATACAGAGGTTCTGCAAGCCCATTCAAAAAAGAACTTCATGAGATCAGACCTTTTGAAGGTAGTAAAAAAGTAGCGGCAAGAATGCTTAAATTCTTAAAAGGATCAGAAAATATGAAAGCTCACGAAGATTGTGAGAGAGTTCAGGATCCTTATTCTATGAGATGTGTACCACAGGTTCACGGAGCCAGCAGAAATGCTTTTGAGCACCTTAAAGGAATGGCAGAAACAGAATTGAACTCCGTAACAGACAATCCGATTGTATTAAGTGCTGAAGAATCTATTTCAGGTGGTAACTTCCACGGACAGTTGATGGCTCTGCCTTTAGATTATGCTACACTGGCTGCTGCAGAATTAGGAAATATTTCTGACAGAAGAAGTTATTTATTATTAGAAGGAAAGTACGGATTACCAAGATTATTAACGGAAAGTTCAGGATTAAATTCCGGATTTATGATTCCTCAGTACACTTCAGCTGCTTTGGTTACAGAGAATAAAACATTATGTTTTCCGGCATCGGCAGATTCCATTCCTACAAGCTTAGGGCAGGAGGATCATGTTTCTATGGGAAGTATCTCCGGAAGAAAATTCAATCAGGTTCTTGGAAATCTTGTGAATATTCTATCTGTTGAACTTATGTTTGCTGCTCAAGGGCTTGAATTCAGAAGACCTGCGAAATGCTCTAAAGTGATTGAAGAAAACTTTTCAATTCTTCGTTCTAAAGTTACCAAGCTTGAAGATGACAGATTAATTGGAAAAGATATGTTAGCAATTGCAGAGTTGATTAACGAAAGAAAATTTGTTGTCAACTAATCTAAAATAAAATAAAAGCTTCCGAAAGGGAGCTTTTTTGTTTTTACAAATCTTTAAATCAAAAAATGTATATACTCAGAACAGATTCCTCCAATACAGACTTTCAGAATCTTGTAAAATTACTTGATGCTGCTTTAGCCGAACATAATGGAGAAAATGATGATTTCTTTGCTCAGTTCAATACAATTGATACCATCAAAAACTGTGTTGTAGTTTATATTGATGATATTCCCGCAGCCTGTGGAGCATTCAAACCCTTTTCGGAAGATACCGTAGAAATAAAAAGAATGTTTACCCATCCGGAATTCAGAAAAAAAGGACTGGGTTCAACTATTGTGAAAGAACTGGAAAACTGGGCCGCAGAATTGAATTTTAAAAAAGCAGTTTTGGAAACTTCTCAGGATCTGAAAAGTGCTATTTCAGTCTATGAAAAAAGTGGTTTTTACAGAATGCCTAATTATGGGCAATACGTTGGAATAGAGCAAAGTGTCTGCTACGAGAAAGTATTATAATTTAATATTCATGTAATGGTAAATTCATTTTTTTTCAGTTTTTAATTCCCGTTAAAGTGTTATATTGTGGCTCCAACCAAAATTATAACATATGAAAAAAACTGTATTCCTATTAGCAATATTTTTTGCTTTAAACTCGTGTTCCAGAGAAGAACTTCAGAACGAAAATGTAAAAACCGAAATGTCTCAGAAAGATCCACTGACTGCAAAACAGATCAATGAAAGGATTAATCAGGCTATTAAAACGGACGGTACTTTCAATTGGAAGAATGAATCCGATCATTTCGTATGGAGTGCTATTTTCCGTGGAAATAAAATGGTATCCATCGGTTTTGGAGCCTCTAAGGACGACTTTGACAGAAGCAAATCTCCAAACAGCAGTGATATAGAAAAGGAAGTCCTTTCTGTGATCAAAAAATATGAGGGAAAAGATGAAAGAAATTTCCTTCTTCTTTCAGATCAGTATCTTAATCAGATGGATGTTGTGATTGAAAACGAGGAAACTGTTACCGCTCTTCGACAAATGAAGAACATCCGATATGTAGAGCCGGCAGACTATCATTATTTTGAATATGAGGCTCAATATAATGCAGCTGCAAAATCTTCTGGAAGCGGTTCATCAGGATGTGGTTTTTCATCATCAGCGTTGAGTACAGCAGATTATACATCTACCACACCAAGTGCGAAAATTCCATGGGCTTTCACTAAGCATAATATTCCTGATGCATGGAGCTACAGCACGGGGGCAGGAGTTACAATAGGACTTATTGATACAGGAGTTTCTCCAGAACAGACTTTGTTAGGAGGAAGCTTTAATAATGGTGCTTCATCAGGAAGAACGATCAGTAAATTCGGAGTGTATAATTCAGACGGATCGGGAGATCAGTGCGGACACGGGACAAAAATGGCTTCTGTGATGACTGCTCCAAGAAACAACGCAGGACTGCCTGTAGGAGTAGCTTACAATGCCAATCTGATTGCCTACAGAGCTGCAGAAAATGTTGTTTTGGAAACTTCAAGTGAGCAGACTGCTGTAAAAACGGCTTTTACAGAATTAGGTAACAATACCAGTGTAAAAATCATCTCTATGTCAATGGGACATATTTTCTCCGTCGGAAAAATTGAAGATGGTGTTAAATATGCTTATTCTAAAGGAAAACTGATTTTCTGTGCCGGAGGTACTTCTACCAGCTTTACCAGTTTCGTTGGAGTAATTTTCCCTGCATCGATGTCAGAAACTCAGGCGATCACAGGAGTAAAGGAGAATACATCCAATCAGAAATGTGATGTCTGCCACTCCGGGAGTCAGATCGACTTTACTTTCCAGATGGAAAGAGCTTCAGGAAATACCGTTCCGGTTTTGAGTTATTACAACGGTCAGGCAGATTATGTGGGTGGTTCTTCGGTAGCTACAGCAGCTACAGCAGGAATTGCAGCTCTGGTTTGGGCTAAAAATCCATCATGGACGAGAGAGCAGGTGCTTAACAAAATGAGACAGTCTGCCACTTACTATCCAAATGTTAATTCAAGTTATGGCTACGGAAATATCAATGTTTTAAAAGCAGTACAATAAATAATCATTCCATAAAAAGAAAAGGAAATATTTCAGTTGAGATATTTCCTTTTTTATTTTTAGAACAGGCTATCCGATTCTTACACTGGTCATACTCAATGATCCTCCTATAAGCTCATCATTGAATAAAGTAAGTTCCTCAGACTGATCTTTCAGCCCTAAAGTATACAATAAAGGCAGATAATGATCAGGTGTAGGAACAGCATATTGTAAGAAAGTTCCCTGTTTCTGATAATCAATAATATGCTGGAAATTTCCATCCAGAAGCCAATTATTGGTTTTTTCTCTGGCTTCTATAGCCCAGTCCCAGCCGGCTCCCACTGTATTTATATTTTTCCAATCGATAAGACGGAGGTTATGAACAATATTTCCGCTTCCAATAATCAGAATCCCCTTTTCACGAAGCTTATTCAGTCTTTTGGCAAGGTCATAATGATACTGGGGAGATTTTGTATGGTCTATACTCAGCTGAATAACAGGAATGTCGGCATCAGGATACATATGTTTGATCACAGACCATGCACCATGATCAAGTCCCCAGCTGTGGTCTTCTTCCACATCAATCGGGAGCAGAAGTTCTGCAGTTTCTTTTGCCAGCTCCGGACTTCCCGGAGCAGGATACTGCACATCAAAAAGTGCTTTCGGGAAACCATAAAAATCATGGATGGTTTTCGGCATATCCATAGCGGTTACAAAAGTTCCGGCTGTATACCAGTGAGCAGAAATACAAAGAATTGCATTAGGCTTAGGAATTTCAGAGGCTGCTTTTCGGAAACCCTGTACAAATTGGTTCTCTTCAATGGCATTCATCGGTGAACCATGTCCAAGAAATAAAACAGGCATTCTCTGTGTGCTTTTAAAACCGTCGCTTATGTTTTGAAGATCATTGAGGTTCATAAATATTGAAGATTATAAAAAAATAAAAGGTTCAAGGCTTTTAGAAAATCCCTGAACCTTTTGTAATATATGTTATTCTATGCTTGTTTTACAAACTGTAATTCACCAGCTACTTTCACATCATCACTTACCATTACACCTCCTGCTTCAAGAGCTGCATTCCAGTTTAATCCGAAATCTTTTCTGCTGATTTTTCCTTCAAAAGAGAAACCTGCTTTTGTATTTCCCCATGGGTCTACGTTGATTCCTCCGAAGTCTACATCAAGAGTTACAGGTTTTGTAATTCCGTTGATGGTAAGATTTCCAACGATAGCATTATTTAATGCCTGAGATTCAAAAGTGATTGTAGGGTGTACTTCAGCATTGAAGAACTCTGCAGATTTTAAGTGATTATCTCTGTCTGTATTGTTTGTGAATACAGAATCCGTCTGGATCGTAGCAGTAGTTTTTGCATTTGCAAAGAATTCGTCTTCAGATTCAATTTCAGCAGTGAAAGTTCTGAAGCTTCCTTTTACGTTAGAGATCATCATGTGTTTTACTTTGAAAGTAATTTCACTATGCGTAGGGTCTAAAATCCATTTTGTTGCCATTGTATTTTGTATTTTTTGTTTGTTATTAATAATGCAAATTTAGGATAGAGAACATATACAAGTCATTGATATAGGATAAGAAATGAGATTTTTTTGTCAATGGTCAATTTTGCTTCGCAAGTGAATGGTGAATACTATCCATTTCCCATAATTAAAAATTGACAAGCGCAGCGGATTGACAGTTCACGATTAACTCATTTAATAATCAATGGTCAATTTTGCTTCGCAAGTGAATGCTATACATTTACAATAATTAAAATTGACAAGCGCAGCGGATTGACAGTTCACGATTAACTCATTTATAATCAATGGTCAATTTTGCTTCGCAAGTGAATGGTGAATACTATACATTTCCAATAATTAAAAATTGACAAGCTCGGCGGATTGACAGTTCACAATTAACTCATTTATAATCAATGGTCAATTTTGCTTCGCAAGTAAATGGTGAATACTATACATTTCCCATAATTAAAAATTGACAAGCGCAGCGGATTGACTATTCACAATTCACCTATCCTAATCTCTTTAAAAATTCTACTATTAAGTTAAGAAATAATTTCTTTTAGTGCATGAATTCCATTTTATGAATGTTTTAATTTAACATTTCTTAACGAATGGTTTTTATTTCTTATTTTTGATGGATTCAATTTTATACAATGAAATTACATAAATTTTCTTTATTGATGCTGGTTCTAGGCAGTTCAGCATTTGCCCAGAATCAGAAGTTTACCATGGCAGAGGCTGTAAATGGAATGAGAACCAACCTTGCCGTGAAAAATATTTCCCAGTTTTCATGGGCTGCAGACGGGAAATCTTACATCCAGGCAGTAAAAGGCGGTTATTTGATTACAGATTTGAAAACCAATAAACAGGATACTCTGATCTCGTTGAGCCAGCTAAACCGAAACCTTTCCGATGATAAGCTGAAAGCTGTTCCGCCAATCAAGTTTACAGGAAATTCAAATGGTTATTTTACTACAGGTGGTAAAATGTCGTGGATCGAGAAATCAGGAAATGACTGGAAAGTAAAAAATACGGCTGCGGTTGATCAGGATGCTGCGAATGTAAAAATGTTTGGTGATGGCCAAACCTTCGCTTTCACAGCAAAGAATAATTTATTTGTAAGCAGAAACGGGAAAACCATTGCGGTAACCAACGAAACGAATGAAAATATCATTAGCGGACAGGCTGTTCACAGAAATGAATTTGGTATTGATACCGGAATTTTTCCTGCCCCGAACTCAGAAAGTGTAGCTTTCTATAAAATGGATCAGAGCATGGTAGCGGATTATCCGATCATCGACTGGTCTGTAACTCCTGCTGTAAATCATAATATTAAATACCCAATGGCTGGTCAGACTTCTCACCAGGTGACATTAGGAGTTTTCAATATTAAAACTCAAGCTACTACTTTCTTAAAAGTGGAAGGTGAGAAAGACCAATATCTGACGGCTGTTACATGGAGCCCGGATTCAAAATACATCTTTGTAGCTGTTTTAAACAGAGGTCAGAATCATATGAAAATGAATCAATATGATGCTGCTACGGGAGAATTGGTGAAAACGTTGTTTGAAGAAACAGACAGTAAATATGTTGAACCACAGCATCCACTTACTTTCTTCCCGAATTCTAACACAGACTTCATCTGGCAGAGCCAAAGAACGGGATACAATCACCTGTTCCACTACAGCCTGGAAAAAGGACTGGTAGCACAGATCACAAAAGGCGACTGGCTGGTAACAGATATTTTAGGATTCAATGAAAAGAAAAAGGAAATCTATTTTACTTCAACAAAAGAAACGCCTTTAGAAAGACATTTGTATAGAATCAACTGGACCAACTTCAAGATGCAAAGGCTGGACAATGAAGAAGGTATGCACATTGGAACATTGAGCAGTGACGGAAACTATCTGTATGATGCATACAGCAATGCCAATTCACCGAGAGTTGCCAATATTATCAATACAGCTAATTTAAAAACTACTAATATCCTCACTTCTGAAAATCCATTAAAAAATTATCAGAGACCGGAAATTAAAAACGTAACATTAAAGGCTGACGACGGTACTCCTTTGTACGGAAAGATTATTCTTCCAACCAATTTTGATCCTAATAAAAAATACCCAACGATTGTTTATTTGTATAACGGACCGCACTTACAGCTGATCACGAATACCTTCCCGGCTTCAGGAAACCTTTGGTACGAATATATGGCTCAGAACGGGTATATTATTTTCACTATGGATGGAAGAGGTTCTTCTAACCGTGGGCTGAAATTTGAGCAGGCTGTATTCAGAAATCTGGGGACCACAGAAATGAATGACCAGATGAAAGGAGTAGAGTACTTAAAGTCTCTTCCTTATGTAGATGGAGAAAAAATGGGAATCCATGGATGGAGCTTTGGAGGATTTATGACAACAAGCTTCATGCTTCGTAAGCCGGATGTATTCAAAGTAGGAGTAGCAGGAGGACCGGTAATCGACTGGAGCATGTACGAGATCATGTACGGAGAAAGATATATGGATACTCCACAGGAAAATCCACAGGGATATGCAACAGCTAATCTTTTGGATAAAGTTCAGAACCTGAAGGGAAAATTACTGATGATCCATGGAGCGCAGGATGATGTAGTAGTATGGCAGCATTCTATTAAATTTATCAAGTCAGCTGTTGATAACGGAGTTCAATTGGATTACTTTACATATCCGGGACATCCGCATAATGTGATCGGGAAAGACAGAGTTCACCTGATGCAGAAAATCACAGATTATTTTGATTTATATCTGAAGAAATAATAATACAATCCAGCCTAAAACAAGGCTGGATTTTTTTTGAACATTACCTTAACCTTATTGTATTATGCTAAATTTAGATTGCTTCGCTTTGCTCGCAATGACTATACCGTGTTATTAGTGATAAATTAGTGTTATTTGTGTTTTAAAAAACAACTTTTCGATCTTACCAAACATCAATGTTTTTGATCTTTCATAGTGGTATTTTTGTATCACTAAAATCAACAATATGGAATTAGGAATAGGAATGTTCGGGGATTTGGCTTTAGACCAGTCCACCGGAAAATATAGAGATGCAGGAATTAAGATCCGTGAAATATTGGATCAGGTAAAATTAATGGATGAGGTAGGAATCGATGTTTTCGCTATGGGAGAGCACCACCGTCCGGATTATGCTGTTTCTTCTCCGGAGATCGTATTGGCAGCGGCAGCGAGTATTACAAAAAATATAAAACTGGCCAGTGGAGTTACTGTTTTGAGCTCTTCGGAGCCGGTAAAAGTATATGAAGATTTTTCTACGCTGGATCTTATTTCAGACGGTAGAGCAGAGATCTTCGTGGGACGCGGAAGTTTCATAGAGTCATTTCCGCTGTATGGTTATTCATTGAATGACTATGAGCAGCTATTTGACGAAAAATTAGAATTATTACTGAAAATCAATTCTGAGGAAAACGTAAGCTGGTCAGGGAAACTTCGTGCTCCGATGGAGAACCAAACTGTTTATCCAAGAGCAAAAAATGATGGAAAGCTTTCAATCTGGAGAGCTGTTGGAGGAACTCCGCAGTCTGTTTTAAGTGCAGCACAGCTTGGAATGCCTTTAGTGGTAGCCATTATTGGAGGAATGCCGATTCAATTTAGAAATCTGATCGAATTCTATAAACAGGAATACCAGAAAGCAGGGCATGATGTTTCGAAAATGCAGATTGCTGTTCACTCACATACTTTTGTGAGTGATGATCAGAAAGTGGTGGATGGATATTTTCATAACTATAAATCTCAGATGGACAGAATTGGGTCTTCCAGAGGATGGGCGCCTTACACAAAAGCACAGTATGAGGGAGGAAGAAGCAAAGATGGAGCATTATTTATCGGCAGTCCGGCAGAAGTAGCAGACAAAATTGCTTATATGAAGGAGATCTTCGGAATCACCAGATTTATCGGACATATGGATGTGGGAGATCCTGCGCATGATGTGATGATGAAATCTATTGAACTATTCGGAAAAGAAGTGAAGCCTGCTATACAAGGACTATAACAGGAGAGTTTACAGATATGATAAGGAGACCGGAAAAAGGTCTCCTTTTTTATTCTCATATTTTTAAATGTAATAAACAGTTAATCATTTATTAACATCGTAATCTTTTAAACTTCATTTCTTTACAGTGATGAAACAAAGCGATAGCTATTAATGATTGACCTGTCTATAATCCGCATGATACAAACTCTGTATTGTACTGGTGACAAACTGTTTATTTCCACAGCCGGTTTGCTCAAAAGGTCGTTTGGATGTTCTAAAGCCTATTACTATTCAAAAAATTGTTCTTATGATACCTTTCCGATGGTTTCATTTTTCAACATTCTGGACGTTCTGTTGGTCCAGTTATTCCAAAATCTAAACAAAAAACCATGCTTTTAAACAATATCCTATTTTTTTCAGTGGATCCGGATCTCAGTACAGGCCTTGTCATTATTTTCATCCTGTGCCTGGTAGCCGTTGTGGCTTTTGAGTTTGTAAACGGTTTTCATGATACAGCCAATGCTGTGGCTACCGTAATTTATACCAAAGCTCTTAAACCTGTTATTGCAATTCCGTGGTCTGGTTTCTGGAATTTTCTGGGAGTTTTTACTGGAGGAATTGCCGTTGCGATGGGAATCTTAAAACTGGTTCCTATGGATACGCTCATAACGCTGCCAATTGCTGTGGGAGCCTCTTTGGTTTTGGCTGTTTTACTGGCTTCAATCATCTGGAATCTTGGGACCTGGTATTTTGGAATACCGTGCTCCAGTTCCCACACCCTTATTGGTGCTTTGATTGGTGCCGGCTTAGGATTTACCTGGTATTATGGTGGAGGAGTGAACTGGCATAAAGCTGAAGAAATTGGAATGTCTCTCATTTTATCCCCTATAGTAGGGTTTTGTTTAGCTGTCCTGCTGATGTGGTTTTTTAAATACATAATCCGCTATAAAACGCTTTTTCATATTCCGACAGGAGCCAATGATAAACCTCCTTTTGCTATAAGAGCCATTTTAATAACAACCTGTACTTTAGTAAGCTTTTTTCATGGTAGTAATGACGGACAAAAGGGAGTAGGGCTTTTTATGCTGATCCTGATTGCTTTCATGCCTGCTCAGTTCGCAATTAATCATGATATTCCTAACGATAAGATTATTTCTATCCTGAATACAACGGAACATACATTACAGGCTGCAGCTGCCCGAAATACTCAAAATACAGCTGAATTTAAGACATTGAACCTGGCTGTTGAAAATGTAAAAGAGAATCTGATCCATAAGAATGAAAAAGACAAAGCGGCTACCTACAGATTTAGAAAACAGGTAGACAACCTTGTTGATTCTCTGAAAAAACTGAATGAAAATAAAGCCATAGCTATTGACGAATCCAGCAGGGCAATGCTCACCAGCCAGATTTCTGAACTTAAAAAGTTAACCGAATTTGCTCCTCTATGGGTCATTATTATTATCTCTGTATCTCTCGGATTGGGAACTACGATAGGCTGGAAGAGAATTGCAGTAACCATTGGTGAAAAAATAGGAAATGAACATTTGAATTATGCCCAGGGTGCCTCCAGTGAAATTGTTGCCGCATCTACTATCGGTATCAGTACATTTCTGGGATTGCCGGTAAGTACCACGCACGTTTTGTCAAGTGGTATCGCTGGTTCTATGGTGGCTTCCGGTGGTAAAAGTAACCTTAATCCGGCTACATTAAAAAGTATCGGTCTTGCCTGGGTGCTTACTTTACCTGTGTCTATTGTATTATCTTTACTGTTATTTATATGTTTCCATCTGTTTATTTAGCAGCAGATTTTTTAGTTCAGTGATTATTATTAAAACCGAAAAAAAATGAAACAAATATTAGTTGCCTCAGACTTTTCCAACAACGCAGGTAATGCTCTGTTGTATGCTCTGTCTCTCGCCAAAACCTTAAAGATGAAAGTAACGGTGCTGAATGCCATTCATCCTACGGAAGGCATCAACAATAGTACATACAACGCCATTTTTATTGAAGATTACTATGCAAGAAAAAGATCTGCTCTGAAAGAATGGACAGAAACTTTCTGTAATAACAGCGAATATAAAGACATTCCGGTTAAAACCGTTTGTGATGTTGGCTTTTTAAGAAATGTCATTACAAAATACATCGAATATAATGATGTATCGTTTTTAGTAATGGGAATGACGGGAGCTACGGGCATTAAAGGAATTATAGGAAGCAATGCCAGTTTAGCCATTAGCAAAATGCGGATTCCTACCTTAATCGTTCCTGCGGAAAGTATACTTCATCCAACACCTGTTATTACGCTGGCTGCTGATTATAAAACCACAAAACTATCCGTAAGGGATGTAAAGGCATTGAACCAGATCCTTAAAGTTTCTGATCCTAAAAAGCTGGAAGTACTTCATATTTCGGACAAAGATACAGCTGCAAGAACCATAGAACATGGAGAAAAGAAATTAAAAGATCAGCTTTCTTCTGTGGAAATCACCTTTCACTACGTTGAGGATGATAAACCATCAAGCGGAATTATTGATTTCATAGAAACCAATAAAACAGATATTTTATGTCTGGTAAAACACAATCACAATATTATTTACCGATTATTCTCCGGTAGTACCGTAGATGAGATCCTGAACAAATCCGTGAAGGCTGTATTGATTCTTCATGCATAAATTTTCAAGACAACCTTAGTTGAATGTCTTTTGAGGGTTTAAGATTAATTATACAATCTCAATCAGACTTCCTCTTTCCTCGTCTTTAATAATATTGAGAGCTGTAGGAATTTTCTCTTTCAGCTCTTCAACGTGAGAGATAATTCCTACAATCCTGTTTTCTTTCATCAGATTGGTGAGGGTTTCAAATACAATATTCACAGATTCTGTATCCTGAGTTCCAAAACCTTCATCAATAAAGAAAAAGTTCTTATCTGCCTGTGCATTGGCCTGAACACTTTCTGCCAACGCCAGAGCAAGACTTAGCGATACCTGAAAAGCCTGCCCGCCCGAAAGGGTTTTTACACTCCTGCTTTTTCCTTCGTTGAGGTAATCTATGATTTCAAAATCGCTATTTTCATTAAGCTGAAGGCTCAACTGGTTTCTAGTCATCCTGTGGAAACGAACATTCGCATGATCACAAAGCTGTCTCAGATAAATAGAAGAAACATATTGTACAAAACCCGCTCCTTTAAACAGGTTCATCATGAGTTTTAAATTTTCTGAGCGTTTCTGCAGTTTTGCAAGTTCTTTTAAAAGAGTTTCTTTTTTCATAAACTCTTTTTCCAATCGGTTTATTTCTGCTGTTTTAGTCACTACAGAATCACTGATTTTTTTCTGCTCACTTTGCGCTTCAACAAATTGCTGTTCAGCCAGAGAAAACTGTTCGTTATCGAATGAAAGACCTTTCAGCTTCAATTCCAGTTCTCCAATGAATTTCTTTAAAGCTTCAAACTCAACTTTAAAATTCTGAATTTTGGCTCTCACCAGTTGAATATCGATTTCCTGAAGTAAAACACTCTCAACTTCTTTAAATTCTGTGAAATTTTGATCCGCTAAAGCGTTCAGAATAGCTCTTTCATTACCGGAAATTTCCTGTTCAAGTTTGGTGATTTGTTTTTCAGATTGGCTGACAATGGCTTTTTGCTCTGCCAGTTTCGGAGAAAGAACTTTTTCTTGTTGTAAAGCCCTTTGGTAATTTTCTTCGGTTTCTTTATTGGATTGTATCAGTTTCTGATACACTTCTTCAATCTCAGCTTTTTTCTTTTGGACATACAGATTCCAGTCCAGTATTTTAAGACCGGAACGGCTGATATTGATTTGTTCCTGCTTCGAAACTTCTTCCAGACGGAAAGCCTCTAGGGCACTTTTATACTTTTCCAGAGTTTTAGTTTCCTTTTCCAGATTTTCTCTTTCCAAAGCAATGCTTCGTTCCGTTTCTTCAATCTTTCTTTCTAAAGTAAATGAGTCTGAACGTTTTTTCTCAAACTCTTCCTCCTGATCAGGAGAGAATGGCTTCCAAATGAAATTCAGGATATGAATCTTAATATCTTTTTGAATCTGAAGAACAATCTTCTGTTCAGAAAGAAGTTGTTCCTCAAAGATTTTTTTACGATCCAGAATTTTATCAATTTCTGCTTCCTGCTTTTGAAGCGCTGCTATTTCTTGTTCTACGGATGTTATTTTCTCTTGAATGTCCTGCAGTTCAGCATTTACATCATGAAATTCCACAATATTCGGATGTTCTTTAGATCCACAAAGAGGACAGTTTTCACCGTCATGAAGTTCACTGGCAAAACGGGAAAGTTCTTTTTGAATTTTAAGATGATCCAGTTTTTGTGAAAGTTCCTTTTTCTTGGTTTCTAAAGCTTCTTTCCTGCTTTTGAATTCTTCTTTATAATTCCCGGTATAAGCAAAAGGCTTTAATTCTTCTGCAATTTCTCCGATCTGTTTTTGATGTTTCTCAACCTTTTCGGTTTGCTCCTGCAGTGATTTTTTTAGGTTCTTTTGCTGAATAAACCAATTGCTCACTTCAGAAAGCAGCGCAGAATCAAGCTTTTGTTCCTTTAAAGTTTTTATTTGTGCTGAAAGTTCATCAATCTTTTTTTGAATTTTCTCTTTATTGAGGTCTACCTCTTTTACTTTTTCGGAACCTTTCTGTGTTCTTTCATTCAGAATTTTGATTTCTTCAGTAAACTTAAGAACCTGAATGATGAGGTTCAAATCGTTTTCCTGAATTCTTGATTGCTCCAATGCCTTAAATTGTGGTTCAAGAGCAGTAAGCTGTTCCTTTATGATAGTAAATGCCTTTTCAGTTTCCTGCCTGTTTTTGATCTGCTGATCTTTCTCGTTTCGTTTGTCCGAAATCTCCTTTGAGAGTTTATTTTTCTCAATAATTAAAGGATTGAAAAGACGGAAAGTACGATCGTATAATTCTGCCTGTGCTTCCAGCGCATCCATCTGGGGCTTTTCTTCAGAAAGTTTGCTGAATTTTTCCTTATTCTGCTGTAAACTGTCAAAGTCGCTTTTTAAGTTTTTCAGCTGTTGATAAATGTGGGAAATCTTTTCCAGTTTTTCATTGGACTCGGAAAGTAGTTTCTGTTCATCTGCCAGGTGTTCTTTCTGAATTTTGATTCTCTCTTCATTGATTTCTTCAAAACCTTTTAATTGCCCCTCCAGTTGATCCAGTTCAGATCTGTTTTTTACATGAAGTGCAGAAACATTATTCTGAAGGTCAAATTTCTGAAGATTAAAAATCTCCTTCATCATATTCGTTCTTTCTGCAGCACCCAGTTCAAGAAATTCTTTAAACTGTCCCTGCGGAATAATAATGGTTCTTTTGAAGTTGGAGTAGCTTAATCCAATGATCTTTTCCGCATTTGAATGATCCAGAGGAATCCATTTACCATTACTATTTTCATAGAAAGTAACAGCATTAGGCTTTACCTCTTCAAATTTCTTCGAATTTCTCTTAAAATCCCTGGTAGCACGGAAAAGTTTATTCTCATAATTTATAAAATCAAATTCTATATAAGAACTGTTTGATTTTAAATTCATCATGTTATAAGCTCTTTTATCACGCATGTTCAGACGTTCCGTTTCTCCATATAAGACAAACGAAATAGCTTCAAGAACCGATGATTTTCCAGAACCCACAGCCCCGAAAATACCAAAGAGTCCTGCTTCAGTAAGGTTTCTGAAATCAATAGTCTGACGCTCCTGATACGAGTAAAGTCCTTCGATAGTTAATTGAACAGGAATCATGGCTTATGCATTTAAAATTTCGTTAAACAAATTCATCAGTTCTTCATTGGCTTCCTGCCCGCCGTTTTTAGATTTAAAATAATCCTTAAATAAGATATCAATATCCTGACTTAAATTAATTTCATGGGTTTGATTTTCTCCCAATTCCAGATTTCTGACTTTGGGAATAAGATGAACAATTCCGGTATGAGACTGGTAAATTAATCTTCTTTCATCAGCTGTTAAAAAAGTCTCACTTTCCAGAGTAAGCTCAATAAAGGTATTCGGATTTTCACCGAGCCATTGAACTGTATCTTCGATGGAAGTAAATGTTTTTCTGACTAAAGTTCTTCCGCTTCTCAGTGCTTTTTTCTCGTAAGAAACTGCTTTTCCCGGTTCTGCATCAATAATGGAAACGTACTTCGTCTGTCCGGCTTCACTAAAACTGTAACAAAGGGGAGAAGATGAATAAATAACAGGTTTTTCCTTCGTTCCGATATTCTGAAAAGCGTGGAGATGACCCAATGCCGTATACTGAATCTGCTCAGGAATACTGTCCGAAAAAATCAGATCTGCATTTCCGATTTTAATAGGTTTTTCTCCTTCCGGTTCTTCCAGAATTTCTTCACCTCTTTTATTCATATACAAATGAGCGGTCAGAAGATTCACTCCGGAATCATCACAAAACAGATCAGCAAGATTTTTCCATGTCTGAGAAAGAACTTTGTTGATTTCTTCCTCTTTATTTTCGCCAAAATATTCCTTTAGACGGATCTCATTCGCGAAAGGGGTGTGAAGAATTCTTACAGGGAAATCAATACCTTCAATTTTAAGTTCTATAAAACCCTCCTTAGATTTGGTAATATTGAAATATTCTGTACCAAAGAGAGTGATTTCAGCTTTAGGATGACCTATTAAAATGATTCCACATTCCTTTGCTAAAGGATCGGGAGCATTGATTAGGCTGGGAGAGTCATGATTTCCTGAAATAGCAATTACAGGACGCTTTCCGTTCAGAGATAAACGTTTTAATGTTTTATAAAAAAGTTCAACGGCTTCTACACTTGGATTAAAATTATCAAAAAGATCACCTGCAACGAGAATAAGATCTGCATGTTCCTCGTCGGCAATGCCTATAATCTCTTCCATTACCAGAATTTGCTCTTCCAGTCGTGAAAAGCGGTCCAGCCTTTTTCCCAAATGCCAGTCGGCTGTATGCAGAATTTTCATAAATTTATTATTGTTTAAAGTAAGTTGAGTAATCAACGATTTCTATGGTTGATTATCAGATTCTTTTGCTTTGAAATCTTCCAGAATTTGTTTTAAACGTATTTTCCTTTCTGCCTCAGCATTTTGTATTTTACGCTTTTTCTGGTCAATTTGCTTTTTATTTTTTTTCCTGTTTGCATCGTTATTTTTGCTCATATCTTTGTACAGAATAATTTTTATGGGTAAGAAATAGCTTCTTCAAAAATAAGGAACAAAATACAATTATTCGATTCAAAATATAGGTTGGTGATTAATCTAAGTCTAATACAAATCATTTTCAAACAGAGTTATTTTATTAGTATTTTTGATGAAAATTAATATTCATGAAGTTTTGTTTAACAATTTTATTGGCTTTATTAGGGATATGTATTAATGGTCAGGATCTTGAAAAAATATCAGAAGAAGTAACGGAGGAAGGTATTGCCTTATATCGCAGCGAAATGGCAAGCTGGTATGGAACAGATGTCGTAAAAGAGAATTATAAAAAAATGGAAAATATAGGTGGATATTTTTCCTACTTAGATGATGTTCCTAAATGTATTTTCTTTTCCAAGCAGAATAAAGTAGTGGCTACAATTTCTTTTCCTACTAATTATAACCCTGCTAATGCAAAAATTGATTTGTCTGAAAGGGATTTCACTTCTGTTGAACAGGATTATTTTACGATCAGACAGAAAGCTCTTGCCAGAATAAACAATGATACTATTTTTAAACATTATAATAACACAAATTTTAATCTCGTACCAATCATTAAAAAGGATTCTAAGAAAGTATATGTTTTAACCGGGGCTTCTGTAGATAATGTAGTTGTTTTCGGGAATGACTATTTGCTGACTTTTAATAATAATGATGAAATAAAAAATGTTGAAAAATTACATAAAGGAATAATTGTCCAGAATATAAATAGTAAGAATAAAGGGAGTGACGAAAGTGGAGTTCATTCTCATGTTTTAGAGAACTGGCAGCAGATTACTCCCACGGATATTTGTACACTTATGCTATATCAAAATCTTACAGGATGGGAAACTTATACTACAGTTTCTAAAAAATATGCAAGTATATGGAATCATAAATCGAATAGGGCATTTGTAATGAAAACCGAAAATTTTGAGAAGATAGCCAACTATCAATTAGAAAAAAATAAGAAGACAGAAAATAAAGATACTCAAGATTCAAATAAATAAAGATAATAATGGAACAACAGTCCAAAGATCCTCTACACGGAAAAAGACTTGATGCTATCCTTGAAGAACTTGTAGAATACTATAAGGGCTTCGAAGGGCTAGGCGAACAGATCAATATAAAATGTTTTACAGACAATCCAAGCATCAACTCTTCTCTGAAGTTTTTAAGAAAAACACCCTGGGCAAAAACAAAAGTGGAAAGCCTGTATCTCTTTATGCTGAGACAGAAAAAAAGAGAGGAGAGTAGAAAAAAATAAAGACTGTAAAAAGAAGATATATTTTTCGTATGCCTTTCATAGCTTCCTTCTTCCGTCCTCCAGCTTCCAAGCTCATTGAATCATTTCAAAAAATAGTATATTTGTAACATTAATCGTGAAACGCAATCACGAAAAAAATAAAAAATATGACAATCGAAAACAATCACGTTGTAGCTGTACGTTACATTCTTCACACTATCGAAGCGGACGGAACTAAAGTCCTTGTAGAAGAAACAACAGCAGAAAATCCACTTACATTTTTGTATGGTGTAGGAATGATGATTCCAAAGTTTGAAGAAAATATCTTAGGTTTGAAAGCTGGTGATAAAGCTGATTTTACTATTCAACCTGAAGAAGCTTACGGTGAAAGACAGGCGGATGCTATCGCACAATTGCCGATTGAGATGTTTAAAGAATCAGGAACTCCACCGGTTGGAGCTATTTTACCTTTGTCTGATAACCAGGGGAATAATTTCCAGGCTTTTGTGGTAGAAGTAACACCAGAAGTAGTAGTAGCAGATCTTAACCATCCAATGGCAGGAAAAGTTTTAGATTTCCAGGTGGAAGTTCTAAACACTCGCCCGGCAACAGAAGAAGAGTTGGCTCATGGTCATGCTCACGGAATTGACGGAAACGAAGCTCACTAAAAAATAATATAAATGTCCGTTTTTTCGGACATTTTTTAGATAAAAAAATAAGCCACGGATAATTCTGTGGCTTATTTTTATTTATAAGGTTACAATAGTTATTGAATGCTTGGCATTCCCCTCTTCCGGAGGGTGGCAAAAATTCAAAGAAATTTTTGACGGGGTGGTTTTATACACAAAGCATTATATTTTCTATATCCGTTTATTAATCTAAAAATTCTCCTGAAACATAATACCAGCGTTCATGCATTTTCTGGAAAAGAGAAAACTCATGATGAATTTGCGGATGACCATCCTGATCTGTATAATAAGCTTTAAACTCTACGTGATTTAAAGTGGGAGTCCGGATGATTTCCAGTTTTGTCCATTGATTGATTTCTCCCCACTCCTGAAGGTCTTTCTTGTTGTGGTATTTTCTTTTTCCCGGAAGGGTGGTCTCCATCAGATATTCACCATTCGGAATAGCAAAAGCAGAGAACCTTGAACGCATCAGAGCTTCAGCTGTAGGAGCATGTTTTTCTCCGGTATGATAAGGTTTGCAGCATTCTTCGTAGGATTTTCCTGAACAGCATGGACAGTTCATATATTGTATTTTAAATTTTGAACTGCAAAAATAGTAAAATTCAATAGGAACAGGCTATAATCCTGAGCGGAGACGAAGGAAGCCCGTTAAAAAATGAACCAAGAAAAATCCATCGGCCTTAGCCAAAACATAAAAAAGAAGCATTCTGATTAAAGAATGCTTCCCATTGATTTATTTAATAAAACCTCTGTTTCTTAATAAAGGTTTGATATCCGGGTCGTGTCCTGTAAAGTCTCTGAATGCCTGATTCAGGTCTACAGAATTTCCTACGGAAAGGATGTATTTTCTGAAACGGTCACCATTTTCTCTGGTTAATCCACCATTTTTACTGATCCATTCCCATGCATCATTATCCAATGTTTCAGACCATAAATAAGCATAGTATCCTGCAGAATAACCACCTCCCCAAATGTGTGCAAAATAAGGAGTGTGATATCTTGGTGGAACCGTTGCTAAATTAAACCCATGGCTGGCTAGAGACTGCTTTTCAAAATCCAGAACTGGAATAAACTGGCTGTCGTTGCTTACTGTATGCCAATCCATATCAAGCTCGGCGGCAGAAACCAATTCAGTAGTCATGTATCCCTGATTGAAGGTAGATGCTTTTTTGATCTTGTCTACCAAAGCCTGTGGAATAGGTTGCTTAGTCTCATAGTGTACTGCATAATTCTTCAGAACCACAGGATCTAAAGCCCAGTGCTCATTGATCTGAGACGGGAATTCTACAAAATCTCTTGGTACATTAGTTCCTGAAAGAGAAGGATATTTCTGGCTGGCAAACATCCCGTGAATAGAGTGGCCAAATTCATGGAAGATGGTTGAAACATCATCATAACTGATTAATGAAGGTTTGCCAGGAGCCGGTTTCTGGTAGTTGTAGCAGTTAACGATTACAGGTTTTGTTCCTAATAAATAAGACTGTTCAACAAAATTACTCATCCATGCTCCACCGTTTTTAGAATCTCTGGTATAGAAATCTAAATAGTAAATCGCGATAGATTTTCCATCATGATCAAAAACTTCATACGTTACAACATCTGGATGGTAAACAGGAAGGTCCGTTCTCTTTTTGAAAGTCAGTCCGTAGAATTTTTCGGCAGCGAAAAAAACACCTTTTTCAAGAACTGTTGTGATTTCAAAGTAAGGTTTTATTTCACTTTCATCAAGATCAAATTTAGCTTTTCTTACCTGTTCAGCATAGAAGTTCCAGTCCCAAGGCTCTACTTTGAAACCTCCTTTTTGCTGATCGATAAGATCCTGGATATCTTTGGCCTCACGTCTGGCTGTTTCCACTGCCGGAGTTGCAATCTGGTTCATCAGATTAGTAGCGGCCTCAGGTGTTTTTGCCATTTGGTCCTGAAGTTTCCATTCAGCAAAGTTTTTCTTTCCTAAAATCTGAGCTTTTTTCAATCTCAGTTTAGCCAGTTTTTCAATGGTTGATCTCGTATCGTTGGCATCTCCTTTTTCAGCTCTTGTCCATGAAGCTTTGAACAGCTTTTCTCTGGTAGCTCTGTTTTTTAAGTTTTGAAGAAGAGGCTGCTGTGTTGTATTTTGTAAAGCCAGAAGGTATTTTCCGGGCTGTCCTGCCGTTTTAGCATCAGCTGCTGCCGCTGCAATTTCATCAGCAGAAAGTCCGTCCAGTTCTTTTGCATCAGAGAAAAATACACCTCCCTGTTTTCTTGCTTCCAATAATTTATTGGAATACTGTGTAGAAAGGGAAGCCAGTTCCTGATTGAGTTGCTTTAATTTTTCTTTATCAGCTGCAGAAAGATTAGCTCCTGCTATTTCAAAATTCTGCTTATAATATTGTACAAGTCTTTTGCTTTCAGAATCAAGACCATCTTCTTTGATGGCTTGTATTCTTTTATAAAGATTTTCATTCAGGTACAGTTTATCAGAATGTGCAGCAAAAATAGGTGCATATTCTTCATCCAAAGCCTGCAAAGTAGGGTTTGTGTTCGCACTTGTAAGATTAGAGAATACAATTTGTGCTCTTCTTAATACTTCACCACTTTTTTCCAGTGCCACAATTGTATTTTCAAAAGTAGGAGCAGCCGGATTGTTGGCAATTTTTACAATTTCAGCTTCGTGCTGTTTCAAACCATATTCAAAAGCAGGTTTGAAGTGCTCATTTTTGATTTTGTCAAACTCCGGAGCTTCGTACTGAAGCTTGCTTTTCTTCATAAAAGGGTTTGAAGATAAAGAGGGATCAGGTGCAGGAAGCTCCTGTTGAATATCGGTCTGTTTCATTGTAGTACAAGATTGATTGAACGCCAAGGCAGAAATTAATAATACCGATGAAATATTCTTCATAAATATAATTGTTATTAAAGCATAAAGATATTAAAAACTTGTATCATAGAATCTATTTTGGGAGATGTATTTACTGAAACAGTTTTGTGAGTGATTTTAAAATGAATAAGTTAAGCATTGTGGGGGCATCAGGTTCTTTCTGAAAAATCTGGATTGCAGACAATTGCAGTATTTTTAAATGTAATGTAATATTTTTTATAAATTAGTTGTTATTTAATTAAAGAAATCAACAAAAATAATTGACAAAAGAAATAACATGAAAACAAAGACTTTATTTATTTTTTCAGCTTTAGCGGCATTAGCCTCATGTAATGATAAACATGAGAACAGAAACAGAGATAGAGATGGAGACAAAAGTAACTGGGTAGAGAAAGTGGTGACCAAAGAAAGCGGCCCGATACAGCATAAAGAATTTAACGGTGATTTTGATGAAATTCAGGTTTCCCAGGCGATAGAAGCTGAAATTATAAAATCTGAAACAGAAAAAGTGGAAATATCAGCACCTCAAAGTATCATCAATGAAATTCTTGTAGATAATGATGGCGGAAAGTTGCATATTCATTATAAACCTGGCATCAGAGTAATGAATATCAGTAAAGTGACTGCAAAAATTTATACAAAAGATTTTAATAAACTTTTGGCTGATTCAGCTGCGAGGATTATCATAAAAGATAAATTTACTCAGGAGAAAACAGATGTAGAAGCATCAAGTGCAGGAAGTATTTCCGGAGATCTGGAAGCTAATGATATGGATATCAATATAAGCAGCAGCAGTAGCTTCGATGGTAAAATATGGGCAGTAAACCTAGATATTGAATCTTCATCAGGATCCACTCTGGATATTTCCGGAAAAGCGAAAAAGGCTGATATCAGTGCATCTTCAGGCAGTAGTGTTTCTGCTAAAGGGGTTATCGCTGAGAATGTAGAAGCAGATGCTTCCAGCGGTGCAAGCATTCACATAAGTGCTGTTTCCAGTGTGAAGGCAGGTGCATCATCCGGAGGAAGTGTGGATATCTCTAAAAAAGGAGAGCTTAAGAATGTAAGCAAAGAAGAAAGCAGTGGCGGAAGTGTAAACATCCAATAAACTAATCCCGGGATTCTTCCTCATCTTCTTCATCGGCAGATGAAGAACCCTCCCAATTTTTATTATCAAAATTAAGATTATCATATGCTAATAAATCCTCCTCTCGCTGGAGGATTTCTTTTGTGGTAAACAGGGTAATATCTTCATCATTTTCTTTCATTTTTGCCAGTTTTCTGATGGATGCCTTATCAATAGCCATAAACCTTTGTCCCATACGCCTTGCTGCATATTTTCTCATTCCCGTTTCATGAAGTACATCAACAGCCATATCCACTGCTGTTCCTAATGTTTCACGGTAAATATGATTAACTCCGTTGTTAAGATAATCATACGCATCAATCCTGTTTTTTGCCCTCACAAAAATTTTCACCTCAGGATAATGTTCACGTACCAATTCTGCAATAAATTTATTATCATCCGGATCATCCAGACACAAAACCAAAATTTCAGCATCTTCAATTCCGGCAGCTCTTAAAATGGGAATTCTGGTAGCATCACCATAATAAACTTTAAATCCATAGCTTCTGAGCAGTTTTACACGGTCAGAATCACGATCTAAAACAGTAGCTGATATTTTATTGGCCTTTAAAAGACGTCCCACTGTACTTCCAAAGTGCCCAAAACCTACAATAATGATCTTCTTTTGAGTAACATCACTGTCGAGAATATTATAATCATGTTCTTCTTCCGGAATTTCTTTGATGAATTTCGGAGTAATAAACTTCTCATTAATGATCAAAAGAATTGGAGTGATACACATGGTGATTGCAGTAACAGCCATCATTTGAGCATTCATTTCGGGTCCTAAAAGATAAAGATCCGATGCATAATTAAGCAGTACAAATGCAAATTCTCCCACCTGAGACAGAGCAAATGCATAAAAAAAACTTTGAGGAGTATCTATCCTGAAAAACTTTCCAATAGTGTATAGAACAATAAATTTTACAGCCAGTACAGCAAAAACGGTACTGAAAATAAATAATGGATCTTTCTGAATAACATTGAAATTGATAGTTGATCCTACACTAACGAAGAAAACGGCTAACAGCAGTCCTTTGAATGGATCGATCTGTGCTTCCAGCTCATGCCGGAATTCACTGTTGGCGAGCATTACACCTGCAAGGAAAGCTCCTAATGCGGGAGAAAGACCAATAACAACCATCAGTTCCGAAACCCCGATAACAAGGAATAGGGAAGAGGCTGTCAACAGTTCTGTCATTCCCGATTTTGAAACATAGCGCAGAAAAGGAACAAAGACATATCTGCCTAATAAAATAAGCAAGACAACTCCGAAAATTACAGTCCCGGCCTGAAGCCACTCCGGTAGTTTCTGGATCAGAATCTGAATTTCATTATCATGGTGCTTGGCTTTATAGTTCGCTACAATAGGCAGTATTGCCAAAATAGGGATTACCGAAATATCCTGAAACAGTAAGGTCGAGAATGAGGCTTCTCCTGCTGTGGTTTTGAGATTATTCTTTTCTTGCAATGTCTGCAGAACAATTGCCGTTGAAGATAATGCAAAACACATGGCAATAGTAATTGCTTTGTCTACCCTCCAGCCTACACTGATGAATATTAAGAAAAGTAATAAAATAGTGAGTGCCATCTGAGAAAGTCCTAAACCCATTATTTTCTTTCGCATTTCCCAGAATTTTCGGGGCTCGAGTTCCAGTCCTACCAGAAATAACAACATGATGACCCCAAACTCGCTGGCATGCATGATGTCATTGACATTGTTTCCAGTAAGTTTAAGTACGTAAGGTCCTATAATAATTCCCCCTAAAATATAGCCGATTACAGAACTTAACCCCAGTTTCCTGGCTAATGGAACCATAATAATAGCTACACCCAGGAAAATTAATGTGTTCATCGCTAAGCTGGATTCCATAAATTATTGATTGAGGAGTTCTGTAAATTCTTTTTTATGTAGGATAATTTCTTTTTTAGATAGCTTGTTGGCTTCGTATACGATCTTGATATGCTTGATATCTGCTTTGAAAACCTTTAAAGAAACAATGAGTCCGCTGATCAGCTCATCTATGGTGTATTGATAGGTGCCGGTTTTGCTGAATGATCTTTCTTTTCCGCCGGTGGTTACCAGGATATAGACTTCTTTTCCTTCCAGGGGATTGTGCTCACCCTCTTTCAGCCAGTCTCTGTCGAAAACTTCATCAATCCATAATCTGAGAAGGGGAGGCATTCCAAACCATATCAGGGGAAACTGGAAAACAAAGCGTTCGTAATTTTTAAGGCGCTTTCTTTCCCGGAAAGCTGCAATATGAAAGTCAGGATATTCTTCGTAAAGATCTCTTAGGGTATAATGCTGGTGGCGAACGTAGAAATTGATGAGCTCTACATTCGAATTGGAGTGCTCCAGATAAGGGTGTGCAAATACTACCAGCGTCTTCTTCATAATCCTGTTTTCAGTAAATATAGTAAAAAAAATTGAATAAAAGTTGGTTTTTTAACACTTTTGTTAATTTTTTAATATGAAAAGATCAATTTAACATTAAGAAAAGTTAAAGAATCTATGTTATTTTAGGTTTTTAAATAAAAAATCAGGTCGTGATGACCTGATCTGTTATATATTTGAAAAATGATTGACTGATTTACCATCCGCCGGATGCACCACCGCCTCCAAAACTTCCGCCACCGCCAAAGCCACCGAATCCGCCGCCGGAACTTCCACCGCCAAAGCCGCCTCCTCCAAAGCTGCCAGGGAATGGGAAGAAACCACCGGGATAATTTCTACGTCCTCTTCTTGTAATGATCACATCATCATCGTCATCATTATTTCCACCACGTCCACCTCCTCTGTTACCGAAAAGTATGGCAATAATGATGAAAATAATAAAAGCGATAATAAGAACTTTAAAAGCGCTTCCGTTACCGGAAGGAGCTGTTGTCGCTATAGGTTTGAATTTTCCCTGAACAGCCTCCATAATAGCTGAGGTTCCACCATTGATTCCATCGTACCAAAGCCCTTTCTTAAAGTTAGGCGTTACAATATAATCTAAAATCTGTCCTGCTACTGAAGCGGTAAGGTATTGTTCTACAGCACGTCCTTGCTGGATAGACATTGTTCTGTCTTCTGTTGCGATAAGGAAAACGACACCGTTATCCACCCCTTTTTTTCCGATTTTCCATTTCTGGCCAAACATGGTCGCCAGAAAGTTGATATCCTCTCCTTTGGTAGAGCGGATGATCACTACTTCAATTTCCGTTGAGGTAGTATCTGCAAACTTGATCAGTTTATTATTAAGGGCATCTTTTTCCTGCTGAGAAAGCAGATTGGCTTCATCAAAAACAGGATAAAGAACGGCAGGTTTTTCGGGAATAGTATACTGTGCTGATACAAAAGTGTAAAAGCAAAGCAATAAAAATGAAAATACTATTTTAAGAGAACGTAATTTCATTTGAGAGTTGGTTTGGATTTTCTCCTTCTACAGGAAAATGTTTTTTGAGTTCAAGTCCTGTTTCCAGGATAGCACTTTTCAGTGCCTGGTAATAATATCCTTTGGCAAATTCAGCAGTAATATAGTCGTGAAGGTGATCCCAGTAAGACTGTTTTACCTTTTCATGGATTCCGATATCTCCAATAATGGTTAAATATTTTTGTTCGAAATTGACATGAAAAAGAACAGCATTCCTTTCAGCAGTTTTGTCCATATCGAGTTTTTTGAAAACCTCAAACGCCGTCTTGGCATCACGGCTATCCGTATTGGAATCAATATGTACCCTGATCTCTCCCGTAGAATGATCTTCCGCAGACTGAATCGCTTCCACTAGGGAAGCGATCTGTTGATTTGTTAGGAAATTACCCATTATTTATTTGAATACTTCAGGGGCTTTCTGAGCTCCTGCGTCAGCTTTGAAATAAGGTTTTTCTTTAAAGTTGGTGAAATTCGCCAGAATATTATTTGGGAAAGTCTTGATAGAGGTGTTGTAATCCTGTGCAGCTTCGTTGTAATAAACAGTTTCTGTTCTGATGCTGTTTTCAATAGCGGTATATTCTCTTTGGAAGTTGATATACTGCTGGTCTGCTTTTAAATTAGGATAAGACTCTACTACGGCCATCAATCGGCTCAATGCTCCGGATAGTTCACCCTGTGCTGCCTGAAACTTAGCAATGTCAGCCTCAGTCATGTTTGTAGGGTCAATGTTGATAGAAGTAGCTTTAGAACGTGCTTCCACAACCTGCGTTAAAGTTTCCTGTTCAAATTTTGAATATGATTTTACAGTTCTTTCCAGGTTAGGAATAAGGTTCGCTCTTTTCTGATATACAGTCTCTACGTTTGACCATTTTGTGTTGACTGTCTGTTCTTTGGTTACGAAATTATTATATCCGCTTTTTCCCCAGAAGAATAGAACAGCAACAATGATAAGTAGGGCAATACCAATTGTTCCGGCGCCCAAACATCCTTTATTTTTCATAGTTTATTTTTTTAAATTTTTTGTGCTAACCAAATATACAAATTATGTGCTAATTTTGTAAAAAATTATTTGAATGACAACAATAGTGGTGGCAATGGGAGAGAAAAATGAAATTGGTTTTGATAATCAGTTGCTTTGGCATCTTCCTAAAGATTTAAAACATTTTAAAGATATTACTTCAGGGCATCCGATTATAATGGGAAGAAAAACATATGAAAGTATTGGGAAACCTCTTCCGAATCGTACCAATATTGTTGTGTCAAGAAAAAAAGACTGGTTTGAGGAAGGAATCCTTATTGTAGGAAGCATTAAGGAAGCATTGAAGTTTGCTAAAAAGATTGATGAAGAAGTTTTTGTTATCGGTGGAGGAAATATTTATGAGCAGACTATGGATGTAGTAGATAAACTGGAGGTTACTTTAGTGAAAGCAGATCTTGAAGCAGACACATTCTTTCCGAAAATAGATCCGAAAATCTGGAAAAAAACAAACGAAATCTGTCATGATAAAGATGAAAAGAACGGCTATGATTTCTGCTTCCAGACGTTTGAAAAAATTAAAAAAGAAGCATAAATGTCAATAGTGAATTTTTGCTTCGCAAAGTGAATTGTGAATTTCTCACAGGTACAAAATTAACAAGCGTAGCGAATTGACCATTCACCATTGACTTTTTGAACTTTAAGCTCTAAATTTATTATCTTTGCACTTCTAAAATTTAATAATGAATAAATACATAAAAATTGCAATAGCGGCACTTCTTATCCTGGCAGGACTTTATCTGATGATTTTCACAAGAAATCTTGGATGGGGTATTGTTGTTTTTCTTTTAGCTGCAATCCCGATCTTATTATTCTTTAAAAATGAATATATCCTATTGGCATTCTGGCAACTAAGAAAACAAAATATGGAAAAAGCCGGCGAGTGGTTGTCTAAAATAATTGATTACAAAGGGCAGCTTCATAAAACCCAATATGGATATTTTCACTATTTACTAGGACTAACACAAGCTCAGGATCACCCGGCAAAAGTAGAACCTTTCATGAAGAAAGCTTTGGAATATGGTTTGAATATGAAACATGACAGAGCGATGGCTACTTTAAATCTTGCAGCAGCAGCTATTTCTAAAGGAAGAAAACAGGAAGGGCAGAAATTACTGGAAGAAGCCAAAAGATTAGACAGCGCTGGAATGATGACGGATCAGATCAAAATGATGAAAGATCAGCTGAAGATGCCAACCATGCAGAAGCATATGCACAATCCTAATATGAGAAACAGAGGGAAATTCTTCTAATCAGAAAAAAATAAGATAAAAAGCACCTGAAAAAGGTGCTTTTTTTATATCTGTGAAAATATATTTTACATTTCTGAGTTCTGATCATAACCATAAAATTTAGGCATCTGCCAATGGTATTTGACGGCAAATGTTCGAATGGCAACAATCAGTATAATGGTAAAAACCTGTACAAAAGTATAAGAAAGCGGAGTGTATTTGGTCATCAGGAGAAATGCTGCTCCTCCCACAATACATGCTGTAGCATAAATTTCCTTTCTGAATATCAAAGGAATCCTGTTGAGCAATATATCCCGGATAATCCCTCCGAAACAGCCTGTTATGGTTCCTAATGCAATACAGATCATAGGATGTATACCCGCATTTAGACCTTTCTGAACTCCGATAATGGTAAATAATCCAAGACCAAAGCTGTCGAAGATAAACAAGGTTACTTTAAAGTTTTTCTCAAGAGATTTGAATATCATCGAAAAAATGCTGGTCACCAGGATCAGGGTACACATCAGAATATCATGCATCCAGAATACAGGAATATCAAGCAAAAGATCTCTTACAGTTCCACCTCCCACAGAAGTTACAAATGCAATAATAAGCACTCCGAACGGATCAAGCCGTTTCTGCATGGCTGCAAAACTTCCAGACATGGAAAAAGCAATGGTCCCCAGGACTTCTATGGCAAAATTGAACTGTTCGTGCATATCTATTATAAGTATGAATGATAAGTAATGAGCAATGAATAATAAAAATTATGCCATTTAAATTTGAGAAAGTTTAAACTTATATTTAGTCATAACCTTTACAAGTTCTTCACATTCTACTTTTAAATGTAAAATTTTTTCCGGATTTAAATATTCTAATTCTTCAATAATTTCAAGCCAAAGTTGAGTTTCATCAATTCCTTCGACTACTATGCACATTTTAGTGAATTTTTCTTTCTCTGATCTGGCCCGGGATACCGCTCTGTAATTGGCTGCTACAGAAGTGGCTGATCGGATAATTTGTTTCCTTATTATTGAAATATCGTCCGAATAGGGTAATGAAGAAAGTGTTTTAATGATAGCAATAGAAAAGGTTTTTGTTCTTTCTCTGAAAATCTGGTTAAAATCTATCCTATCAAAATTATTCATCATTTATTGCTCATTACTTATATATTTATCTCTCCACTCTCACCGAGTCAGGAACCATCAGTTCATACTCACCGCCGTGGGTGATAATTTCCCTTACGATGCTGCTGCTGATGAAAGATTTCCCTGAAGAGGTCAGTAAAAATACTGTTTCCAGTTTTTTGTGGGCTAAAGTTCTGTTGGTATGAGCTATCGCTTTTTCAAATTCAAAATCGGCAGGGTTTCTTAACCCTCTGATAATGTATTGGGCATTTTTTTCAAAACAGTAGTCTACCGTTAAGCCTTCAAATGAATCTACTTCCACATTGGGAAATTCTGCTACGGAATTCTGGATAAATTCCATTCTTTTTTCAAGAGGGAACATATATTTCTTTTGAGAATTCTGCCCTATGGCGATGATTAATTTATCAAATAGCGGGGCTGCTCTTTCTATAATATCGTAATGTCCTAGTGTAATCGGGTCAAATGACCCTGGGAAAACAGCAATTTTCATGTTGTACGAGTTATGATTTTGAATTGTAAATTATCCGTTAAAAGCCATGGATTTTGTATCTAACTTCTAACCACTAATTTCTAACTTCTATATTATTTATTAAGGGCTTTTTCAACTTCATTTCCACAAAGATCCATAATAGAAATTCCATAGTGTTTTGCCTGTTGTGGAAGAATACTTGCAGGAGAGAATCCCGGATTGGTATTCATTTCAAGCATATAAGGAATTCCATTCATTAAAATATATTCACTTCTTGAAAAACCGCTCATTCCTAATGAATTGTATGCTCTTTTAGCAATTTCTTCCACTCTTTTTGTGGTTTCGTCATCAATTCTTGCTGGGGTAATTTCTTCAGAAGCACCTTCATATTTGGCTTCATAATCGAAAAATTCATTGGTAGGAACAATTTCTGTAATTCCCAGAACGATAGTTTCTCCTTTAAAATCAATAACTCCCACAGAAACTTCCATTCCATCTAAGAAACTTTCAATCAGAATTTCATTATCTTCTTTGAATGCAATTTCAGTAGCGGCAATCAGTTCAGATTTTTCTTTTACTTTAGAGATTCCCAGAGAAGATCCGGATTGGTTGGGTTTTACAAATAACGGAAGATTTAATTCTGATACAATCTCATCTACATTGATTTCTTCCCCTTTTCTTAAATAGATGCTTTTCGCGGAAGGAATTCCATACTTTGATAATACGGCAAGAGTATCTTTTTTATTGAAAGTAAGAGCACTCTGGTAAAAATCGCATCCTGTATATTTTTGACCTATTGCATCCCAGTATGCCTGAAGAATTCCGTTTTCTCCCGGAGTTCCATGGATGATATTGAAACAGGCATCAAATTTTAAGGTTTCTCCATTATCTAATGTTACAGAAAAATCACCTCTGTTGATTTCGTATTTTTTATCATTTTCTCCTAAAAAATACCATTCATCTTTAAGGACTACTACTTTATATACATCATAGAGATTTCTGTCTAAAGAATCATAAATCAATTGTCCGCTTTTTAAAGAAACAACATATTCATCAGAATAGCCTCCCATTACTACGGCAACACTTTTTTTGTTCATAACCATATAGTATCAATTAAGGCAAATTTAAACATTTTATGTAATGCAATATGGGAAATCGGCAAATTTTAAGATCAAAAATGAATTGTGTTAAATAAAAAGTCCATTCTAAAATTATTAGCTATATTTGCGGTTATAATTAAAGTATTTTTAAGTATGCTTAAATCACTTTTCAATTGGAAAGTTTTACTGAATTTAGTAATAGCCATCGGTGTTTTTGCAGGGTTGGTATGGCTCACATTTCGCTGGTTGGAACACCATACAAATCATGGTCAGGAAATACCTGTTCCTAATATTGTTAATAAATCTATACATGACGCTGTTAAAATTTTAGATGATACAGGATTGGAATATGAAGTAGACAGTGCCAATTATAATCCTAAATACAGACCCTTCCAGGTTCTTCAGGTTTACCCTGCACCGGGTTCCCGTGTAAAGGACGGAAGAACAGTACACCTTACAGTAAACCCGAGAACATGGGCTCCGATTGCCGTTCCGGATGTTATCAATAAATATTCAGGGCTGGCGTTCCAGAGACTGGATCAGGTGGGTCTTAAAATTGGAGATACCATTTATGAACCGAGTATTCAGAAGGATGCTCTTTTAAGAATTTTATATAAAGGAAATGCAGTGAATCCAGGGGCACGTTTACCTAGATTCTCAGTTATTGATGTAGTAGTAGGATCAGGACCTATGAGAAATATTTCTATTCCAAATGTAGTAGGACTTACGGTAAAAGAAGCCAGAGCTGTCATTACTAAAAGTATGTTTGAAGTTGGATTGGTAGAGCATGAAGATGGAAGCACAGACGAATCGGATATTATTTATTATCAGGATCCTGCTTCAGGGGATGTTCGTGACCAGGGAATGCAGATTGACCTTTGGGCCAGTAAGAAAACTCCGGCAGAATTAAGAGCAAAAATAGAGCAGCTGAATTCTATTTACCGTATGAAGGTGGATACTTCACTTCCTCCGGTACGATATGAAGAAGTACATAATGAGCCAAGTTATGATGCGCCCGTAGTCCCTGCTCCGGTACCTAGAAGAGAAACTCCAAAACCTGAAGTGCCAAAACCTGAGACTCCTAAGACTCAGACAACGACTTCTAAACCTGCAGCTTCAGGAACAGAGAAGCCTAAAACTTCTACTGCTGCCCCTGCTACAGGACACACAGCTAAACCAGCTGCTTCCACAACGACACAACAGCCTGTTCAAAAGCCAAAAGCTAAGAAGGTAGTCGTAGAATAAGATCAGATTAATATCAAAAATACAGGCTTCAACTGCAAAATGTTGAGGCCTTTTGTGTAAAAAATATAAAACAATGTCAGAAGATAACGAAGATTTTTTAGATGAAGAATTATTAGATTCCAACAGTATTGAAAACATCGATATTGACGAGGAAAATAAGGGATTGTATGAACATCTTAATATCACTGTTGACAGCAAACAGGAGCCATTAAGAATTGATAAGTTCCTTTTGATCTACAGACAGAATTCTTCAAGGAATAAAATTTCACAAACCTGCAGAGCCGGAAACGTTGTAGTGAACGGTACTCCGGTGAAACAGAATTACCGTGTGAAACCGGGAGATCAGATTTCGGTACTGCTTACCCATCCTCCAAGAGAGAATGTCATTATTCCGCAGGATATCCCTGTAAATATTATTTATGAAGATGATGATCTTGTGGTAGTGGATAAAGAAGCCGGAATGGTGGTACACCCGGGATTCGGAAACTGGGACGGAACATTGGTGAATGCGCTGGCTTTCCATTTTGAAAAGAATGGAGCAAAGTCTGATCTTGATAGAGTAGGGCTTGTTCACAGGATTGATAAAGATACATCCGGACTGCTGGTGATCGCCAAGAATGAGTATGCGTTGAGCTTTCTGGCAAAACAATTCTTCAACAGAACAACCAAAAGACTGTACTGGGCTTTTGTATGGGGAAACCCTCAGGATGAAGAAGGTACAATCAGAGGCCATATCGGAAGACATCCTAAAAACAGAATGCAGATGTCTGTTTATGAAGATGGCAGCCAGGGGAAACACGCTGTAACCCATTATAAAGTCCTTGAAAGATTCAAATACATGACATGGGTAGAATGTAAACTTGAAACGGGAAGAACCCATCAGATCAGGGCGCATTTCAGACATATTGGTCATACTTTGTTTAATGATGAAAGATATGAAGGACACACTCCTTTAAGAGGGGTAAATCTTCCTAAATACAAACAATTTATTAAAAATGTTTTTGAAATTTTACCAAGACATGCCCTTCATGCCCATACCCTCGGATTTATACACCCAACGACTAAAAAGGAATTATATTTTGAGAGCCCAATGCCCAAAGATATGGCGGATGCTGTAAAAAAATGGAGAAATTATTTGGAAAACTAAAAATATATTGAGAATTTTTTTATATTTGTTGAATTGAAATCAAGATTTGTTATGAGAAAACTATATGCTATCGTATGTTTAGCTCTTTTGTCAAATGCATACAAAGCACAAGAATCACTACCATACTATCAGCAATATCTTTTGGATGGTGAGTTCCTGTTCAACCCAGCTCAATACGGAAAAACAGATTACGTACAGCTCAACGCCAATTATCAACAACAATTTTCAAAGTTCAACAATTCTCCGAATGTACAGTCAATCGGGATTAATGCGAATATCTTTGATAGAGTAGGTGCTGGTATTTCCGTATTCAGAGATAGTAATGGACCTATTTCTGCAGGGGGAATCACAGCTGGTGCTTCATATTTTATTCCTCTAAGTAGTGAAGGAGATAGAAAAGACCAGTTCTCTTTCGGTACAAGTGTTAACTTCTATAACATGAACTTTGATTATTCTAAAATTAATACTGAAGAAGGCGGCGACCCATTGTTGAGAGGTGAAGAAAGTAATATCTTCATGGTGTATGCAAACTTCGGTTTGGCTGCTACCTACAGAGGATTATTCGGGGGTGTTTCCGTAAATGATATCGCATTAAGTAATGATGCTTCTATCGTAAACAACTACGAGCCTTCTCCAATTAAATTCTTCTTAAACTTAGGATACAACTGGAACATTGCTGATAATATTACAATTGCACCTTCAGCATTGATCAACCTTAATACAAACTCAACGAGAATGATAGACTGGAACCTTATGGCTACATTCTCTAACGATATCAATGCATTCTCTTTCGGGGTAAGCTACAGAACGGTTCAGAACAGATTTGATAATCAGAACCTGAGTATCTCTCCAATTGTAAAAGTGAGATTCAACAAATTTATGATCGGAGCAACTTATAACCTTGGAATATCTGATATCCAGAGCTATGGTGGAAACAGCTTCATGATTGGTCTTGGTTATAACTTTGACAACTTTATTAATGCTAGAGGATTTAGATACTAATTAATTTAATTTAAATAAATTTGAGCTCTGAAAAATTTCAGAGCTTTTTTTATGATATATATTCACATTCCGTTCTGTAAACAAAAGTGCAGTTATTGCAATTTCCACTTTTCAACATCCCTGAATTTCAAGGATGATATGCTTAGTGCAATGAAAACCGAACTGATGCTTAGAAAAGATGAATTACAGAACAGAACTCTGAAATCCTTGTATTTTGGAGGGGGAACACCTTCTATTCTTTCCGTTGATGAAATCAATTCCTTAATTGATGAGGCGTTACGGTATTTCAGTTTTGAAAAAGATATTGAAATTACGCTGGAAGCCAATCCGGATGATTTAGATAAAAGTTTTTTAAAGCAGCTAGCTGGAACACCTGTGAACAGATTGTCTATTGGTACCCAAAGTTTTTTTGAAGAGGATCTAAAATTAATGAACAGAGCACACACTGCTTCCGAGGCAGAAGGCTCTATCAAACGGGCACAGGATTTTGGCTTTGAAAACCTGAGTATTGATTTGATCTACGGTTCACCAACCTCCAATCTTGAGATCTGGAAAGAAAATCTGAATAAAACAATTGCGTTGGAAGTTCCTCATATTTCGTCTTATGCTTTGACAGTTGAGCCTAAAACAGCTTTGGAAAACTGGATTTCAAAAGGAAAAGTGAAAAGTCCAAAAGAAGAAGAACAGAACAGAGAATTCTATTATTTATCTGACTTTTTAAAAGATAACGGCTTTGAGCACTATGAAGTTTCCAATTTCGCAAAACCGGGATTCTATTCCCGTCATAATTCTTCCTATTGGAAATACCAGGAATATCTGGGAATAGGACCTTCAGCACATTCTTATAACGGCTTCGATGTCAGAAGCTGGAATGTTGCCAATAACAAGCAATACATTAAAAAGCTTAATGATAAATTGTTAGCCAAAGAAGAAGAAATTCTCTCTAAGGAAGATCAGTTCAATGAAATGATCATGATTGGCCTACGTACTATCTGGGGGGTGGATCTTACGAGCTTAAAAAATAAATTTTCAGATCGATTGCTGGAACATTTTCAGAGAGAAATCAAAACAAAACTAGAAGAAGGTATTTTAATCGTTGAAAATGATCATTTGAAAATTCCTGAAAAACATTGGTTTATGGCAGATGGAATTGCCTCAGATTTGTTTATTGTATAATGTTTGTATGTATACAGATATGCCATAAAATTCACTATTTTTGTATAAAATTTCAGTTCATTTGAAAACTAAAAAACAAGATTATTCACATCTTTCACCAAGCCAGCCTATCGGAATTTTCGATAGCGGGGTGGGAGGCCTTACCGTTGCCAAAGAAATTAAAAGACTTCTGCCTAACGAAGATCTGATTTACTTTGGAGATACAAAGCACCTTCCTTACGGAGAAAAATCCAAGGAAGCCATTATTGAATATTCTACAAAGATTACCAATTTTCTGCTGGAGCAGAACTGTAAAGCCATTGTGATTGCCTGTAATACGGCAACAGCTAATGCTTTAAACGAAGTAATGCAGTCTGTTGCAGGGAAAGTTCCGGTCATAGACGTTATTAATCCTGTTGCCGAAAAAGTATCTTATGAAATCCATACTAATGTAGGAGTGATTGCTACCAAAGCAACTGTGAATTCAGGGCTTTATAAAAAAAGTATCCGAAAGCATAATAAGTGGATCAAAGTAGATGAATTGGCAACACCATTATTGGTTCCTGCTATTGAAGAAGGATTTAAAAACCATCCTATCACCCATGCTATTATTTATAATTATTTAAGCAACAGTAAATTAAAAAATATTGAAACACTCATCTTGGGTTGTACCCATTATCCTCTTCTCATTGATGAAATCAAGCAGTATTACGGAAACAGAGTTCGTGTTATTGACTCCCCGAATATTGTAGCCAATCATCTGAAGATTATTCTGGATAAATACAATCTTTTAAATGATAACAATCCCAAACCGAATTATCACTTCTACCTTTCCGATCTTACCAAGAATTTTGAAAAGATCTCTAAGAAATTCTTTGGGAAAACAATAGATTTAGAATTGAAAGTATTATAAACAGAAAGTCTGCCTCATAGCGAAGCAGACTTTTTTATTTGTTACATGCTGTCGTTACAAAATCATGTTTTTAAGGCACAAAGATTTATTTTCGATAAAGCTTTATGCTTCATTTAATTCCCACGGATTTCACAAATCCCACAGATGATAACGCTTTTAGAATTAAAGGGTACCTAGAAATCTGTGTCCTTTATGAAATTCGTAGGAAATAATATTCACTTTTATTTGTATTCTTTGTGAAATAATTGGTGAAATTCGTGTTTAAATTACGCTTCCACAATTACTTTTTCAGCTTTCAGTCTCGTCTTTGGGTTAAACTTTGGCTGATTCGTATCTGTCTCATCTTTCTGTCCGATAGCAACTGCAAATAAGGTCTCATATTTTTCATTATTCAGAACAGCATCATATCCTTCAGGTTCAATTCCTTCCATCGGTGTGGAGTCTATTCCCATAGCAGCACAGGCAGAAAGCAGTACTCCTAATGATAAATAAACCTGATGTCCAAGCCATGATTTTATCTCAGTTTCTCCTTTAGGTTTTACCATAGTCCGGTAATAGTTCACAGATCCTTCCGGAAGGTTTTCTTCAATTTGCTTCTCAAAGTTTTCTATGTTTTTGATCACCTGAAAGACAATGATATGGCTGCTGTCCAGAACTTTTGCTTTATTAAAATAAGACTTGTCACCCAATTGCTTTTTAAGTTCCGGATCATTAACGAAGATAAAGTTCCATGGCTGGCTGTTGATGGATGATGGGCTCAGATTCAGGATCTCTTTAAGTTCTTCAATCTGTTCTTCACTGATTTTTCCCTGTGGGTTATACTTTTTTACAGTATACCTGTTTTTCATTTTGTCTAAAAAGTTCATAATTTTATACTATCATTTTTATAGTTACAAAATTAATTTAAGTTTATTAATTTTGCAATAACGGTAAAAAAGGATAGTATAAAAATGTATACAATAGATGATAAAGCATACCCATGCTGTACCAGTGTTACCATGAGGTTTATAGGAGGAAAATGGAAGGCAGTTATTTTATATCATCTGATAGATGGTGCCAAAAGATATAATGAGCTAAGAAAAGTAATTCCTACCATTACGGAAAGAACGTTGAGCCTTCAGCTGAAGCAGCTTGAAGAAGATGATATTATTGACAGAAAAGTATTTACAGAAAAACCTCCGTTAATGGTAGAATATACCTTAACGGACTTTGGAAAAACTCTTCTTCCCGTATTGGAAGCGATTACAGATTGGGGAAAAACAGCTCCGGAAAAATCAAAAAAAATAATCAGGAATTAAAGCTCCTGATTATCTTCTTTATTCGGTTCAAAAAAACTGAAACTTACGTTCCCGTATTTTCGGGTATCTATTAGATTGGGATGCTCCAGTTTCATACGGCTTTGGTGTTCTACAATAAGAACTCCGTTTTCTTTCAGGTATTTATTGTTTAAAACCAGAGAAATCAGTTCATAATATTTTTTCTCTTCCATTTCAAAGGGAGCATCTGAGAAAACAATCTCAAATGACTTTTTATTTCTGAATTTTTTAAGCCAGTCAAATACATCACCTCTCTGCACATTGATCTGAAGTGCCATATCAAGCTCAGAAGCGGTAGTGTTGATAAATGCCGTATGCTTTGGATTCATTTCTACAGAAGTAACACTCTTGCATCCTCTGGAAGCAAATTCAAAGGTAATAGAGCCAATTCCTGCAAAAAGATCAAGAACGGAGATCGACTGCATATCGTATTTGTTTTCCAGAATGCTGAATAAAGCCTCCTTCGCAAAATCGGTGGTAGGCCTTACATCAAAATTTTTAGGAGCGGCAATTTTCTTGGCTTTCCATTTGCCTGATATTATTCTGAACATATTTTTTGTTAGGGTTTAGGTGATAGATTATAGACGGCAGGTGATTATTGGGGGATTCTAATCCCTGTTACCTACAGCCTGCAACCTAATTAAGTATAAAATTCTTGTTTGGAATATTGTCAAAAACAATTTTCAGATTTTTAACAAATTTCTGAAGCTCGGAGATGAATGTTTCATTTTCCGTAGTTTCTCCATAAGCATAAAAGTTTGTCTCGTTGATTCCAAAATTTATCTTGCTCAATGTAAACATAATGAAGTAAAGGAAATCTACTTCTGAGTTGACATCCAGGTTATTATAAAGAATAATTTTTTTATTGTCAATCGCAAAAAACTCACACTGATTATGGTAAAGATTAATGTGAATTTCTTTATTGGTTTTGTTATTGATTGAGCTTAGGAACTTTTCTCCTGAGAAATTAAAATGAACAGGTATGGCCAGCTCTTTTATTTTCTTATAGTAATTCTTCGGGAAAGTATAATAAAACTGAATGTTGAATTTTTTGTTGATAGAAAGCATTAGCTCTTCCTTTTCTCTGTCGGTAGGAGCGTTGAAGGCAATCAGATCAAATCCTGTCTCATGCTCAGAAAAACCTTCCGGCATCAGGGTAAAATGATTAAAAGCCGAAATCACCTGGATCTCGTCATAGCGCTGCTTAATAAGAACTTCATCCAGCTTTTGCTCAATAAGATTGGCTGGTGTCTCTTCAGTAACGAAATAAGACTTTTCCTCCAGAATGCTTTTGTTTTTAACAATCTGGCAGATCAATCCGTCTTTGGTAAAAAGTAAATTAAGTACGTTCATATTTCAATTGCTGCAAATTTAGTGAAATTCTACCATTACCGCACCCGATTGATGGTGAAGTATTTCCTTATTATAAAAATCAATATTAACCTGGCTTTCCAATACATCCCGAACCATCCTCTGCAGCGTTCCGTCACCAATGCCGTGAACAATCTCCAGTCTTTTCAGGTTGTTCTTTCTGCAAAATTCAATCACTTCAATCAGTTTTTCCTTTTGAATAAACAATCTTTCAAAACTGTCATAGTCATTGGGATTCTTCACCAAATTATGAAAATGCAGGTCTAAAACCAAATGATTTTTCTGGTGTTTCTTAGAAATGATCTTTTTAGGTTCTGCTTTTCTTACTACTCTGATATTTTCATAAAGATCCGAATCCTTGGGAACCAGTTTTTCTTTTGCATACTGGTGAGTGAAACCATATTCATCCTTAAAAACGACAATACTTCCCTTCACGGAAGTAATTACTCCGCTTAAATCTTCATCTACTACCGAAACCTTATCGCCGATCTTCATAATTTTTTAAGACTTGTCTGAACCCAATATTAGTGCAAAGGTAGAAAGTAAAATGTATTGAAGGCAAGCTCCTCTATCCTCAAACTCTAAAACCCTCCAACACTCGTATGCTTTCACTCATCAAACTCTTGGTCCTAATTCAATAATTTCCAGATCTTTGATTTCCTCACCGTCTACCACAAAGCGCATCATTGTTCTTACTTTATGCCAGCCCTGTTTTCCACAGGCACCGGGATTGAGGTGCAGCAGATTATTTTTCTCATCATACATGGCTTTCAAAATATGAGAGTGCCCTGAGATAAATAATTTCGGAGCTTTTTCTGCTATTTCTTTTTTAGTGAGTGGAGTATATTTTCCGGGATAACCTCCGATATGTATCATCAAAACTTCCAGCTTTTCACAAAAGAAACGGTTGACTTCCGGAAACTCAGCCTGAATTTTAGCATCATCAATGTTCCCGTACACTCCCTTCAGTGGTTTTATCTTTTCCAGCTGTTCAATGACATCCAGATTTCCAAAATCTCCGCAGTGCCATATTTCGTCGGCCTGAGAAGCATATTCCAGGATCCGGTCATCAATATAGGAATGGGAATCGGAAAGGAGAAGGATCTTTGTCATTATCTTAGGGTTCTTTCTGTAATATTTTCGTGGTATTTATCTTTGAATATCGCTAAACGGTCAGGATTCAGCTCTCCGTCATGATTGATCACTCTTTCTTTTAATAACCATTTTATCAGCTTTTCCATTCCTTTTTTGGAATTCATAAAATTGGCAATTTTAGCTATATCTGTAGATTCTACTTTTGTTTTTTCAGGCAGAAAATTCAGGATAAAATAATCATCACTTACATAGCTTGGAGTTTCATTATCCATATATCGGTAAAGAAGAATCTCTTCATCATCCTTCATAGAAAAAAATGAATACTGGGCAACGTTGATTTTTTCAGCCTTCAGAATCTGCTTTCCATCCAATAAAACTTTGTCATCTTTGATAGTGATGTCCTGAGAAAAATATAAATTACATCCTGCTATCAGTAAGAAGAAAGCCAATAATCTGTTGAATACCATTTTTACTATTTTTTAAGACTGCAAATATAAGAAGCTTTAATAAACTTCTCTGGTCTGATTGTTTTCAGAAGTAATTACTATTATCAGTCAGTAATATTTTTCGTTCTTCGGATAGAATCCAGTTTCTTTTCTATAGCTGCACTGAAAACCTTTTTTAGCTTCAGTTGATTCTCCGTAAGCTTTGAAATAACAAAAGTACCGGTCATATTCGTATTGGAAGGAAATACCAAAGTCACTGTAGAATCTGAGGCTTTTTTCCAGCTCCCGATATAACGGTCTGGTTTTTCATTTTTAGTAACAGGGGCTTCCAGAGTATCATATCTTAAGGTAGATTTAATCAGATTCCCTGTGATCTTTCCACTTTTCTGAAACCTGATTCCTTCTCTTCTTGCTTCAAAACCATCCTGCTTTTCGTAGGTATAAATATAAGTATCCATTTTACTGAGATTCCAGGTTTGTAAAAGTAAAGGATTGGAAGTTCTGTCCTGGGCTTTGATACCACTGATAGCGAAAAGAGAGAAAATACAGATACAAATAGGCTTTTTCATGAATACAACTGATTTATTGTAAAGTTTTAACACTGCTAAAATTAGCATCACTTAATATTTAGTAAATTTGGGAAAATTAAAATAAACAATGAAACAGAAACTTTCTTTTTTCATTTTTCTTTTGACCGTAGGATTGGCCAATGCACAGGTTGAAGAAAAAAAGCTGGATGAACTGATCCAAAATACACTGAAAACCTTTGATGTACCGGGAATGTCCGTAGGAATTGTAAAAGATGGAAAAATGATTTATTCCAAAGGCTTTGGAGTACGTTCTCTTACGACCAAACAGCCTATGGATGATAATACATTGGTGGGAATTGCTTCCAATTCCAAAGGTTTTACATGTACAGCATTAGCCATCTTAGCAGATGAAGGAAAACTGAACTGGGATGATAAAGTTTCAAAATATATTCCTGAATTTCAAATGTACGATCCATACGTTTCTCAAAATGTAACGATCAAAGACCTTATTACGCATAGAGCCGGATTAGGGCTAGGGCAGGGAGATCTTATGTTCTTTCCTGAAGGAGGAAGCTTAACTGTTAATGATATTGTTCATAATGTAAGATACCTGAAACCTGAAAATCCTTTCAGAACAAAATTAGATTATAACAATATCATGTTTATTGTAGCCGGAGAGGTAATTCACAGAGTTTCCGGATTAAGCTGGGCAGAATTTATTGAGCAAAGAATTATGAAGCCTGTAGGCATGACTTCAAGTTTCGGAAGCTACAACAGAGCAAAAGCTATTGCAAACAAAATTGATGCACACGCTCCTGTAGACGGAAAAGCTATTGCTGTTCCTCATGACTGGAATGAAACAGGAAATGCTGCAGGGGGAATAATGAGTAACATCAAAGATATGACGACTTGGGCAGAATGTCTGCTAAACAATTTTACTACTAAAGATGGGAAAAAATTAGTTTCAGATAAAAATGTTCAGCAGCTTTGGAGCCTGCAGATTCCAGATAGAGTTGCAGCAAAAAATCCATACGATACAAGCTTCTACGGATATGGTTTAGGATGGTTCCTGAGCGATGTTAAAGGCCACAAACAGATACAGCATACCGGAGGATTGATCGGAACGGTTACACAGTTTACTTTAATTCCGGATATGAAACTGGGAATTGTAGTCTTGACGAACCAACAGTCCGGAGCCGCTTTCAACACCATTACCAATACAGTGAAAGATTCTTATCTTGGTGTAGCAGACAGAAACTGGCTGAAAACGTATGGCGACAGAATGTCTAAGATGGAAGCAGATTTTAATAAACAAAAGAAAGACGCCTTTGCGAAATCAGAAGCTTTTAAAAAAGAAAAATCCCTTCAGCCAAAAGCGGAACAGTTCACAGGAACTTATAATGATGTCTGGTTTGGTGATGTAGAAATTTCACAGCAAGGAAATACTTACAGAATTTCATGCAAAAACTCTCCAAGATTAAAAGGAGAACTGCTTCCTTATTCCAACAATTCTTTCATTATCAAATGGGATGACAGAAGCTATGATGCAGATGCTTATATTATTTTCAGTTATGACGAAAACGGAAAGGCAGAATCTGCAAGATTGAAGGCAATTTCTGATGTGACAGATTTCAGTTTTGATTTTGATGATCTGGACTTAAAGAGAAAATAATAATATCAAAAAAATATTCAATAGGAACGGGCTTTAGCCCGTTTTTTTATGTTTACAACGATAATGGCTTTAGCTAAAACCTGCCACCCCTCCAGAGGAGGGAAATATGCAGTCGGTAAAAGAAATGTTGGTTTATTGTACAAGATTCGGAACTTGCTGTGAAAAGGGAAAGTTCTGCTTAAGATCAAAATAAATTTCTTCTGTTTCTGACATGAGAAAAGAAGGATAAGTATTGTGACATAAAAAATAATGAAATGAAGTTATATTTTCCCTGGTTCATAAAAGAACAGAAGTTTCTTTTTGGCACCATCAAATTCGGACCAGGATTCACAGTCTACTTCAAAACCAGCGACTCCGCAGGTAGGGAAATGAAAAATATCTTCAGAAATAGAATTGGCAAAATTGGAAATTCCATTATTGTGAGAGAAAAAAGCAACTGAATTCAGGGTGTCATCCAGATCATAAATTACAGATTCAAAACTTCTTTCCGAAGGATTATACAATTTTTCATCAGTAGAACAGTTAAGCTGATAAGCCTGATTGAAAATTTTACATGTATTCAGTGCACGTACCGCGGGGCTGGACACAAAGTGATCAATGGAAATGTTATTGTTTTTAAGGAATCTGGACATATGCATAGCGTCTGTCAAACCTTTGTCTGCCAAAGGTCTGTCAAAGTCCTCCGTTTCCTCCGGCCAGTCGCTTTTTGCATGTCTTACGAGGATGAGTTTCTTCATATAATTGTTTTTTGGAAGATTAAAATTATAAAAAAAATAATGGAATAAAACATGATTTATATAAAAAAACTGCGTTATGAATAAAATCAGTAAATTTTACTAAATTTGCAGACTTATGGGACAAATCCTTGCAATAGACTACGGAAAGGCTCGTTGTGGTATCGCTGCAACAGATGATATGCAGATTATAGCCAGTGGGCTGGAGACTGTAGAGAACCGTTTTTTAATGGAATTTTTAAAAAAATATTTCAGTGAAAATAAGGTAGATGAAGTAGTGGTTGGGCTTCCCATAGATTTGAAAGGAAACGTTTCGGAAGTAGAAACCGATATTTTAAGATTCATTGAAGAATTTAAAAAAGAATTTTCGGATATTGCAGTTCATCGTTTTGATGAAAGATTTACTTCCAAAATGGCTTCATTTTTTATTTCCCAAAGTGGAAAAAACAAAAAAAAGAGGCAGGAAAAAGGATTAATAGATAAAGTAAGTGCAACCATCATATTGCAGAATTTTTTAGAACAAAGATTAAGATGATATTACCGATAAGAGCTTTTGGGGATCCTGTTTTGAGAAAAGTGGGAAAAGATATAGATAAAGATTATCCCGAATTACAGGAACTGATAGATAACATGTTCGAAACGATGTACAGCGCAAATGGCATAGGTCTTGCAGCGCCTCAGATCGGTTTGGATATCCGTGTATTTATAATAGATGTGACACCTCTTGCCGAAGATGAGGATTACGAAGATATTAAAGATGAATTGGCAGAGTTCAAGAAAGTATTCATCAATGCCAGAATTCTTGAAGAATCAGGTGAAGAATGGAAGTTCAATGAAGGATGTCTTTCTATTCCGGATGTAAGAGAAGATGTAAAAAGAAAGGGTACAATCGTTATTGAATATTATGACGAAAATTTTGTGAAACATACAGAAACTTTTTCCGATATTAGAGCCCGCGTAATTCAGCATGAATATGACCACATTGAAGGGGTACTGTTTACTGACCACCTGAGTGCTCTGAAAAAGAAACTGGTAAAAGGTAAACTGACAAAAATCTCTCAGGGTGACGTAAACATTGGTTACAAAATGAGATTTCCAAAATAATTTAAACAAGGATAAAAGAAATAATATAAAGCAAAAAGCTTAGAGCTGATTGCAGAATTTACAAAAAATAAAATTATGCTGTTAGAAAAAATAATTTCAATTTCTGGAAAACCAGGACTTTACAAATTAGTTTCTCAATTAAGAAACGGATTCATCATTGAAGATGTTACCAGTAAGAAAAAAGTAAGTATTGGAAACTCAAGCCAGGTAAGTTTGTTGGATAATATTGCCATGTTTACATTTGAAAAAGAAGTTCCTTTGTTTGAAGTATTTGAAAATATTGCTAAAAACAACGACTATAAGGAAACTATTTCTCACAAATCTTCTGATGCAGATCTGAAAGATTTTATGTTGGCATCTCTTCCTAACTATGATACAGAAAGAGTATATTCTTCTGATATCAAGAAATTGGCTCAGTGGTACAATGTTCTTCACAAAGCAGGATATATTACTCCTGAAAGTTTTGTAAAGGCAGAACCTGAAACTTTGGATGGAGAGCCTGCAGAGGAACTAAACATTGAAAAAGAAGCTAAAAAAGCTCCAAAAGCTGAGAAACCAGCTGCTCCAAAAGTAAAAGCTACTTCAGCTGCAAAATCAGCTCCGAAAAGTACGCACAGAAAACAAGGATAATTCAGTTCTGAATTAAAAATACAAAGCCTTGTCGGGAATTTCCTGACAAGGCTTTTGGTTTTAGGTAGCAGGTAGCAGATGATGGGGATTAGGGAAATTTTCTGCTGAGTTCAAATTTCGTCTTTATCTTTAAACATTAAACGCGAATCTCGCGCCCCGTAACTCGTACCTCATATCTATAAACTCTCAACTTTCAACGCTAACTTCTACCACAGACCCAAAATATCCCTTACATTTGTATAAGATTGAATTTCCCAATACTTATGAATACGAAACAGGAGAAACTGGAAGCCTTTGGAAGATTACTGGATATCATGGATGATCTTCGTGAAAAATGTCCGTGGGACCAGAAACAGACTTTAGAGTCGCTTCGCCATCTTACCCTTGAAGAAACTTATGAGCTTTCCGATGCTATTTTACAGAATGATCTGCAGGAGATAAAAAAAGAGCTGGGTGACGTTTTACTTCACTTGGTTTTTTATGCTAAAATTGGTTCAGAAAAAGAAAGTTTTGATATCGCAGATGTGATCAATTCCCTTAATGAAAAGCTGATCTTCCGTCATCCTCATATTTATGGAGATGTTGAAGTGAAAGATGAAGAAGAAGTGAAGCAAAACTGGGAAAAATTAAAATTAAAGGAAGGAAACAAATCTATTTTGGGAGGTGTACCGAAAAGCTTACCGAGCTTGGTAAAAGCCTACAGAATACAGGATAAGGTAAAAGGAATAGGTTTTGAATTCCATGATGCCGAAGATGCCTGGAAAAAAGTAGATGAAGAGATTCAGGAGTTTCATGCTGAAACCGATCTGGATAAGAAAGAACAGGAGCTGGGCGATGTGTTTTTCTCTTTGATTAATTATGCAAGGATTTCAGGGATTAATCCCGATTCGGCTTTAGAAAGAACCAACCTTAAGTTTATTTCAAGATTCCAAAAAATGGAAGGACTTGCTGAAGAACAGGATTTAAAATTGGCAGATATGTCTCTGGAAGAAATGGATGTTCTTTGGGAGAGAGCAAAAAAGCTTTCATAGCTCTTTATTGGAACAATTAATGCTTCTTACATTCAATTAAAAAAATAAAAAATAAATATGTTACGTTTTCTTATTTTACCTGCTTTGCTTTTATTGAGCTGCAATCCAAAAGCTCAGAATTCTCCGTCTAATGAGGATGAATTGAAAGTCCAGTTTTCACTACCTAAAAAGTTGAAGGAAGTTTCCGGAATTACTTTGTCAAAAGATAAGAAAACAATCTGGGTGATAGAAGACAGAGGAAATAAAAATGCAATATATGGTCTGAGTGATAAAGGTGATATGGTGGCAAAAATACCGGTAGAAAATGCTGAAAATACAGACTGGGAAGATATCATATCAGATTCTCAGGGCAATATTTATATCGGAGATTTTGGAAATAATGATAATAACAGACAGGATCTGGCTATCTTAAAAACAGATTTGAAAGACAGCAGACAAACCGTTACCCAGGTTGTTCAGACTACAAAATTCCATTATCAGGGTCAGACGGAATTTCCACCAAAAAAATCGAAGCTGTTCTACGATTGCGAAGCTTTTGTAGAAATGGATGGGAATTTTTATTTATTCACTAAAAACAGGAGCAAAGGTTTTGACGGGACTTTCCTTGTATTCCAAGTGCCTAATAAAGAAGGTGATTTTGAAGCAAAGCTAATAGGAACATTAAAACTTCAGGGCGGTTATAATGATGCGGCCATCACTTCAGCTACCATCAACAGTACGAAAGATAAAATTGTATTGCTGACACATAAAAATGTTCACGTTCTTACAGGTTTTACTGCCAACGATTTCAGCTCTGCTAAAATTCAGAAAATTCCATTGAATCATAACTCACAGAAGGAAGCTATTGTTTTTCTTGATGATAAAACAGTAATGATTGCTGATGAGAAAGGGAAGGATGAAGGTGGAAATGTATATACTTTTTCTTTAAACTAAACTTTTATCCAATACATAAATGTTAAATAAAACCCCACAGATTTTTCTGTGGGGTTTTTGAATATATGAATGTTATTGAAGTGATTGACGTTTGTTTTACTGTTTATGGAGTAAGGTAAGAAATATGAATATTACCGCTTGACAATCTGAAATCCTGAGTATAACGGCAGCGTATCCTGAAGGTTTCTCCCGTATTAAAAAAATTAATGGATGAAAGATTATGATTCAATCCTGTAGTACGTTCTCCGTGTCCGGTGGATATTCCTGCAAGTGTTGTAAGGGTAGGCGATACTTTTTGGATATAAGAATTAGCTGTTCCTGCAGTTTGTCCTGACGGATTTAAATTAAGATCATAGGTTGCATAAGGAACAATATTATAAAACCCGGGTTTTACTACTGTAAAAAGTCCTGTTGTTGAATTATAGGTCAGATAAGCTGTATCAATCTTATTACTCACGTTAAAAACATAGGTTTGTGAATAACTTTCATGAGTGTTGACCGGAGTAGAGTGTGTTCCTGTATAGCTGCCACTGGATGGGCTGATATCTGTTTTATTTCCCACATACACTACTTTTAAGAAGTTTTCAGATTCAATTGTTTTCCAAACCGGAGTATTTCCGGCTCCGTTTGACATGAGTACCTCACCTTTGTTTCCTGAGTTTCCTTTTGTTCTGTCATCGCCACCTACATTCAGGTCTTTAACAACCTGTAGAGAACCGTTGACGTGTAATGTATGTTGTGGTGTTGGTGTTTTAATACCTACCTGTGCATTTATATGAATAAACATAACAAATAATGCCATATACAATAGCTTTTTTTTCATCATCTGTTGATTTTTTTGTTGCAGCAAATATAAAATGTTTTTAAAATGTCCTTTTTTTAAAGAATTGATAAACATATAGAGCTATGGGTAACGTTGACCTATATTGCTGAAAATATGGCTTTTATTTAAAAGCCATATTTGTTTTATTAATGAAAAATGTAAGCTGAAAATTAGAATTATTAAATTTAATTAAAATTGAAATTTTTTAGATATTCAATAATGATTAATTATAATATGTTGTTAAACAGTGTTTTGTGCTTTTCTCAAAATTATAATGCTTAAAACTTCATTCCTATCCCTGCAGAAAGTCTTCCACCATCTGAGCCATAGAAATAATTCAGTCTTGCAGACATCATTTCTACAATGCTTAACCAAACACCCGCTCCGGCAGATTGGTGCCATTTTCTGGAATTTTCATTGTCATTCCATACACGGCCAATATCATATCCGATAAGGATTCCCATATTTGCAGGAATAATATTGTTTCTTACTCTCCCAAAATCCCATCGTATTTCTGAGTTATTGGTAAAATAAGATCTTCCTGAGAATCTCTCATTTCTGAAAGCTCTCATACCATTATTCCCTCCAATAGCCGCTGCCTGATAGAATTCAAAATTGTTATTATTAATCCACATTACGTTACTGGAATTGGCAAAAACAAATTTTCCTTTCTTATCAATTCTGTGATCAATGGCAAGCTTTCCTTTTACAGTCAGGAAGTTTCTGTTAAAGTCAGAAAGAGTTGCTTTCCAATCAGCATTAAGCATAAATTCCAGCCCAAGAGTAGGGAAAGCTGTATTATCAGCATTTTTATAGCCAAATGTATAATTGGCTCCTACAAACTGCTGACTGTCAAATACGCCTGGTCTTACGTCCGGTGACTGGTTGATGAAACGGTCAGCTTTTCGCTGGACTTTATTATCTTCAAAAGTTAATTGAAACTGATGACTCAGATTCATCCAGCTCTTCTGAGAGATAGAAGGCGCAAAGTTGAATTTTGAAATTCTGGCTCTGTTGTATTCTCTTTCTGTAGTTTCTTCGTCATATTCACTTTCATTGGACAATCCAAAGAAATTTTGAGAAAATCTTGGAGTAGTATAAAATGCATCCAGATTGAAATCCCAACCTGAGATTGCCTTTTTAAATATTCCTTTATATGTAAGGCTAAATCCTGCAGTAGCAGTATAAAAATTGGCTTTTAAGCTGTGTCTTTGGGTATAAGGATCACGGATAAAATTATTAACTGTATAATTGGCCAGAACACCTACAATGACACCATCATCCGGGTTGTAGTCCAAATTTGGATATCCTGCAAAAGAATTGTATTTCGGGTGTTTATAATTATAGCTGTTAATGTCATAATCATCCGTGATGTTTTTGGTTGCATTGCCGGCATTATAAGTGTTCTTCTGAGATTTAAAATCATAAATCTTCACTTTCCTTCCATCTGCAACATTATAAGTATCATGATTATATCCACCAATCAGCCGGATGTTCATCTTTGGATTTCCCGTTCCTGTTACTTCGTAGACGTCATCATCTTCAAGTCCGTATATCCATAGTTCTTTTGTTTTTGAATCATGATAGTTTTTTTCAAAAACTAGCTCATTCTTATCTTTATCCTTACCCAGTTTATATTGCTGTACCAGAACAGAATGTCCGTTTTTGGTGATGACAAACTTATCAGGATTTACAGTTCCTGCCAGAGATACTTTTTTCTGTAATACATCATAGTATTGAGCGGCGTAGCTCTGAAGTTTTGTTTTTCTTACTTTCAGTTTTCTCTGAATTTCAGCAATGGTATCATCCTGTACCTCTTTTGGAAGATTATGGAAAGCATCATCAATATCTGCATCAGTAAGGTGTTCCTGAATATATTTTGCCTGTGTTTCCCATTCTGTCTGATCTGACCCTTTTAAAAAGACCAGATCCATTGGATAGGGTTCCATAGCAAGCCACTTGACACTGCTGATGTCTTCTGTAAAGGTTTTCATATGGCGGATTGCCGGAACATTCATAATAAGCTTAAATGCAGCTCCGTCATATTTGCTGAATGCCTGATCTCTGTCTTTAGGGATAGGTTTGTAGACTACCTTATCACCCATTTCATATTCTGCCCATTTCCACTGATCCGAGTGTCTGTCCCAGTCTCCGATAAGCATATCAAATAATCTTGCTCTGATGTAGGATTCTCTGTCAACAGAATATTTATTGCTTTTGCTGAGGTTCTTCAATACATCATCAGTAGAAACGATATCTTTTGCATTGCCGAGATAAGCCAGTGTTTTAGGGTCAGAAGAAAAACGTTCTTCAATCATATACATTTCATCTCCGTAATTCTCGTTATATCTTCCCAAAGCCTGCTGCTTAGGAATGTAATACAGTTTTGGATTACTGTGGAAAATACCCAGTTTTTCTGACATATTTCCAATCGTAAACGGAGTAAACGGATGATTGGTGGTATAAAAATCCAATAGGAATTTCTCGGGAAAAGTATCTGTGAGTTCTTCACCCAATGTACTTTTTGTAAAAGCCATATTGTTAAGAAAACGGATAGCGCTTTTTTTCACTCCACGCATCACAAATTCCTGTCCATCTGTAGATTTCAAACGTAAACTGTTAGATTGGTTTCCTCCACCTTCTCTGAAAGGGATATATCCGCCGTTTAATTCAGAAAGATTGGCGGTCGGAGCTTCAATCGGAATTCCGTAATAGTTTCTGTAATGATCTCCCCAAAGCCAGCGGTAAAATTTTCTTTTTTGAGTAAGCTGTACCGGGTAGATGGTGGAAGAGAATGTCTGTGGAAAAGAATTTGGAAAATTATTCACAAATACATCCGGTTTAGAAATTACTGAAATATGGGTCAGTTTTTGAAGCTGTGCATCTTTTGTAGAAAAATACTCAACATCTGTACTTTCGTCTTTTCTGAAATTTAAAATAGCAAAACCGCTTCCTCCGTAAGAAAAATCTGTTTTTTCTATAATGGTAGACGGGTCTGTTTTGGAACCTGCACCACTGATGATCTGTCTTAAGTTTCCATCTTCGTGATATTGAAGATTATGATCATGTCCGGAAACGAAAATAATGTTTTCCTTATCCTGAACAATGCTTTTCAGTCTGTTGGCCAGATCTGCATAATGCTGGTTATTGATGTCTTCAGGACTGGCTCCGGAAGAACTCCTTAATATATTGATTAAACTTGCAACACCGGGAACAGGAATCTTACTTTTTAAAGGAAAAAGATGTGATTTTGCAGAATTAAAGCCTGCATGGGTTCCGCTGCTGATAATAGGGTGGTGTAAAGCAACAATGATTTTTTTACCCTGATTTTTAATGATAAGATCTTTAAACTCTGTGAAAAAATCCTCACGGGTTTTGATATTACAGTTTTTATTGATTCCGGGGTAATTGTCCCAGTTTGCAATAATCCATTCCGTATCTACAGCAATAAGCTTAATGTCTTTAGAAACGTTGATATCATCAATTGGACATCCATTTTTAGGCAGAAAGGCTTTTTTGTCGTCAAGGTATTTTTTTACCAGCCCTTCCTGGGTGTTCAATCCTTCCAGTCCGTTGTACCAGTCATGATTTCCGGGAATTACCAATGTTTTTCCCTTGAAATTCTTGGTTATGGCAAGTTGATTTTCCAGTTTGTCTTTAGCTGAGGCATATTCTTTATCTGTTTCTTTGGGCATACCATTTGGGTAGATATTGTCTCCCAAAAAGATCAGCATAGAGTTGCTGTCTGCAGAATCCAGTTTGCTTTTCAGTAAACTCAGTGTTTTTTGAGCCTGAGGTTCATCTGCGTTTCCTGCATCTCCAATGAGAAAAAGTTTAAAATCGTTTTCAGATTTTATCTCAGAATCTTTTACTTCAAATAAGTTTTTGCCCTTTTGTACGTTATAGGTAGCACAGGAATAAAGGACTCCTGCAGACATTACGGTTCGAAGAACAATAGAAGTATTTTTTAGATGAGTTTTAAAGGATAAATTCATAAATTTACATTAACAAAAATTCAGGAATGAGCATTCTACAAAAAGCTAAAAATTATGTTGAAATCTTATTCAAAGATAAGTTATCTTCGGTATATTTTTACCATAATTTTATCCATACTGCCTATACGGTCAATAAGGCTGAGGAAATCATGAAAAATACTCCTATCTCAGAAGAGGATCAGGAGAAAGTACTCGTAGCATTATGGTTTCATGATACCGGGTATATAGAGTGTGCCCTGAACCATGAAGAGAGGAGTGTGGAGGTGATGAAAGCCTTTCTACAGCAGGAAAATTATCCCGAAAATTATATCGCGGATGTTGAAAAACTGATTCTGGCGACGAAAATACATTATGAACCTCAGAATTTGCTTGAAAAGATTGTAAAAGATGCTGATTTCAGTCATTTTGCAGGTCACGATTATAGCGATATTTCCGATGCTTTGAGAAAAGAATGGGAACTTACCAATGTAAAATGTTTTTCTAATGAAGAATGGAATGCCGGAAATCTGGATATGCTGAAAAACAAGCATACTTTTTATACGGATTATGCTAAAGAAAACTGGGAACCTCTGAAAAAGAAAAACATTAAAAAGATAGAAAAGAAGCTGGAGAAAGAAGAAGAAAAAAAAGAGAATAAAAAGGAAAACTCAGAAGGCAAAAAGGAAAAAGAAAAATCGGACAGAAGTGTAGATACTTTGTTCAGAGTAACACTTAACAACCATACCAGACTGAGTGATATTGCAGACAGTAAGGCCAATATCCTTTTATCTGTAAATGCAATCATTATTTCCGTTTGTCTTTCTGTATTGGTTCCGAAGTTAGATGCTCCTAAAAATTCACATCTGATTCTTCCGAGTTTCATATTGCTGTTATCAAGTGTATTTACCATTATATTTGCTATTTTGTCCACAAAACCCAATGTAACCAAAACAACATTTACAGCTCAGGATATTGTGAACAGAAAAGTAAACCTGCTGTTCTTCGGAAACTTTCAGCAGATGTTGTTTGATGACTATCACAATGCGATGAAAGACCTTATCAAAGACAGAGACTATATTTATGATTCTATGGTAAAAGACCTGTATTATCTTGGGAAAGTTCTGGACAGGAAGTACAAGCTTTTATCCATCACTTATAAGATCTTTATGGCAGGGATTATTATTTCCGTTTTATCTTTTGGGTATGCATTTCTTAGTCTTTAATTAAAAATATACACAAATGATAGTCAGACAGCGAACGAATTGGCTGAAAATGTTATTTATATGGAGAGGTTCTGTATTAAAGAAAATTGTTGTTCAGCTTAGTATCATTACGCTGTTTTCCCTGGCTATCTATATTTTCAAAGGGAGAATCTTTGATTATAAAGTGCATCTGAATCCTACGATTTTTACATTGATAGGATTGGCTCTTGCTATATTTATGGGGTTCTGTAATTCTGCGAGCTACGACCGTTTCTGGGAAGGGCGGAAGCTTTGGGGATTACTTGTCATTGAAACCAGATCTTTGACGAGACAGATTTTATCCTTAGTGAATGATTCTTCTCCCGGAGCTCAGGAAGAAAAACAGAAAATCATTAAGCTTATCTCTGCATTTTCCTGGTCGTTGAACTTTCAGCTAAGAGATAAATCCGGAACAGAACACCTTGAGAGACTTCTTTCTCCTGAACAATTGGGACAGGTGAAGAATAAAAAATTTATTCCCAGTATTATTCTTGGATTTATTGCAGACTGGCTGAACGAACAGAATAAAAAAGGAAATATTGATACCATTGTAATGACCTCTATGGATCATCAGCTGAACCAGTTTTCTAATATTTCCGGAGGATGCGAGAGAATTTATAACACTCCGTTACCATTTGCTTACAGCGTCCTTCTGCATCGTACTGTATATCTTTACTGCTTCTGGCTTCCTTTCGGATTAGTAGATTCTTTGGGGTGGATGATGCCTTTAATTGTTTTGTTGATCAGTTATACCTTTATCGCTCTGGATGCCATTATTCAGGAGATTGGTGAACCTTTTGGTGAAGAAGAAAATGACCTTGCCCTGAACAGTATTTGCCGCACAATTGAGTTTTCTATTTTTGAACAGGCAGGAATTCCTCAAGGAGAGCTGAAGAAGCCGGATACTTATTTTGTGGATTAGAAATTGTTTTTATTCTATTCCTCAGGAAGTGTAAAAGAAACCCTCAGCGCCAGCAATCCGGTAATTCCCTGGAGATCCTCTACTTTCAAAAATTCTATATCATACTGTAATACTCCTTTCTTCTGAAGTTTTGAAATGTAGTCGAGGTATTCTTTCTGATTTTCCATTCCGAAATATACAATGGTGATTTTTCCGGGAGCAGTGATGCGTTCTGAAGAGTCTTTCACATGTGCTTTATCCAGACGTTTTTTGATAATCTCGTAATAGGAATTGTAAGCTCCATCTACATCAAAGCGTTTTTCATCCATTCGGAAACGGATGTCTATTTTTTCATTATACACAAAGATCAATGAAGCAATATCCAGCTGTACAGGAAGATTTCTTTTGAACGACTGGAACTCAAGTTCCATTTTACAGATGGTTTTCAGCTGCCAGTATCTCAGTTTGTGGACAACTTTTGAGGTATAATGCAGTTCAGGAGCAATAGTATGACCAATGTACAGATTATGCTCCACACCATCAGACTTAAATCTCTCATAATAGTGCGGGAAAATTTCCTGCGCTTTTATCTGGCTTTCATCCAGTAAATCTGCCAGTTTTCGGTTGACCAGAGTGATAGAATCATCCAGGTTTTTTCTGTGATGATAAAACAGATCTGTAGGGGCAAAGATGTGTGAAAAATAATCTTTGATCTTTGCTTTTATTTCTCTGGAGGTTCTTACTTCCAGTTTCCCCTGTAAAAAAGGATGAATTTCTTCCCTTAATAATCTTTGAAAACGCTGTTCCGTATCCGCTTTGATTTCATTGTTTAATTCATTCTCAAAAATATCCAGTGCCAGTAAGAATTTTTCTGAATCGGAATTGGTGAGTAGAAAAATCTCATTCAGCCATTCAATCTGCTGATTAAGATCCTGCAGCATCAGATTAAAACGCTTCTCTGAAGAAGAACGGATATCAGAAACCCCGAATAGCGGAGTAAGATTTTTAAAAGCAATCTGTTTTAAAGTATATATTTTTTTCCCCAGTGATGCAGTGAAGTATTTTTCAGCTTCATTCCTGAACTTCCACACCACACTGTCGTGAATGGTAGTATATTCACGCTGGATAATAGCTTCTATCTGATAATTTTTCTCAAAGTAGAATCTGCTTAAAGAAAAAAGAACCATATCGGTAAAAAACTCTAATTTTTTGAGCTTTAAACCATTGAAACTGCCGGCAATAGGAGAGGTGAATTCCATGATCGCAAGGAGCTCGCCATCTTTCATGATAGGAATTACCATGAAGCTGTTGACATTATTGTCCTTCAAAATACTGAAGGAAGGAAGCAGTTTGACATTTTCGTCCAGGTTATTTACATTTGAAACAACTACTGGTTTTGAATTATGATTTAAATTATTAAAAGTGTTCTTACGGGTTTCTTCATCAAAAGCATTGATCCAGAAATCGAGGATATGATTGGTCAGAAGACTGTCGTAAATTGGAAGTTTATCCAGTTTCTGTTCTTTTTTGTTGAAAGTCATCAGTCCGAAGCTGAGTTCCGGAACATCAAAATAGGATTTGAAAATTTCAGTCAGATTTTCATTGGGATTCAAATCTTCGGGATCAATCTCAATCATGCTTGATTTCAGGTCAGAAAGGGCTACTTCAGACGTACAGTCTACCAGTGAAATAATGGTAAATCCTTTTAGTATCCAGGATTGCGATGGGAAATGTTTTTTCCAGAGTTTAAAATCATCCAGGTTTTCCAACAGCATATCCAGAACATCATCAGATGGGATTTTAGCATCTTCTGTAGGGGCAATTTCCGTAAAATCTGAATTGACTGTAATCTTATAATGTTTCATAATCCCCTGCTTGTTGGGGATATCATAATAGAAAGGAATTGTACTTTTAATATCTTTTTTGAAATAGCTCTGGAGAATAAGACAGCAGCAAAATACATAAAACTCATTATCTGAAATATTTCTGAGTTCTATTTCGAAGTCTTTTCCTGCATCTTTGAGAATATCTTTAAACCTTTCGGTGTAATTGAAAGTGATATTTGAAAGAGGAATACTTGCCGCTTTTATCTCATTTTTGGTAAGCCCGGTTGGGAAAAGATCTGCAAGAAGCACCCTGATGAGGTCTTCATGTTTTTCAAGAAGGGCAGTATCCTGAAACCCTTCTCTGAGCTCTTTAAAATTTCTGATGCTTTCGATCAAAGATTCTGCATAGTTGACTCTATATTCCAGTCTGTCGTTATGTCGGATATGCTCCAGAACATCCAAATATTTTTTGAATGAAATATAAACCTGAAAAGGAGAGTCTTTTTTATAGAGATTAGCCAAAGCTGAAATTTAAAGTAAAGTTATGAAAAAAGGAGAATATCGGCAGGGTGAAAATTTTATTTTATTGTATATAATTTACTTGTGCCTTCGGAAATTTTGCAATGTATTTTATAATTTATTGATATTTTTTGGTAAGACAGATTATTGGATTACTAATTAATAAATTTTATCATCAGTATGATGAATCAAATCAATTTTCCTGTTTTGTTTTTATTTGAATATGAAAAGTATTAACCATAAAAAAGCACAACTGAAAAGTTGTGCTTTTTTATATCTTAAAATTCAGATTTTACAATCCGAACATTCTTGCAAACAGATCCGGGAAAACCCCAAGGATGATAATCAGAGCAATTATTATTACTGCAATGATGTTGTAAGTCAATGTTACTTTTTCTGATGATTTGAATGTAGATTCTTTAAAGAAGAACATTGCGATAATCAGTCTTAAATAGTAAGCGATAGACAGGGCAGACCCTAATACAGCCACCAATACTAAGAAAGCTGCACCGTTCATAGCCTGGGAGAATAAAGCAAATTTCCCCATGAAACCCGCTGTTAGCGGAACTCCTGCCATTGAAAGCATAGAGATTGCTGCTGCTGTTGCTAATAAAGGTTCAGTTTTTGCCAATCCTTTGAATGCTCCGAAAGATGTTTCTCTCTTTAACTTTTCTACCCAGATCAGGCACATGAAAACACCTACTGTAGATGAAGAATAAGCAAATAAATAGAATGCAAGGTTATAAGTAGAAAGGCTTGTCATTCCGAAGAATACCAATCCGATATATCCTGCATGAGAAACTGAAGAGTAAGCCAACATTCTTTTTGCATTCGTCTGAGCAAGACCCATAACGTTTGCCAAAAGTAAAGTAATGATTAAGAATACACCTAAAACATTGATCCACTCGTGAGTTACCCCAGCGAAGCCAAGCGTCATCAATCTGAATAGCGCAAAGAATCCTGAGATCTTTACTACACTCGCCATGAAAGCTGTGATTAATGAAGGAGAACCTGCATATACATCAGGACTCCACATGTGGAAAGGTGCTAAAGCAACTTTGAATGCCAATGCACAAAGAATCAGTAATACTCCTAAAATGAACATTACATTCCCTGAATTAGCTACTCCAAAATCATGAATCTTGTATAGATCAAAACTTCCTGCACTTCCATAGATAAACGCAATCCCGAACAGTAAGAAACCTGTTGCAAACGCACCCATAAGGAAATATTTAATAGAAGCTTCGTTGGATCTCAGATCAGTTTTGTTAGCTCCAGCCATTACATATAATGGAATAGAAAGGATTTCAACTCCCAAGAACATCGTCACCAGGTTCTGGTATCCGAAAAGGATGATCCCTCCACACAATGCGAATAGCATCAATGCGTATAATTCTGACTGGTGGCTTCTGTGATTGCTGAAAGCAAAACCTCCCAGGAAAAATAACAATAAAGTTGTTACGATTGATATTTTAGTGAATAATGCGGTATTGTCACTGTATTCATACATATGCTTGTAATGATCGAAGAACGAACATTCCGGCATAAAACTTACATACAATGCAATGATTAATCCCAAAATCCCAATGTATCTTGCGAATTTTCCTTGTTCAAAAACTCCTGAAAATAACGCAATAACTGCCGTTAGGAAAACAATAATTAAAACACTCATTTCTTAAAATATCAAATTAACTTACCATTGATTGGTAGATAAACTTCACCGAACTACTCACCATGTCGATTACCGGTTGTGGGAAAATACCTAGTAAAATCACAAAAACCGCTAAACTTGCCAATACAGAAAATTCTACTCCTGACAAATCTTTTGCTGTACTTAAAACTGCCTGATCTCCTTCTCCAAACATTGCTTTTCCATAGAATCTCAATAAATATACAGCACAAAGAATTACCGTAAGACCAGCAATTACTGCTGCTGTTCCGTTAAAATCATAAACAGATTTCAACAAAATAAATTCCCCGATGAATCCATTGGTTAATGGAACTCCCATTGAACCTAATATAATGATCAAGAACAACACAGCAAACTTAGGAGCTACTTTAGCTAAACCACCCATTTGTCTGATGTCTCTTGATTTAAATCTTTTGTATAAAATATCACAGCAGTAGAATAGTCCTACTACGTTGATACCGTGAGCGAAAGTCTGTACCAAAGCTCCTTCAGCACCTTCTACATTGAAAGTTCCTCTAAGAGTAACTACTGCAGAAGCAAAAATCCCTGCTACCATCAATCCTACGTGAGAGAAAGATGAATAGGCAATGATTCTCTTCATATCCGTCTGGATAATAGCGATCAATGCACCGTGAACAATTCCTACAATGGCAAGAATAATTACGATCTGTCCTGAAATTCCTGCTATCGGAAGGGGAGTAATTGGAAGCAAATAACGCATTACACCATACACTGCCATCTTCAGCATGATCCCTGATAATAACATGGATCCCTGAGTAGGAGAGTAGGTATAAGTGTCAGGCTGCCATGTATGGAAAGGGAATACTGGTAATTTCACTGCAAATGCAAAGAAAATAAACCAGAATACCACAGTCTGCTGTACTTCATTCAGCTGAGCATTATATAAATCTGTTAAAGCGAATGATGCAGAGTGGTTGTACACATAGATCAATCCGGCTAACATAAATAATGATCCAACGAATGTATATACGAAGAATTTCGTAGTAAACTCGAACCTTTTATTCTCTTGTCCCCAAAGTCCGGCAATGAACCAAATTGGAATCAAAGTTACTTCCCAGAAAATGTAGAATAACAATCCGTCTAAAGAAGTGAACACTCCTACAAGACCAAACTGCATCAACAGAATCAGTCCGTAGAACGTATTTCTGTAGTTTACACTTTCATTGAAAGATGATAAAATAATGATTGGAGCCAGAATGTTGGTCAATAATAAAAGAAGCATACTCATCCCATCGATACCGAAGTGAAGAGAGCTCTTCATAAATTGTGACCATGGATAATTGATCTCATGCTGCAATACGCTGTCTACTGTCGGAGTAAAATCAAAATCCGAAAGTATATAAAACGTAAGGAGCATTTGTACCAATGCGATTCCAAGCGCCAAATATTTGCTGGAATTACTCTTCCACGCAAAAACTAATCCCGAACCTACTAGAGGTAATAGTAATAATGTTAATAATAAACAAGACATTATTATTGTAATAAAAAGTTAACAATTAATATAATTCCCACAGCTAAAGACATGATAAGGATATATGTCTCTACATTTCCGTTCTGTACACGCTTCATAGCTTTTCCGCTGTCTTCAGCACCATCACCTACAAAGTTTACAAAACGGTCTAAGATACCCTTATCAAACATTTTTCCTCCGCGTCCTAATCCTTCAACAGTTTTTACAATCAATGCGTTGTAAAGTTCGTCAACGTATAATTTCTTAGCAGAAAGCTTTTCCCATCCGGTATAGTTTTCCTCTGCAACAGCCATCTTTTTCTTACTTACATAAGTATTTCTAACGATGAACCATACAGTGAAGAACATAAGTACTGTAGCTGCTAATAAGATCATTTCAGTATTGAAAGGTACTCCTGAAAGAGTAGCTTCCATCTGGCTGTAGCTTTGTTCTGTAAGAACTGGCTTTAACCATTCCATCAGTTTAGCATAGTGGCCGTGACCGATGAAGTGTGGCAGGTTGATAAAACCTCCGATTACAGAAAGGATAGCCAATACGATCAATGGTAATGTCATATTAGACGGGCTTTCGTGTAAATGGTGTTTCTGTTCTTCAGTACCTCTGAATTCTCCGTGGAATGTCAGGTAATACAGTCTGAACATATACGTTGCAGTCATTGCCGCTAAAACAAATAAGATTACCCAGTAGATTGGATTTTTAGCGAAAGCTGCTACTAAAATTTCATCTTTAGAAATCATCCCTGATAATAAAGGGAAACCTGAGATTGCCAGTGTTCCGATAAGGAATGTAGCGTGCGTAAGAGGAATGTATTTTTTAAGACCTCCCATGAAACGCATATCCTGTTCGTTACTCATAGCGTGGATTACAGAACCTGCACCTAAGAATAATAAAGCTTTAAAGAATGCATGTGTCATTACGTGGAACATAGCCGTTGTATAAGCTCCAAGACCTAAAGCAATGAACATAAATCCAAGCTGTGAAACGGTAGAGTATGCCAATACTTTTTTGATGTCGTTCTGACGTAGTGCATAGAATCCTGCCAAAGCAGCCGTTAAGAACCCGATGAATAAAATTCCTCCCTGTACTGTAGGTGCTAAAGTAAATAAGAAGTTGGATCTTACTACCAAATAGATCCCTGCAGTTACCATCGTTGCTGCGTGGATCAACGCTGATACAGGAGTAGGTCCGGCCATCGCATCCGGTAACCATGTATATAAAGGAACCTGAGCAGATTTACCGGTAGCACCGATGAATAAACTCGCTGTGATAAAGATAATCACTGTTCCATCTAATTCAAATTTTGAAGCGTTTTCTGCTACAGAAAGATAATCTACAGCATTGGTCTGAGAAGCAATCATGAAGATACCGATCAATAACGCAAGGTCACCAATTCTGTTCATGATGAAAGCTTTTCTTGCTGCTTTACCGTATTCTTCGTTGGTATACCAGAATCCGATCAACAGGTAAGAACAAAGACCTACACCTTCCCATCCGATGAATAAGATAAGGTAGTTGCTTCCCATTACTAAAAGTAACATAGAGAAGATGAAAAGATTCAGGTAAGTAAAGAACTTATAGAACCCTTTATCATGACTCATATATCCGATAGAGTATAAGTGGATCAGTGAACCGATACCCGTGATGATCATTACCATCATTAAAGAAAGCTGATCAATCTGGAATCCAAAATTGATTTGAACCCCATTTACTCTAAACCATTCAAAAGCTTTTACGATTACAGGCTGGCTTTCAGAATTGAAATTCATGAAAAGACTTACAGCGATACAGAATGATCCGAAAACCATTGCCGTAGCCAAAGATCCAACCAATATTTTTGGAAGATTTTTTCCGAATAAACCGTTAATAAGAAACCCTAAAAGTGGTAAAAGTACTATTGCATATACTAGATTCTCCATTCTTATCCTCTTAATTTATTAAATATACTCACATCTACAGAACGGGTATTTCTATACAGCATAGCAATAATTGCCAAACCTACTGCTACTTCTGCAGCAGCCACTACCATAATGAAGAAAACTAAAAGCTGTCCGTCGCCGTTGCCTTTATACGCTGAAAAAGCTGCCAATAAAAGGTTTACAGAATTCAGCATAAGCTCTACACAGCCCAGAATCACAATAGCATTTTTTCTAAGCAATACTCCCATTACTCCCAAACAGAACAATACTGATGAAAGAATGATGAAGTAGTCCAAAGGGATGCTTTGTATAAATGTATTTACTTCTCCCATAATTTTATAAATCTTTTTTACCGATTAATACCGCGCCTACAATACCTGCCAAAATTAGGATGGAAGCAAGCTCAAACGGTAAAACATATTCATTAAACAAAAGTCTACCCAGATTTTTCGTAAGACCAATACCTCTGTCTACATTTTCAACAACAATGTGGTTGTCCTGTACTCCTCTGAAAACTCCAAGCACACCTACTAAAAGAAGTCCAGCTGTAAAAACTCCAACAAACTTTAAAGTATTGTTCTTCTTACTTTCGTCTCCTTTATTAAGGTTAAGCATCATTAAGATGTAAAGGAAAAGTACCATGATAGCACCTGCGTACACTATAATCTGGATAATTGCAAGGAACTGTGCATTTAAAAGAATGTACATACCTGCAATTGAAAACATCGTAACAATCAATGACAAAATAGCATAGAGAGGATTCCTGGCAAATACAAAGTAAACTGCACTTGCTACTGCTAAAAACGCCACCAAGAAAAATAAAAACTGATCCATTATTTTACCGCATTTTTTTGTTTCTCGGATTGTCTTGTCGTGATATCAATCCTTTCATTTATTTTTTCAACTAATTTATCTTTTCCGTAAATGAAAGAACCTCTGTTGGTTTCCACGTCTACCAGTCTGTCAGTAAGGTAGATTGCAGATTTAGGACAAGCTTCTTCACACATACCACAGAAAATACATCTTAGCATATTGATTTCATATACTGAAGCGTACTTCTCTTCTCTGTAAAGACCTTTTTCCTCTTTAGTTCTTTCAGCAGCAGTCATCGTAATGGCTTCTGCAGGACAAGCTACCGCACAAAGTCCACAAGCTGTACATCTTTCTCTGCCTTCCTCATCTCTTTTCAAAACGTGCTGGCCTCTCCAGATGGTGGTTCTTGGTTTCTGTACTTCCGGATACGAATATACTGCGGGAGCACCCTTTATCACGGTTCTTACAGCATGCTTAAATGTAATCCCCATCCCTGTAAAGATTGCAGGAAGGTAGATTTTTTCAGCAAGGGTCATTTCTTTATTGGAAACAACTTTTGATCTGTTTGTAAGTTTCATTTAATTATAGATATTAGATGTTAGACACCAGATTTTAGACTAATCTTGTCTGTTATCTTAATTTTTAATATTCAATATTCACACAAACCTAACAGGTTTTTAAAACCTGTTAGGTTTAGATAATTTAATTTCCAAACGCTAAAATTACAGCTCCTGTAATTAATAGGTTTACCAATGCCATTGGGATTAAAGTTTTCCATCCTAAGTGCATTAACTGGTCATATCTGAATCTTGGAAGTGTCCATCTAATCCACATGAAGATCAGAATTCCGATTACAGTTTTTGTTAAGAATGCTACTATACTCAAGATTCCTGCAGTGTTCTCACCCCAGTTTTGAGTTACCCATTCAATACCAGGATAATTGTATCCTCCGAAGAAAAGAACTACCATGAATGCATTAGAAATAAACATGTTCACATATTCTCCGAACATATATAAACCTAATTTCATAGAAGAGTATTCTGTAGAATATCCTGTTACCAATTCAGATTCACACTCAGGTAAATCGAATGGGTGTCTGTTGGTTTCTGCTAATGCTGCTACAAAGAAAACAAGGAAAGCGATTGGTTGGTAGAAAATATTCCAGTTCAACCCTGAAACCCAAGGAATAACTCCCCATAATTTCCCGGTAGTCTGGCTTTCAGTGATTTCTTTTAAGTCTAAACTTCCTGTCATCATAATGATAGAAAGAAGCGCTAATCCCATTGCCAATTCGTAAGAAATCATCTGAGAAGAAGCACGGATAGCACCTAGTAATGAATATTTGTTATTCGAAGCCCAACCTCCGATCATAATTCCGTAAACCCCGATTGAAGCCATTCCGATGATGAAAAGTACACCAACATCAATGTTAGCAACCTGAAGATCAAAAGAAGTACCTGCAATATTTAAACTTTTACCCCAAGGAATAACAGCTCCCGTAATCAATGAAATAAACATTACCAAAGCAGGTCCTAATACGAAAAGGAATTTTTCTGCATTGGCCGGTGTAAAGTCTTCTTTGAAGAAAAACTTTCCACCATCAGCAAGAGGCTGCAACAATCCGAAAGGTCCGGCTCTGTTGGGACCAATTCTATCCTGCATGATAGAGGCTACTTTTCTTTCTGCCCAGGTAGAGTAGGCTGCAATCGTAAGCGATAGCAGGAAAAGTGCTAGTACAAGTATAAGTTTAAATGTAAGTAAATCCATCCTGAATTTTAGATTTTAGATTTTAAATTATAGATTTTGCATTCATTTAAAATCTATAATTTAAAATTTATAATTTATGATAATTTTTCGTCTTTTTCACTGATTTCTTTAGCCATAGGATTGTCTAAAACTCTTAGCTCATCCTTAGGCTTTTCGTAGTGGTTCAATGAAATGACAGAGTGTCTGTCGATATGTCTAGGACCTTCGATGTTCCAGTCTGATAATGCTTTTCTTTCGAAACGACATGTATCACAGATGAATTCTTCCACTTCACCCCATTGGTCTTTTCTTGCAGTTACTCTTACAACTTCGTCACCTTTCATCCATACTACAGTCTTTCCGGAGCACTTATCACATTTACAAGAAGCGTTCATTGGTTTTGTAAACCATACTCTGCTTGCAAAACGAGCTGTTCTGTCTGTTAATGCTCCTACCGGACAAACGTCGATAACGTTTCCGATGAAGTCATTGTCTAAAGCTTTATTTAGATAGGTTGAAATTTCAGCGTGATCTCCTCTGAAAAGAATACCGTGTTCTCTTGTTTCTGTAAGCTGGTTGGCTGTCAATACACATCTTGCGCAAAGAATACAACGGTTCATGTTCAATTTGATGTTCGGTCCAAGATCATCAGCTTCGTAAGTATTTCTTTCAAATTCTGTTCTTGTACTGTCTACACCATGCTCATATCCTAAGTCCTGAAGATGACATTCTCCTGCCTGGTCACAGATAGGGCAGTCCAGCGGGTGGTTTACCAGTAAGAACTCGGTAACCGCTTTTCTTCCTTCCTGAGCTTTCTCAGAAGTAAGGTTTTTTACTTCCATCCCATCCATTACATTCGTTCTGCAGCTTGCTACCAATTTCGGCATAGGACGCGGATCTGCTTCAGATCCTTTAGAAACTTCTACCAGACATGTTCTACATCTTCCTCCACTGGTTTCCAACTTGCTGTAGTAGCACATAGCGGGAGGTACAGATTTTCCACCGATTTGTCTTGCAGCTTCCAGAATGGAAGTACCAGGCATCACTTCAGTAGTCTGTCCGTCTATAGTTATTTTGAATTTTTTAACTTCTTCGCTCATATGATATGCTTTAAGCTTTATGCGTTAAGCAATAGGCTTTGTTATTTATATTTCTTTGTATTAAATGTATATCCAATTCCTCCCAGAACCTGTCCGAAAACAAAGTCCTGACGTGCTTTGTCCGGTTTATTATTCAATGTGGTTTTGATATCCCACATATTGATGTATCCTGCTTTTCCTTCTAATCTCAGCATCCAGTTTTTCCAGAAAACCAAGTTAAGACTGGATCTGATATCGGTTCCCATACCTGCAACGTGAAAACGGTCACTTCTTTCATTACCAAAAAGCTTTACATTACTTTTTGGAAACATAAATCCGATTCCGGCTCCATAAGACCATACTAAATCTATATTTTTCTTGTGAACAAGATTTTTGTATTTCTCAAGACCTAAGTTTTCATAATTAAGTCCATCTGTATGTTCAAAAGTAAGGAACTTCTCATCTGCAAGATTCACTTGCCCGTTCTGAACCATTGCTGCATATTCAGGATCTGAAATATGTCCTTTGAAACCTACAGTCTGGTTCTGATCCATTACATATTTCATATGGTCTATCCCAAGTACCAGTGCTAAATTGTCTTTAATGAAATATCCTATTCTGAAATTATACTGTGTTACAGTAAACCAGCTTGGATCAAAATAGACAATTCCAAATTTTGTAGGTCTGTCTTGTGCAGTTACATTATTCAATTGAAAATCGTACCCGTTTCCGGTAAAATGGATATCAGAATTACTATAAGCAGCTCTGTTCCATCCATAAAATACGAAAACCTGACCTTTTTTGCTTAATGGTAAAGGCTTTTCCTTTTTTTCAGCTTTAATCTGTTGTTTCTCACTTGCTACATATGACAAATCCTCTTCAACGGATCTGTTATAAGTTGCTGTATCACTCTTCTTGTTCTGTGCAAATACAAGATTCGACATCATTAAGCCGACAACCAATAATTTTTTCATCTTACCTACGCATTCTTTTCAACAGCCGGGATAGGATCTGCATAATGTGCCAATCCATAGTTTTGTGTCTGAGACAATTCCGGGTTTTTCACGTGCCACTCAAATTCATCTCTGAAGTGACGAATCGCTGCTGCAACCGGCCAAGCTGCTGCATCACCCAATGGACAAATCGTATTTCCTTCGATTTTTCTCTGGATATCCCAAAGTAGATCGATATCTTCCATTTTTCCTTCTCCTTTCTCGATTTTCTTTAAAATCTTGTACATCCATCCTGTTCCTTCACGGCAAGGAGTACATTGTCCACAGCTTTCGTGATTGTAGAATCTTGCCAACGTCATGGTATGATCTACAATACACTGATCTTCATCCAATACGATGAAACCTCCTGAACCCATCATTGTTCCGGTAGCAAAACCACCATCAGCTAATGATTCATAGTTCATATATCTTGGCTCTCCATTCACTGTTCTTAACAATAAATTAGCTGGAACAATCGGAACAGAACTTCCTCCAGGAATACAAGCCTTTAATCTTTTACCGTCTTTAATACCACCGCAATATTCATCAGAGTAGATGAATTCTTCTACAGTGATCGTCATATCAATTTCGTATACACCCGGTTTGTTGATGTTTCCACAAGCAGAAATCAATTTTGTTCCTGTAGATCTTCCTACACCTATTTTAGCGTATTCAGCACCTGTAATATCAATGATCGGAACTATTGCAGCAATAGATTCAACATTATTTACTACCGTTGGTCTTTCCCAAAGTCCTTTTACAGCCGGGAATGGTGGTTTTAATCTTGGGTTACCTCTTTTTCCTTCAAGGGATTCAAGCAATGCAGTTTCTTCACCGCAGATGTATGCTCCACCACCTCTCTGAACATAAATTTCACAATCGAAACCTGTTCCCAGGATGTTTTTACCTAAAAACCCTGCTGCTTTAGCTTCTTCAATAGCTTCTTCAAGGATATCCGGAATCCATGAATATTCTCCACGGATGTAGATATAAGAAGTATTGGAACCTAAACAGTAAGAAGAAATCAGCATTCCCTCAATCAATAAATGAGGAAGGAACTCCATCAGATATCTGTCCTTGAATGTTCCAGGCTCAGATTCATCCGCATTGACAACAAGGTGTCTTGGAACACCTTCCGGCTTTGCCAAAAAGCTCCATTTCATTCCTGTTGGGAATCCGGCTCCACCACGTCCTCTTAATCCTGAAGCTTTTACTTCTTCAAGAATTTCGTCAGGAGTCATTTTCAAGGCTTTTTCAGCTGCTGTATAACCTCCCTGTTTACGGTAAGTTTCAAAGTAGCGAATACCTTCTATATGTGCGTCTTTAAGTAAAAGTTTTTTACTCATTGTTTATTATGCTTTTAGCTATTGGTTGGTCGCCGTTAGCTTTTTATAATTATTTTAAAAATTAACTGATTTTAAATCCGGGATTCAAAATCTTTATTAGTCTAAAGCAAGTTGTCCCTGTCTGCAAAGTTCAAGGATTTCGTCTACTTTCTCTATTGTTAAATTTTCATGAAAGAATTTTCCTAACTGCAGCATTGGTGCATATCCGCATGCTCCAAGACATTCAGCAGGCTTTAATGTAAACATGCCGTCTTCAGTAGTTTCTCCATCCTTAATATTCAGTTTGGTTCTGATATGGTCAAGGATTTTTTCGCTTCCACAAACCATACAAGGTCCTGTTCTGCAAACTTCCAAAACATATTTACCTACCGGCTTCATATTAAACATGGTATAGAAAGTAGCCACCTCATATACTTCAATGGGTTGGATACTTAATAGTTCGGCAACATAATCCATCACAGGAACATCTAACCATCCTCCGAATTCTTTCTGTGCTAAGTGAAGTACAGGAAGAAGAGCAGATTTCTGTCTTCCTTCAGGATATCTTGCGATAATTTTATGTACCTGTGCTAAACTTTCCGGTTTAAAAGCTATTGTTTCGCTCATTTTTTTTAATGTATTATTGTACAATGTACAATGTACTAATGACTTATTTATTTGATCATTGTAAAATCATGAATACATTTTACAATGGTACTTTTTACAATTATTATGCGTCTAATTCTCCCGCAATAATATTCATACTACACATCGTTACAATGGCATCTGAAATTACAGAGCCTGTAATCATTTCAGGATATGCCTGATAGTAGATGAAACATGGTCTTCTGAAGTGAAGTCTGTAAGGGCTTCTTCCTCCATCGCTCACAAGATAGAATCCTAATTCTCCGTTTCCACCTTCTACAGCGTGGTACACTTCTCCTTTCGGTACATCAGTTTCTCCCATTACAATTTTGAAATGGTAGATCAATGCTTCCATTTTCTGATATACATCTGCCTTTTCAGGAAGATAGAAGTCTGGAACATCCGCATGGAATGGTCCTTCCGGAAGATTTTCGTATGCTTGTTTGATGATTTTTATTGATTCCCAGATTTCCTGCTGACGAACCATGAAACGGTCGTAAGTATCTCCTGAAGTTCCTACAGGAATAATAAAGTCGAAATCTTCATAGGAAGAGTAAGGCTGTGCAACTCTTACATCATAATCTACTCCTGCTGCACGTAAGTTTGGACCTGTGAAACCGTAGCTTAATGCTCTTTCGGCAGAAATTGCTCCAGTACCGATGGTTCTGTCCATGAAAATTCTGTTTCTTTCCAATAGGGTACAGAATTCTTTGAATCTTGGTGGGAACGTTTTTAAGAAGTCTTTTAATAACTCATGAAACTTAGGTGTGAAATCTCTTTCAAAACCTCCGATTCTTCCCATATTGGTTGTCATCCTTGCTCCACAGATCTGCTCATACATATCATAGATACGTTCTCTTTCGATGAACATATAAGTAAGACCTGTAATAGCTCCTGAGTCCATTCCGGTTACCCCGTTACAAATCAGGTGGTCACCGATTCTTGCCAGTTCCATTAAGATAACACGCATATAGTCTACACGCTTTGGAACTTTAATACCAATCAGTTTTTCTACTGTCATATGCCAACCTAAGTTGTTGATTGGTGCAGAACAGTAATTCATACGGTCAGTAAGGGTAGTGATCTGAGAGTAGTTTCTTCTTTCAGAAATTTTCTCAAATGCTCTGTGGATATATCCTACCGTTTGCTCTGCGTGAAGAATTCTCTCTCCGTCCATCGTTAAGATATTCTGGAAAATCCCGTGAGTAGCAGGGTGGGTAGGCCCTAAATTGAGGGTATATAATTGTCCGTCAATCTGTTCCTTACTTTCGTATTGGTTTAGTATATTAGATAATGAGTTATCTTTCATAATATATAATTAATTGATAAACGACAATTGATTATGAACCAATCATCAGTAATCATTTATATTTTTTATCTTCCGAACATATTATCGTCCTTATCGGTTCTGGTACCGTCTTCAAGGCGATATTCTTTCAACATGGGGTGGTATCCAAGATCTTCCATATTCAAAATAGGTCTGAGATCCGGGTGTCCTTTAAATTTAATCCCATAGAAGTCATACGTTTCTCTTTCCATCCAGTTAGCTCCGGCATAGAGTTCAGTAAGAGAATCTACTTCGATATTTTCTCTGGACATGAATATTTTCAGGCGTAATCTGAAATTGGCCATCATATTATGCAAATGGTATACAACGCCTATTTCCTTTTCAGGGAATTCAGGGTAATGAATACCACAGATATCCGTAAGGAAATTAAATTCCAATGATGAATCTTTAAGATAGTGAATGATTTTCTTAATATCTTCTTTCTTCACCTCAATTGTCAGCATTTCGTAAGGTTCTGAGCTTGAAATGACAGATTCCGGAAATTCTCTTGTGATTGCTTCTAATACAAATTCGTTTGTCATTTCCGTTTAGTTGCTTATGTTGTAAGAATCTAATAACTTCTGATATTCAGGCATGTCTCTTCTTCTGATGCTTTCGCTTTCTGCAAGAGCCTGTACCTGCATTACCCCTTCAATGATCTGTTCAGGTCTTGGAGGACATCCAGGAACATAAACGTCTACCGGAATAATTTTATCAATTCCCTGAAGCACAGAATATGAATCGAAAATACCACCGCTGGAAGCACAAGCTCCAACTGCTACTACCCATTTCGGCTCTGCCATTTGAGTATAAACTTCTTTCAGGACTGGTCCTAATTTCTTTGATATAGTTCCGCAAACCATCAGCATATCTGCTTGTCTTGGAGAGAAAGAGTTTCTTTCCATACCAAATCTTGAAGCATCATACGTTGGGTTTAGGGTAGCCATAAACTCAATACCACAACAAGAGGTAGCAAATGGTAACGGCCAAAGTGAAAACTTTCTTGCCATCCCGATTACACTGCTCAGTTTTGTTGCGAAAAACCCTTCTCCTTCATATCCTTCGGGAGCAGGTGCATCTGTTCTTATTACTGGTTTTTTATCTGACATTTTTAGTAAATATTTAAAGATTAAAATATTTAAAGATTAAAACAAGACCTTTACAATCTTTAAATTACTTAAATAAATTCAATCTTTTAATGTTAAAATTTATTTATCCCAATCCAGCGCACCGCGTTTCCAAACATAGAAAAACGCTACGAAGAAGATTGCAACGAACGTAAGTACAGCAAGAAATCCTTCCATGCCGAATTCTCTAAAGTTTACTGCGTAAGGATAAAAGAATACGATTTCAATATCGAATAGTACGAACAATACCGCAGTCAGGAAGTACTTGATAGAAAACGGTGTTCTAGCATTTCCTTCTACAGGAATCCCGCATTCCCAGCTTTGGTTTTTTACAGAGTTTCCTTTTTTCTGCTGTGGCCCCAAGAAATGTGCCCCAAGCAAAGAAACAGCTACAAATCCTACTGCTACACCAGCCTGGATAAGGATTGGAATATAACTTTCAGGTAAATTCATTTTTGCATTATTATCTCAATTTGCAAATTTAGCGAATAAACAAGAAAGCATGAAATTTATCAGCTTAAAAGTCGGATGAAAATGAGCTAAATCGGTAATTTAGAATCAATAAAAATTAGACCTTAATGATTGTTTTTTTTGATGTGTTTTTCTCCTTTTTTTGTCCCTGCATCACAAAAATAGATCTCATCGTATGTATTGGAGATATTTTAACTGAATGATATGCAGATTTAATAAAAATTGGTTTTGTATTTATTTTTTCATTTTCCTTAGAACAGAATATGCCATAAAAGAGATGTATCCGAAAAGAATACTGGCAAAAAGGATGTTGATGACGGTATTCGTTCTATCATCCTGTGACTGAAAAAAGAAGTTATAACTGATAAATCCAGCGATTAAAATAGCGAAAATGATAAGCTGCGGTTTCATTATGTAAAGATAGGGATTTATAGGTTTTAGGTAACAGGTTATAGGAGGCAGGTAGCAAGTAAATGGAGTTGTGAATTTGGTTTAAAGGTACGAGAGTAAAGACTGAGAGTTTAAAAATTCAATGTTTAAAGTTCCAAGTCAATAACTGATAACTGGCATTCGGTTATTCGTTTTTTTCTCCTGTGTCTGGATTCGGTTATTACTTATACAAAATACAATATCACTTATTTACTTCCATAGAATAGGTTCTTCTTCTCTTATGATTTACCGGATTATAATCCTGCCATAAGAGCTGAACACTTTTATTTTCTTCAAGTTCAGGGTTGGTTTCTGCGAAATTAATTCCCATGCTGGTAAACCGTACAAAAATTTCTTTGAAAATAATAGCCGTTACGCCGCGTCTTTGATATTCGGGATGAATCCCGATAAGGTAAAAATTGGCTCTGTCATTCTTTTTGCCGGCTTGTAAGAAATGCCACCATCCGAAAGGAAATAATTTTCCTTTTGATTTTTGCAGGGCTTTAGAATAAGAAGGCATTGTAATTGCGAAAGAAACCAGCTGTTGATTTTCATCCACAACACAAATCACATAATTTTTATCGATGAATGGGAAATATTTCTCTTTGTATGTTTTGATCTGTTCATCAGAAATTGGAGTATAAGTAGAAAGATGCTTATAGGTCTCATCCAATAACTTGAACATTGGTTCTACATAAGGGAGAATTTCTTCCTTTGATTTAAATTTAAGAACGCTGAGCTTATATTTTTGAGCGATCAGGCCACTGAATTTTTCTACTTTTTCAGGAAGAACTTTCGGGAAGTTCATCTCATATTCTACCCATTCTTTTTCTTTGGCTAGTCCAAGATTTTCAAGATGTTTAGGGTAGTAAGCATGATTGTAAATTCCAATCATTGTTGCCAGCTTGTCAAAACCCATTGTCAGCATTCCTGCCTTGTCAAGATTTGTGAATCCCATGGGTCCTTCAATTTTATTGATATTATGTTCTTTAGCATAATCAATGGCAGTCTGAATCAACGCTTTGGAAACCTCAGTGTCATCGATGAAGTCTATCCAGCCAAAACGTACTTTTTTGATGTCTAATTCTTTCTCTTCCTTATGGTTAATAATTACGGCAATTCTTCCTACTACTTTACTGTCTTTTACGGCCAGAAACTGCTTGGATTCGGAATAGTGGAACGCCGGATTTTCATTTGCATCCCAGATTTTCATTTCGTCTTTGATAAAGGATGGAACATAGTACGGATTATTTTTGTACAGATCCATCGGAAATTTTACGAATTGCTTGAGTTGACCGGCTGTTTTTACTTCAATAATTGAAACCTTAGACATAATTTTTGATGGTAATTTAAGGACAAATATAAATAATAATATCTTATACTTTGGCACAGTTTTTATATCATTATGGGTAAAATTAAACACAAAATTTATATAAAATGGTGGGTTATTATATCATTATTGGTATTTCAATGTTGGTGAGCTGGTGGGTTTCGTCCAGATTGAAATCGAAATTTGAATATTATTCCAATGTACACCTTCGAAATGGCCTTTCGGGGAAAGAAGTAGCGGAAAAGATGTTGAGAGATAACGGGATAAATGATGTTCAGGTAATATCAGTACCAGGGCAGTTGACGGACCACTATAATCCGGCAGATAAAACAGTAAACCTTTCTGAAGGAGTTTATATGCAGAGAAATGCAGCGGCAGCGGCAGTAGCAGCTCATGAATGCGGACATGCAGTACAACATGCGGTAGGATATTCTATGCTGAATTTACGTTCAAAGCTGGTTCCTATTGTTAATATAAGTTCCAATCTGATGCAATTTGTCCTTATTGCGGGTATCGCGGTAATGGCTGCATCAAGAACGATAGAAAACCCTAATGGAAATACAACTGTTCTTGCTATTGGAGTTGCAATGTTTGCGGTGACAACACTCTTTGCCTTTGTAACGCTTCCTGTGGAATATGATGCAAGTAATAGAGCGATGAAATGGCTTAAAGATACAGGAACTGTAACTGCAGAAGAATTTGTAGGAGTACAGGACAGCCTGAAATGGGCAGCAAGAACTTACGTGGTAGCAGCCTTAGGGTCCCTGGCACAGCTTCTTTACTGGGGATCATTGCTTCTTGGTGGAAGAAGAGATTAATCATTAAATTCAAATGAAACATATTGCATCTCGGAGAGTTTTTCCGAGATGTTTTCTTTTTGTGCAAGCTTCAGGGAGGCGGTAAGGATGCAGTTTTCGTTAGCATCGAAATTCAAAACTTTAGCATCAAATTTTGAAAGCAGGGTGAATATAGTATTCTGCTGGTTAAAATTAAACTGAATCTCTATCTCTGTTTCCAGTTCACGGGTAATGATCTGGGCTTCTTCCAATGTGATCTTTGCAGATTCCTTATAAGTTTTTACCAATCCCGAAACCCCAAGTTTGGTTCCTCCATAATAACGGACTACAATCACAAGAATATTGGTGACCTCGTTTGCTAACAGCTGATTATAAATAGGTAATCCGGCACTTCCGGAAGGTTCACCATCATCATTGGCACGATAGTTTTCACCATTTAATCCCATTCTGAAAGCATAACAGTGGTGAGTAGCTTTCGGATGTTCTTCTCTTATTTTTTCCAGTGCGCCTTTTAGTTCTTTTTCATTGGTTACCGGGAATGCAAATCCTATAAACTTGCTTCCTTTTTCCTTTAAAAGGGTGTTTTCTATGGGTTTTTCTATGGTTTTATATTCAAACGTCATTGTATATTCCGGCTTTAATGATGCAAAAATATTAAATGCTTTAGTAATCTGCATCATGATCATAAATTAAGCCGTCAGAATTTGACGGCTTATCTATTTTTTGGGATGTAAAATAATGTTCTTACATCACATCTCCGCACAGATCCATTGGGATCAGGCACATATAACTTGTTGGGCCGCAAAAATCCTGAGGGCATTTATCTCTGCATCTTGTAGGCTGTCCATTAGGTAGTATGCATGTTACAAAAACACCTCCTTTAATGGTTTTCATGCTGGCTCTGGAAACTTTTTTCAAATTTTTCATGATATTAGCTTTTGTTTTACATTAAAATCTAACAAGAGAATGTTCCATCTGCCCAAGGCGGTGGACAGCTCATGCTGGATGGTGTTGCACAGCAGTGCTGTAATGATGGTGGATAGAATGAACAGCATTCAGGAGCATTTCCTCCATTTACTTTCTTTAAGTTCTGTCTTGAAACTTTCTTTAAATTTTTCATAGTAATTTTTTTTGTGTACCTAATGTAAAGAAATTATTTCATTTGCTGGTGATAAAATGCTTTTATTTTAGTCTGAAGAAAGAAACTGTATTGTCTCTAAAGTTTTCAATGGTATCTGCTGTATGATTAAATTCCGGCGCTTTTGTTCCGTTTTCCAGCTTTAGATTTTCATTTCTAATGACAATGGCTTCATCCCAAAGATCAGCATTGATAAACTGCTGTAGTGTAAAACGCCCCCCTTCAATAATGACAGACTGTATCTGCTCTTTATACAGTGCTTCCATAAGCTCAGGCAGGAAATTATTTCTGTTGGTTTTAATAAATTGAACAGATCCTTCGGTGCCTTCTTTTACAGCATTTAAAACCAATGTCCTTGCTTCATTATTGTAAATGTTGAAATTGGACGGGACTTTTAAATCAAAATCGATCAGGATTCTGACGGGGTTTGTTCCTTCTGCATTTCTTACAGTAAGACTTGGATTGTCATTTAAAGCAGTTTGGGTTCCTACTAAAATGGCATGTTCGTCAGCTCTTAACTGATGGACAAACTGATTCACCAATGTGTTGGAAACAGCAGTCGGTTTAAAATCCTTATCCAGGAAGCCATCACCAGATTCTGCCCATTTTAGAATAATATAAGGTCTTTTCTTTTCATGATAGGTGAAAAACCTTTTGTTAAGTTCAATACATTCTTGTTCAAGAATTCCTGAAACAGCTTCAATTCCTGCATCCTGAATGATTTTCTTTCCTTTACCATTCACTTTGTCATGGGAATCCATAGCGCCAATAACCACTTTTTTAAATCCTAATTCTTTAATCTTTAAAGCACAAGGAGGTGTTTTTCCAAAGTGAGCACAAGGTTCCAGGGATACGTAGATGGTGGATTCCGGAATAAGATCTTTATTTTTAACGGAATTGATGGCATTGATTTCGGCATGGTTTTCCCCGGCTTTATGATGATATCCTTCACCAATGATCTCTCCGTTGTGTACAATCACACTTCCTACAAGAGGGTTGGGATAGGTTTTGCCAAGGGCTTTCTTAGCCAGCTCAATACATCTTTTGATATACAGTTCGTCGTTGTTCATATTGATAAAAAGAAAAAGCGAAGACAAATTGCTTTGCTCCGCCTTTATTTAATTTGTTATCTGTTAATCTCCGCTGATAATGCTGTGAAGATTTTGCTTTAATGTTTCCAGATGAGCTTTTTTCTCATCAATGGTGTTGTAAGTATCTCTTAAAAGAGGATTCTCCCTTGATGGTTTGTTGAAGAAAGAAAGGTTGTTTTCCAGTTTTACAATTTCAGCTTCAAGATCAGAGATTTGGTTTTTGATCTTTCTTGCTTTGTCAGTAAGCTGGTTTTCAGACAGACCTTCTTCTTTCAGTTCAAGTTCGTTGATTTTGTTTATTTTCAATTTTTCTCTTAATGTCTTGTTGAATTCAGAGTTGATTGAAATTTTATCTCTCGGAACTTTTCCAATGTTGTTCCATGAAGTTTTGATCTGTTCAATTCTTTCGATGCTTCCTTCTTCATTGGAAACCAGTTTCAATTCATCAAGAAGCGCTTTTTTGTTTTTATAATTTTCTTTCCAGTTATCGGTAGAAGTATTGCTTTTCTCTCTGTAGTTGTTGAAGAATGCGTTACATGCATCACGGAATTCATCCCAGATTTTATTGGTCATGCTCTTTGGAACGTGGCCTATTTTCTTCCAGTCTTCCTGCAGCTTTTTGAATAACGGAACTGCGATATCCCATTCTTCATTGTTCATATTGTCCTGTGCTGTCTGGATCAGTTTTAATTTCTCTTCAAGATTTGCTTGCTGTGAACCTTTCAACGATTTGTAATAGTTGTTTTTCGTCGTATTAAAACCTCTCAGTGTTGTTTTGAAATCATTCCAGTTTTGGTTGGATAATTTTCTTGGAACGCTTCCGGTTTTTAAGAAATCAGAACGCAGATCTTCAACTCTTTTGATGGCATTTTGCCAGTAGTTGTGATTAGGAGTTTCTGATGGCTCAGAAAGTTTCTTGATTTCAGCAATGATCTCGTTTTTCTTTTCAAGATTTACAGTCTGTTCTTTTTCAATAGATGCGGAAAGCTCAGATTTTCTCTCGTGAATTTTGTTGGAAATTTCTTTGAATTCTTCCCATGTTTTTTCACGGAATTCCTCTGCAACAGGCTCAGCTTCTTCCTTCCAAAGTTTATGAAGATACTGAAGCTCGTTTAAAGCCTTTTGAATTACCGGTTCATTCTCCAGTTCTTTAGCACGGGCAATGATATGCTCTCTCTTTTCCAGATTGTGGCTGTATTCCTGCTCCAGAAATTCTTTATTCAGATCCAGCATCTGATAAAACTGGTTCAGGTGGTGGAAGTAGTTGTTGTTAAGAATTTTGAATTCAGATTTTGCAACCTGTCCGGCTTTTGACCACTCTTCTTTAATTTCACGGATGGATTTGAAAAGATTGATTCCCGGTTCAGAACTTGTATATAGATTTTTAAGTCTTTCAATAATACTTTGACGGTGTTCAAGGTTTTTCTTCTGCTCTTCTTCCTGTCCTTTCTGGAAGCTGTCATGTTTCTCCTTGAAAATATTAATCAATGCTGAATATTTAGTCTGGGAAGGATGTTCATAACTAAAGTTTTCAGCAGGATTTCCGGCTTCTACATATTCATGTTTTTTATCCTCCACTTCATCATGGATATAGTGACTTGCTTTTTCCTTCAACAGGTTGAATCTTTTGAAATTCTCACCGGCGTTGGGAGTGTTGATGATTTTTTCCATTTCCTTTAAAGCATCGGCAAGGGAAATTTCTACCTCTTCATGTTCTTCCAGGTGCTCTGCATCATCTTCATGTGGGTTTGCATCATGAGAAACTGTGTTTTCTGATGTGTCCTGAGATACTTCGTTAGGATTGTTCTTTTCTTCGTTTTCAGAAAGATTGTTTTCTGTAGTCATAGCAAATCTTTTATGTGAGTGGCGTTTATATCCTTTAAATATAGCTTTAAGGCCAATTAAAGCACTAATTTATGTTATTTTTTTTGAAAATTCCAAATTTCCCAAGCTTTTTCTGCTTGCTGTTCAAGCATATAATATCCGTTCACTGTTTTTGCTCCTTTTTCTGAAGCATTGATGATGAATTGGGTATAGTTAGGGTTGTAAATCAGGTCGATGACCAGGTGCCCGGAAGAAAGCCCGTCAAAAGGAAAATTCAGACAGTCTGTAACATTCGGGAAAGTCCCTACCGGTGTACACTGAATGATTATTCTGTGCTCAGCAACGGTTTCTTTATCAAGGTTTTCAAAATTGATTTCCGTACTTCGGGCAATAGTTATAGAAGGGATGTTATGTTTATCTAAAGCATATTTTACGGCTTTTGCCGCGCCGCCGTTTCCTAAGATCAATGCTTTGTCCTGTGAAGGGATTTTGTGTAAAAGAAGGGTCTTTTCAAATCCGTAAGCATCCGTATTGTAGCCTGTTTTTTTGCCATCCTGAATAAGAACACAGTTTACGGCACCTATTTTCTCTGCCTCATCACTTAATTCATCAAGATAATTAATGATTTTTTCTTTGTAGGGAATGGTAACATTGAATCCTAAAAGGTCCGGAGAAGCAAAAAGGTTTTCCACTTCATTGATTTCGTTCAGATCAAAAATATCATAGGAGAAGTTCTTCAGCATGAGCTTTTGGAACTTATTTTCGAAGAATTTTTTAGAAAAAGAATAGGAAATGTTTCTTCCTATCAATCCTAATTTTTTATTGGAATCCATATATCAAAAGTAAAAAAAAGACCGGATAAATCCGGCCTTGGTTTGAAATATTTTTTAATAATTAATCTACAATAAATTTAGTAGAGAAATTATCTGCTTTCAGGATGTAAGTCCCCTTTACCACACCTTTAAGGTTGATCTTGTTTGAATGTTTGAAAGGATTAACAATAGTCTCGATCAATTTTCCGGAAAGATCATAGATGTCAGCTTTTGAAATTTTGCTCAGATTTTCTCCTTTTATAAATAATTCATTGTTTTTTACCGGGTTAGGGTAGATAGTGAATTCTG